>NZ_JAUBUN010000006.1:213670-237802 GCF_036702665.1 Microcoleus sp. Aus8_D2
ACTACGAACGGTTCTTAGGTTCGTAGTAAGGACTTCAGTCCTCTCTTTTTTTGCGGACTAAAGTCCTCACTACGAACGGTTCTTAGGTTCGTAGTAAGGACTTCAGTCCTCTCTTTTTTTGCGGACTAAAGTCCTCACTACGAACCTAATCAATTATTTCCTTCTCCAAGCAAAGCATTAGCTGTCGAGCTAGCACCTCAACATAGGGTTTTCTCAACATAGTAAGGTGATTCCCAGGAACTCGAATCACCTCTACTTGTTCCGTCGTTAAATCCCTCCAGCCCAGAGTCGGATCTTGATGGTTCGTGCTGAGATTTTCGCCGGATCTAAACAGAGTAATTCGGTGCGGATAAATTTTCGGTACATAGCTGAGAGTTGCTTGACTGTTAGCCTGAAATACAGTAAACATTGAGGGAATTGCCAGCTCGCGCCATTTGTTTTGGTTTGACTCCTGAGATAAGATGCTCACCATAACGGCCTGTTTCCAATTCCAACCCTGCCAAAACTTAGCTACCCAATTCAGCAGCTTATTTAATTTAGGAAACCGCGCAGCTATACCGCTAAATTGCACATTTTCCGCAGCAGCCACCAAGCGAAAATAATCGACTACAAAAGGCCAGATAGAGCGCGAAACAGTAGTCAAAATAAACTTGCAACTGTCCCAAACAGAAGGTTTGTTAGCAGCAACCGGCGCTAAAGTATCGATCACCGCCAGCATTGCCACTTCTTCGCCGGCTCCGAGCAATTGTTGAGCCATCTCAAAAGCCACTAAACCTCCAAAAGACCAACCTCCTAAAAAATAAGGGCCTTGTGGTTGAACAGTCCGCAAGGCTGCAATGTAGTCAGCCGCCATATCTTCAATGCGAGTTAAGGGAGCAATTTCGCCGTCGATTCCCTTTGGTTGCAGCCCGTAAAACGGTTGATTTTCTCCTAACCCAAATGCTAGTTCGCAATAAGGAAATACGACGCCAAAGATGGGATGGACGCAGAAAAAAGGCGGATTTTTACCGCCAGGTTTAATTGCGACTAAAGGCGACCATTCTCCAGAATTTGTTCCTGAATCTAGCAAATCTGCTAAACCTTCTATTGTGGGATTTAAGAACAAAGACGATAGCGGTAACTCGCGGTTAAATTGCTGGTTAACCTCCTTAATCAGGCGAATTGTCAGCAGGGAATCTCCACCCAAATCGAAGAAGTTGTCGCGAATTCCCACAGGCTCGGTGTTGAGGATTTCCGACCAAATTTTGGCGAGGGTTGATTCGGTTGGCGTGCGAGGTGCAATGCAGCTTTTATCTGTTGCATTGCTAGTGAGATTCTCCGGTGTTTTTAGGCGCAGGCGATCGATTTTGCCGTTGGGAGTTAGGGGCAGAAATGCGATCGCCACAAAGGCATGGGGAATCATATAGTCGGGCAGCTTTTGCTTGAGGAAATTACGCATTTCCAAGGGATTGAGCGCCCGATCGCGATCGCTGACAACATAAGCAACTAGGCGCTGGTTTCCCGATACATCAGCTTCCGCCACCACGGCTGTTGCTTTGACTGCTGGATGCTCCACCAGCAGCGCTTCAATCTCTCCTAATTCTATGCGATAGCCGCGAATTTTTACCTGTGCGTCGGTGCGGGCTAAAAACTCAATATTGCGATCGGGTAAATAGCGAGCTAAGTCACCTGTTTTGTAAATTCGTTCTCCGGCTTTCTCGCTAAACGGATGAGGAATAAAGCGCTGGGCGGTTAATTCCGGGCGGTTGAGGTAGCCTCGGGCTACACCAGCACCGCCGACGTACAATTCACCGGGAATTCCCACGGGTACGGGCTGTAAATTTTCATCTAAAATATAGAGTTGCGTGTTGGCAATTGGGCGGCCGATTGGGGGTTTTTGGTGATAGCCAATTTCGGCAAAACTCGACCAAACAGTCGCCTCTGTAGGGCCGTAAGCGTTAAAAAACCTGCGTCCAAAAGCCCAGCGTTTCACCACATCCGAGGAACAAGATTCGCCAGCACATATAATTCTTTGCAGTGCGGGAAGTTCGGCGTCTGGAAGCACAGCTAGCAGCGAAGGCGGGAAGGTAGCGTGGGTAATAGCATTGTCCTGCAAAAAATCGATTAATGTTTGTCCGGGTAACAAAGATTCTTTGCGGGCGCAGTAAAGTGTGGCTCCGCTTCCCAAGGCCATGACAATCTCAAAAATCGAGGCATCAAAACTCAAGGATGCGAATTGCAAAACGCGGTGATTTGAGTTTAAGTGAAAAGCTTCTTTTTGAGCTAAAGCTAAATTGTAAAGTCCGCGATGTTCGATTAAAACGCCTTTGGGTTTTCCGGTTGAACCGGATGTATAAATTACATAAGCCAGGTTTTCTGGTAGGATATTTAAAGTTAAGTTTTGTGGGCTTTCTCGGGCGATATTGTCTCCGTCGGAGTCCAAACAAACGAGTGCATATTCTGGCGCAGTTAAGTTTTTTGCTAAGTGCTGCTGAGTTACCAAAATCGACACGCCAGCATCTGCTAACATGAATTTGAGGCGCTGTTGAGGATAATTTGGATCTAAAGGGAGGTAGGCGGCGCCTGCTTTGATAATGCCTAAAATTCCGACGATCGCCTCTAAAGAACGTTCGACACAAATGCCGACTAAAACTTCTGGTTTGGCTCCCAATTGCTGCAAGTAGCGTGCGAGTTGGTTGGCTTGGCTGTTGAGTTGGCGGTAGGTTAATTGCTGGTTTTCAAAGACGGCGGCGACAGCATCGGGCGATCGCGCGACTTGCTCTGCAAATAGCTGCGGGAAACACTGATTTTGCGGATAATCTCTGTGGGTGTCATTCCAATCGATTAATAATTGCAGGGATTCTGGCGCTGTCAGCAAAGCCAAGTCGCTGAGGCGCTGTTTGGGATTAGCAACAATCGCTGACAGCAGCGTTTGAAAATGTCCCGCCATCCGCGCAATGGTGGCGCGATCGAATAAGTCGGTGCTGTAAATAAATTGCCCGTGAATGCTGCCTGCATCTTCCCACAAGTTGCACTCTAAATCCAGCTTGGCGCTTCCGGTGTCAAAGTCTATCGCCCTCAGGGCGATTCCCGGCAATTCTAGCGCTGCTACAGGAGTGTTTTGCAGGCTGAAACTAATTTGAAACAGGGGATTGCGGCTCAATTCGCGATCGGGGTGCAATTCCTCCACCAGCTTCTCAAACGGCAAATCTTGGTGCGCGTAGGCTGTCATGGCGGCGTTTTTTACCCGATGCAATAGTTCCTGAAACGTCGGGTTTCCCGATAAGTCGGCGCGCAGCACCAAACTGTTGACAAAAAAACCGATTAATGCTTCGATTTCGCTGCGGTTGCGATTGGCGATCGGCGTTCCTACTGCAATATCAACTTGTCCTGTATAGCGGTAGAGCAAAGTTTGAAAAGCAGCCAGCAAGGTGATAAATAAAGTCGCGCCTTCTTGCTGGCTCAGCGACTTTATTGAGTTACTTAAAGCGGCAGAAAGTGCGATCGACTCTTTGGCGCCCCGGTAGGAGGGAACCGCCGGCCTTTGTCTGTCTGTCGGTAGATCGATCGCAGTAATTCCGCTTAACTGCTGGCGCCAATAAGCTAATTGGGTTGCTAACACTTCGCCCTGCAAATATTGGTGCTGCCATTCTGCAAAGTCGGCGTATTGCAAGGGAAGTGCTGCGAGGGGCGATCGCCCGTTTTTTACAAATGCCGTGTAGAGCGTTCCCAGCTCTCGAATTAGCACTCCCATCGACCAACCATCAGCCACAATATGATGCAAATTCAGCAACAATATATATTCGGTTTCACTCAGTTTTAACAGCGTTACTTTGAATAACGGCCCGGTGGCTAAATCGAAAGGGCTTTGTGCGGCATCAATTGCGAGTTGCAGCGCTGCGGTTTCTTGCTGAGTTGGCGATAGATTTTGTAAGTCGATTGTGGGGAGAGATACCGCGAGCATCGGAGCAATAATTTGCACGATTTCGCCTTCCAACATCGCAAAAGTAGTGCGCAAACTTTCGTGTCGCCGCACAATTTCGTTGAAGGTTTGCTCTAAGGCTCTTAAGTTGAGGGAACCTGTTAAGTAAAGTGCGGTTGAAACATTGTAGAAAGGATTGTCCGGTGCTAATTGATTGAGGAACCACAGCCGCTGCTGAGCAAACGATGCGGGAAATACGAAAACTTCTGTTTCTTGCTGCATATTTCAATCATGTTCAGATAATATCATATCCGATTGTTAGTCGCTAATCAAAAGGTTCGTAGTAAGGACTTTAGTCCTATTTCTAAAAGATAAAATCGCGCTCGAAAGGTTCGTAGTAAGGACTTTAGTCCTCGGGGGAAAGGACTAAAGTCCTCACTACGAACCTTTTTATTTATTTTATTGATTCAAAGATGATAGCTTCCGCCGCCGGCTATCCCGCGAAATCGGCACTAAAGCCGGAACTTCACTTTTAGCATTATTATCCTTTAAACTCTCCACAACCTCAGCTAATTCTCCGATTGTCGGTGCTTCAAAAACGCTACGCAAAGGTAACTCTATCCCGAAAGCATCTCGCACTCTCGAAACAAGCTGAGTCGCCAGCAGCGAATGGCCTCCCAATTCAAAGAAATTGTCGCGGGTACCCACTCGCTTGATTCCCAAAACCTCCGCCCAAATTTTGACTAAAATTTGCTCGATCGCAGTTTGAGGCGCAAGATAACCGCCAGCCCATTCTAACTTAACCGGCTCTGGTGCGGGTAAAGCGAGGCGATCGACCTTTCCGTTAGCCGTCACCGGTAGCGACTCCAGCACCACAAAAGCCGACGGAATCATATAATCAGGCAGTTTTTCGGTTAGATAAGCCTGCAACTGCGGCACTAATTTGCGCGCTGCTTTCCCTTGTAAGGGATTGTTAGCATAAGAGCGCCAAGGAAGCAAGTTATCGCCTGCGATCGATCGCACAAAATTTCGAGTTTCGCCCCGGGAAAACACTACATCATAGCGCCCGTCACTGTCGGAATCAGACCAAGCAATACTAACATTATATGGAACTTCCAAAGCATACCAAGCTTCTGGATCTACTCCTAAATTATCAACTTTTTCCAAAGCTTTGTGCAACTGGGCTGCGGTGGCAAATTTATCGGCAACTGACAGCAATTCTGCTGTTTTCACCGCAGCAGTTACCCGTGCATTCGGCACCTTAGCAATTGTTAAAACATCGAGTTGATTTTCTAATAATATTTGTTGCACCTTTGTCACAGTCAGATTCTGATTTTCCGCCAACCAATCGAGCCGTTGCGATGCCTTCTCAATCTCTGGTTTTTCTGAAAAATCAGAGTCACTTCTTAGCCCCCCTTCATAAGGGGGGTTGGGGGGATCTTTCTCGGGCGCAATATGCAGAATTGCATTGTACCGAAAATTAGTTAACTCATTGTGGTAACTACCGCGAATTAATTGAATTTCTACGCCGCCAATCTGCGGAAATTGGTGCTGTAAGGCGCTAAAAAAATCTGGGTGAATGACTAACTCTGTTTCTTGAAACATTTGCATTTGTACTCGCTGCTGCAACTGTTCGCCAGCGACACTCGGTTCGGCTTGATGCAGTTGTACCGAAGCGTGGAAAGCAGCCAGCAGCGGCAAACTGCGCGCATCTCCGATGAAAATAAAGCCGCCGGGAGCAGTTGCTTTCACGGCACCTTCTAGCACTTGCACGAGATAGTCGATATTCGGGAAATACTGCACTACCGAATTGAGAATTACCGCGTCAAACGCGGCTGTTTCTATTCCGGTAAAGTCAGCAGCCATTTTTTGATGCAGCGTTACATTAGCTAACTGTTGATTTCCTAAGTGCTGTTGAATGTAGTTAATCGAAATTGGGGAAAAATCTGTGGCACAATATTGAGTGCAGTGAGGTGCAATTTGAAACAGCATTAAGCCTGTACCGCAGCCAATTTCTAAGACTCGTTGCGGCTGCAAAGCTAAAATTTGCGCGGCTTGATTGTGCGCCCATTCGCGCACCTGTGCCGCTGGGATTGGCTGATTGGTATAACTGCTATTCCAGCCGACAATATTAAACGTTGGATCTGACTCGGCGGCAGGTTGATTGTAGGTTTCATTGTAGAGCATTTGCCACTGCGAAACCTGTTCTGCTTGCAATTCCCTAATTTGCTCGGTTTCGCTGGCGCTGCTGTATTCTGGATTCAGGGCTATATAAGCTACTAAACGTTTATTTTCTTGTCCATCTTCTGAAGTCGTTACTACAGTGTGCTGCACCGCTGGATGTTGAGTTAAAACTGTTTCGATCTCGCCTAATTCGATGCGGAAACCGCGAATTTTTACTTGTTCGTCAATGCGTCCTAAAAATTCTAAGTTGTAGTCGGCTCGGTAGCGCACTAAGTCGCCAGTTTTGTAAATTCGCTCTCGTGAATTTGGTTGAAAAGGATTGGGAATAAAGCTGGCTGCGGTTAAATCGGGGCGGTTGAGATAGCCGCGAGCGAGTCCGTTTCCGCCGATGTACAATTCGCCGACAACGCCTGCGGGTACCGGTTGCAAATATTTGTCTAATATGTATGCTTGAGTATTCGCGATCTGGCGGCCAATTGTGGGGGCGATGTCTGCTTCTGTTGCGGGAATATAACCGGAAGTTGCGACGACTGTATTTTCGGTGGGGCCGTAATTATTTACCAGCTTAAATGGATGGGATTTGAGAGGATGTTGTTGCAATTTTTCGCCGCCTGTGAGGAGGATTCGCAATGCTGTTGTTGGAGGCCAATCTAATCGCAAGAGTTGCGAGGCTAACGGTGTCGGTACAAAGCTAATCGCGATCGCATTTGAGATCAACCAGTTTTGCAGTTTTTCGGGATCTCGCCGGATATCGTCTTCGGGAAAGTAGATGCTACATCCGGCGGCGAGATACGGCCAAATTTCCCAGCCGCAAGCATCAAAGCCGATCGCAGCAATTTGCGTAGCCCGATCGCCCGCTGACACTCCAAACTCTCTTTGATGCCAAAAAATCAGATTTAACAGGCTCCCGCGCTCAATTTCCACCGCTTTCGGCTTTCCGGTGGAGCCGGAGGTATAAATCGCGTAAGCCCGATTTGCGGCTGTGACGGCGCTAGTCGGATTGTCGGCGCTTTCTTGGGAAATCGTCACCCAGTCTGTGTCTAGACAAACAACTCTGGGATGGTGAATTCGATCGTCTGACTGTGTTTCTAAATCTTGCACTTCGCCATCATCCGCCAGGGAATCAATTCCCTGGCTCATAGCACAAGTCGGCTCAAGCCGACTAGAAACTTCTGCTGTTTCAGTCGTCTTGAGACGACTTTCGCTATAAGACAGGGGTTTCAACCCCTGGCTGGTAAGCAATACTGACACTTGAGCATCTGCGATCGTAAAGTGCGATCGCTCAACCGGATTGCTTGGATCTAAAATCAGATAAGCTCCCCCCGCTTTCAGTACAGCCAACATCCCGACAATTAGCTCGATCGATCGCCCGCAGTAAAGCCCGACTAAAACTTCCGCCCCCACCCCGATTTTTTGCAAGTAACGTGCTAGTTGATTGCTGCGGAGATTCAGCTCTCCATAGGTGATTTGCTCCTCTGCAAATACCAGCGCCACTGCATCCGGCGTTTGCGAGGCGTGAAGTTCAAAAAGCTGGTGCACGCACAAATCTTGCGGATAATTAACCGCAGTTTTGTTGCACTCAAATAACAAATAATCGCGCTCTTCCTCGCTCATATATTGCAAGTGGGCGATGCGCTCTTCGGGATTTGCGACAATACTTTCTAACAAGGTTTGAAAATGCCCAATCATTCTCGAAATAGTCGCTTCATCGAATAAATCGGCGCTGTAAATCATCATCCCGCTAATGCCTTCGGAAGTGTCAACCCAGAGCTTGTTGCTGGGCGATTTGTTGCTTTCCGAGCTGTTGGGCGATCGCTCCCACAAATGCAATTCTAAGTCAAACCGGGCTGTTTGCACGTCTAACTGCTGCGGGCTGAAGGTTAATTCTGGCAATTCCAACGGCTGTGCGGGCGCGTTTTGCAGCGCAAAAGCTACCTGAAATAAGGGATTTTGGTTCAGCGCGCGATCGGGGTGCAATTCTTCTACTAACTTCTCAAACGGCAAATCTTGGTGAGCGTAAGCTCCTAATGCGACTTGTTTGACTCGGTTTAAAAGTTCCAGAAAAGTGGGATTTCCCGAGCAGTCTGTCCGCAGCACCAAACTGTTGACAAAGAAACCGATTAATGCTTCGATTTCGCTGCGGTTGCGATTGGCGATCGGCGAACCGACAACAATATCTGATTGCTGCGCGTAATGGTAAAGCAACGTTTGAAAAGCTGCCAGCAATGTCATAAACAGCGTCACTCCTTGGCGCTGGCTCAACATTTCCAAAGCCTCGCTGAGCGGTTTTGGCAGTTGCAAAAGCAGCCGTTTTCCTCGATAACTTTGAACTGCGGGGCGGGGCCGATCCGCAGGCAAATTTAACATCGAAATGCCGTTTAACTGCTGTCGCCAGTAAGCAAGCTGCGTTTCTAAAACTTCGCCTTGCAGCCATTGGCGCTGCCATTTTGCAAAATCAGCGTACTGCACCGACAACTCGGGTAAAGGCGAAGGTTTTCCGATCGCAAAAGCCGTATAAATTGCGCCTAATTCCTGAATTAGCACTCCGATCGACCAACCGTCGGAGACAATGTGGTGCATATTCAGCATCAGCAAATATTCGCGATCGTCTAACTGCAATAATGTCACGCGCAGCAACAAATCTGTTAACAGATTGAAAGGGCGTTCAGCTTCCTTAGCCGTGAGCCGATTTGCTTCAGCTTGGCGAGATTCCTCGGGAAACTTTCGCAAGTCAAATACATAAATCGGCACGTGAAAAGCCGCAGCTATTCTCTGCACGGGTTCGCCCGCCACCACTGCTAAATTCGTCCGCAAAGCTTCGTGACGGCGCACAATTTCATTGAAGGTTTGTTGCAGCGCCGGAAAGTAGAGCGCGCCCGTCACGCGCAAGGCGGCGGGAACATTATAAAAAGGATTGTTCGGCACTAATTGGTCGAGAAACCACAACCGCTGCTGTGCAAAGGACAGCGGTAGATTTCCGTCGCGCTCGATCGGAACGATCGGTGCCAAAGTAAAATTAGAAGTACGATTAGCTGCTTGTAAAAATGAAATGATTTCGGCTTTTTTCTCAGATATTTCGGCGCGCAATTCCGGCGTAATAATTCCTTCAGGAGCGTTGCAGCGCAGGCGCTCACCTTCCACAAAAATATTAATATCTAGACTGCGAAGGTAAGAGATAAATTCAACTATATTCAAAATTCCACCTCTTCTCTAGTATCTACGCTCTGGTTGGTAGTCGTTTGATTTTTAGCAGCCCAGCGCACTGTTTCAATGTATTTTGCCAGACTGGCCACTGTCGGCGCTTCAAACAAATTGCTGACAGGTAATTCGACTTGCAAAGCGTCTCGGATGCGAGAAATTAACTGCGTTGCTAGCAGGGAATGCCCGCCTAGTTCAAAGAAATTATCGTAGATACTAACTTGCTGTTTTCCCAAAACTTTAGCCCAAATTTTCGCCAGCACCTCTTCGATCTCATTCCGAGGTTCTACATAATTTACTGTTAGATCCTCGCTGTCTGTATCTATCTTAGGTAATACCCCGCGGTCAACTTTGCCGTTGGGTGTCAGCGGCATGGACTCCAACACTGTATAAGTTGCAGGTACCATATATCCTGGTAACTTTTGTTTCAATAATTGGCGCAAGTCACTTGATTTGAGATTGGGAGTTTCTGAGTTTTGATTAATCCCGTCAGGAATAACGTAAGCTGCTAAATGTTTGTCGCCGGGGATGTCTTCTCTGACAATTACTGCGGCTTGGCTTACTTGTGGGTGTTGGCACAAAGCAGCTTCTATTTCGCCTAATTCGATGCGGTAGCCGCGAATTTTTACTTGGTTGTCAGCGCGGCCTAAAAACTCGATATTGCCGTCAACCCAATAGCGGCATAAATCGCCTGTTTTGTAAAGGTATGAATCTGGTTTGTTGCTAAAACGATCGCGAATGAATGCAGCAGCAGTTAAATCTGGGCGGTTGAGGTAGCCTCGCGCCAGCCCGTCGCCGCCGAGGTACAATTCGCCTGGAATGCCGATCGCCACTGGCTGCAAATCCGCATCCAGGAGATAAATCTGCGTATTGGCGATCGGGCGCCCGATGGGGAGAGATGTGGCGGTTTCCGGCACGTCTCGCACCGGATAATAAGCCGAAAATGTGGTATTTTCGGTAGGGCCGTAAACGTGAATTAATTGAGTATTTTCCACCTGTTTTAAAACTTTTTTCACGCATCTAATATCTGCAACTTCGCCGCCAAACAGCAAGCAGCGCAACGAATTAAAAGCTTGCGGTAAAACTCTGGCAATTTGTTGAAACAAAGCTGTAGTTAAAAATAAAATGGTAATTTGTTGTTGCCGCAATTCCAATGCTAAATCGTGAGGCGAAAGCGTAATATTTGTGCTAATTATGGCGAGTTGAGCGCCGTTGAGCAAGGCTCCCCAAATCTCGAAGGTGGCTGCATCGAATGAAGCGTTTGATGCTTGGGCAATTTTATCGCTGGGTGCTATTTCTATGTAGTTGGTGTTGAGTACCAGCCGATTTACTGCTTTGTGGGTGACAGCAACTCCCTTGGGTTTTCCGGTGGAGCCGGATGTGTAAATAACGTAAGCTAGGTTATCGGCTGTGACTGTGTTGGTGAGATTTTCTGTACTTTTTTGGGCGATTTGTTCCCAGTCGCGATCGCACTTAATAACCAAATGCGAGAAGTCTCGGAAATTTTCGCTCAATTTATCTTGAATTACCAAGACTTTGATTCCCGCATCTTCCAGCATCAAGTTTAGCCGATCGCGCGGATAGCTCGGATCTAACGGTAAATAAGCGCCTCCAGCCTTCAGTATACCCAGCATCCCGACAATAAGGTCGATCGATCTTTCGGCGCACAGCCCCACCAAAACCTCCGCCCCCACGCCTTGTTTTTGCAAATAGCGCGCCAATTGGTTGGCTTTACTGTTAAGTTCTTTGTAAGTCAAATGCTGGCTGTCGCAAGTTACGGCGACATCCTCCGAATGCTGCTCGACTTGCTCCTCAAATAACTGATGAATGCACTTATTTTGAGGGTAATCTGTGCGAGTATCGTTCCATTCTCGTAATAATTGATTCACTTCATCCTCGCTCAATAAAGGTAAGTTGGCAATTCCTTGTTCCGGATTCGCCACAATGCTTTCCAGCAGTGTTTTAAAATGTTTCAGCATTCGGGCGATCGTAATTTCATCAAATAAATCTGGATTGTAAACAGCTACGCCTCTGAGTCCTTCCGAATCTTGCCACTGTGCGCCGTACCTGCTGCGAAACTTATCCGCAGCTTCCCACAAATGCAGCTCTAAATCAAAGCGCGTGGTTTGAGTTTCTAAATGAAAAGAACTCAACTTTAATTCTGGCAATTCTAGCTCGTCCACAGGCGCATTTTGCAAGCCGAATACTACCTGAAACAGCGGGTGTCGGTTGAGCGATCGCTCTGGGTGCAATTCCTCGACGAGTTTCTCAAAAGGCAAATCTTGATGAGCGTAAGCTCCCAGGGTAACTTCCCGCACCCGCCCCAAAAAATCTCGAAATGTCGGGTTTCCCGAGCAGTCTGTTCGCAGCACTAAAGTATTGACAAAAAAGCCGATTAATGCTTCGATTTCGCTGCGGTTGCGATTGGCGATCGGCGAACCGACAACAATATCAGCTTGTCCTGTATAGCGGTACAGCAAAGTTTGAAATGCGGCGAGCAATGTCATAAATAAAGTCGCTCCCGCTCGCTGCGAAAGCTCTAGGAGCGAGTCTTGAAGCTTTTTAGGTAGTTCTAAATATTGAGTTTTTCCGCGATAATTTTGGCGAGCTGGTGCAGGGCGAGCGATCGGCAAATTTAACACCGAAATCCCGCGTAATTGCTGTCGCCAATAAGCTAGCTGAGTTTCTAATACTTCTCCTTGGAGCCATGCGCGCTGCCATTCGGCAAAGTCGGCATATTGCAGCGATAATTCTGGCAGGGGAGATGGTTGTCGGTTTATCAAAGCTGTATAAATAGCTTGTATTTCGCGAATTAGCACGCCGATCGACCAATCATCGGAGGCGATGTGGTGCATATTTAGCAACAGAACATGATCGCTATCTGTCAGCCGCAAAATAGTGACTCGCATCAGCGGGCCTGTGGATAAATTGAAAGGGCGAAGAGATTCGGCTGCGGTGATTTTTTGGGCTTCTGTTTGCCGTTGTTCTGGCGGCAAATCTTGCAGTTCTAATATTTGTAAATTAATCGGAGAATCGGGATAAATTATCTGCATTGGTTCGCCCGATACCGCTGCAAAAGTGGTGCGTAAAGTTTCGTGGCGCTGGACTATTTTGTTGAAGGTTTGCTCTAAGGCTGTTATGTTGAGGGAACCAGTTAAGCGCAGTGCTGTTACTACATTGTAGAAAGGGTTTTCCGGTGCGAATTGGTCGAGAAACCACAGGCGCTGTTGTGCAAATGATGCGGGAAAGACAAACACTTCGGCTTGGTCAGAAATATTCAGGTTTGGGCGATCGCCTGTAAAGGAATTGTCATAATTTTCGGAAACCATATCTGTTGCTCTCGGGGGATGGGATGTGTTAGTTTCTTGATGGCGCGGAGTGACAGATTGAGGGTGCGATCGCCTCTTAAAACTTTGGCGAGCAAAAGATCGAAACTTTTAATATCATAAATCCGGGTGCAAGAGTGTGGCAGAGACTTGGGCCCAGAAACCGGGTTTCTGACCGTTTAAGGCTCAAATTATGCCTTTAGGGGTGAGGAGTGTGGGCCCCACACTCAACTTTAGCTGTCGGGAAGGGGCGAGTCTGCTGGCGATGCGGGTGAGTTGGATGCGAGAATTACCCGGAGCAATCCGTGCAGAGGTCAAGCTGTAGTATGATTTCTAATTGCACAAAGTGTTCTTGGGGCGATTAAGAGCGGGATAGCTTCGCTTCACGCAATTTTCTCACATTTCTAGCTGAGCGACTACTATTGATTAAACAGTGTCCGCAATCTTTGAGAGCAACTCACTAGAACTTGCGACCTGATGCAGCCCACAATACTTAAGAACACTCTCTCGTGCAGTTTAAATTAGAGGTTATAGGCTAATGGCGAACCGGAACAAATACTCGCCAAAAGGCGACGCAGGGGATGCACAATCAGCAGAAGAAGTCCTCAACTCAGTGATGCAGGAACTTGACGCTTTGCATGAAAATGTCAAAGGCCAGTTAAATCAGGACATTACTCGGCTGCAAACTGAAAAAAATCACCTGATTGAAGATATTGAAGACCTCCGGGAGCAATATCGCAAATTGCAGTCTCAGCAAATGGAATCTCTGTCTGGGCGGTACATTCAGCAGCAGCAATTGTGGCTGAAGCAGTTGGCTCAAGTTTTGGCTCACAATTTGCAGGATTTGTTGGTGCAGCGGTTCAACGAACTCAGCGCTAACTCGGGACATTCTCTCAGCAGCCCGATTCCCAGTGGCGAATTCCCCATACCCATGCCGCCGAGCAACTACGACGAACGGGCCTCGGAGTTATTGGCGGCCCTGGATGAGCGGATCGATCGCAGTTTCCAAATGCTGGAACAAGATTTGAGCAGCTACGAAAGCGAGCTGTCCATGCGGCTCAACAACATGAAAACCCTAGAACTGCAAGGGGAAGAGCTGTTACAAAATCTAGTAAACCGCATCAGGGAAGAACTCGAAGAAGAAGAAGAATATCTTGACAATCCTTTCGATGCTCAAGATTCCTATCCCGAGCAATCAACTAATTCTGTTAATTCTGTCCGCCCGCAAGTTCTGTCGCCAACACCTGCGGATGCGCCGCGCCCAGCCGTTCCACAGCCATCAGCAGCGCCCACCGCAGCCACTAAAGTAACTTCTCAAGTGCAGGCTGGTTTGGTGCTGGCTCTGTCTTCGGCGGTGGTATTGTCGCTGTTTAATGTTTGTTTGAGAATTCTGATTAAAAGCAGAAATCCTCGGATGATTTTTGGCTTGTTTGAACTTGATGGGGTGGTGACTCGGGGTTTTGGAAATTCTCTGTTGATTTTGTTGATGCGGCTGATCGTGGTGATGGCTTTGATGCCGATATTGGCGACTTTTCTGTATCCGAATGTCTGGAAAGATCTTAAACGGTTGTTCCAGTCGGGCGATCGAGCTTTGTGGAGCAAGGTTTTAGGAAGCGCATTTTTTCTGTTTTTGTCTCAGGTTTTGATTTATCTGGCGATCGGCAATATTCCGGCGGGGATTGCGATTACGATTTTCTTTATTTACCCGATCGTCACCGTACTCGGTTCTTGGCTGTTGTTTGGCGCTCGCCCCAGTACGATCGGCTTTTTCGCGATCTCCGGGATTACCCTAGGTCTGATTTTAGCAGGGTGGCCGAGTTTTGCGGCGCCAGCTCCGGGCGGCGGCAATGTCGGGGTGGGAGTCGCGGCGGCACTGGCTTCTGGGATTACTTTTGCAGGTTACGTATTGCTGACGCAAATGGCCGCGGGCAAGCTGCACCCGATTCCTTTTAGTTTAGTTAATTTCGCCGCGATTTTTGTATTTTCCGCCCTGAGTTTGTGGGTGCCGCTGTCGGAAAATTTGGCTCCTCAAATCGACCAAAATGTTTGGCCTGGTTTGATTTGGGGAGGCGTTGTTTTAGGGGTACTGACGCTGTTTAGCTATCTTTTGAACAATTTTGCCATCCGGTTCGCGGGGGCGGCCTTAGCGTCAGTAATTGGCACTTTGGGGCCGGCGATGACCGCACTCTTCGGGTTTATAATTATCAATGAGAAGTTGCAGCCTGTGGCAATTCTGGGCATGGCTGTGGTGACGTTGAGCGTTGCTGCTATGAGTGTAGAACGCATGGTGGCTCCTCAGAAGAAGGCTACTTAAGTTCAGTTGACCGCTTGACAGTTGACCGCTTGACAGTTGATAGTTGACCGCTTGAGGGCACTTGACAAAGGAAGTCCGAGGATTGGAGTAATGAATCGTCTAATTTTAATTTCTCCCGATCGGGCTTTGGGCTTTCAACCAATTCTTTCTGGTAAAAACTGCTGTTTGTAGTGAGGACTTTAGTCCTCGGATTTAGAGGACTTTAGTCCTCACTACGAACCTGTTTTATAAAGTGTTTGTAGTGAGGACTAAAGTCCTCAGATTTTGATTACTAATTAAGCGTAAAATATGGCTCCGTAAAAAGCTTCCTTCTTCCTGATGACTACTGACTACTGACTACTGACTGCTGACTGCTGACTACTGACTACTGACTACTGACGAATTCTTATCAAACAACAGAAACAACAACTCGAAAACCCACAATACTAGCCTTGCAATCCGGCTGATATCTGAGGCGGCACGCGCTGCGACAATTCGGAGGATGATCGTTCCAAGAACCCCCGCGCAACAACCTCAGCGAAAAGTCGCCGCCAGACTCCCAAATGCTGCCATCAAGAGGCGCGCCGTTGTAATTATTGTGCCAAGAATCCGCGCACCATTCCCACACATTTCCGTGCAAATCGTACAATCCGAAAGCATTGGGTTTAAAACTGCCCACATCTGTAGTTTGAAAGCGATAAACTCCCTTCGGCGCATCAGCGTAATTAGAATTTCCGTTGTAATTTGCTAACTCGCTGGTAATCGTTTCCCCAAAGTGAAACGGCGTCGTAGTTTCCCCCCGACAAGCATATTCCCATTGGGCCTCGCTAGGCAAGCGATAATTCTTACCAGTTTTCCGAGAAAGTCTAGCGCAAAACTCCACCGCCTCGTACCAAGATACATTTTCGACAGGTCGATTTGCACCTTTAAAACGGGCAGCATCGGGATTGAGAAATATTTTAATTTCCGGCAGGCCTGCAACTGCTGTCCACTGTGCCTGAGTGACTGGAAATTTGCCAATATAGAAAGATGCTAAAGTTACTGAGTGCTCCGGTTTTTCGTCGCTGTCACCTCGATCTTTTGGGGTACCCATCAGGAAAGTACCGCCTGGAACCGATACCATTTCCATGACTGTACCGCTGCCGAGATGTTCTTCAAAAAAACGCGCTTTTCCACTCTTAAGATTAGTTGGCTGCCCGCGATTGTCTACTGTCACCACCGGAAAATCAAAAGTGCTTTTGACAGCAGCAATCCTTTGCAACACATTGTTTTGAGGCGGATTTGAGTGAGATTTTCCCCTCGGATTTACAGATATATTGCTGTTTGTTTGCCTGCTTTGATTGAGCGGAGCATTGATAGCAAGTTGTTCGGTCTCCGTCAGATAAGCATTTAGCGGAGGTAGAGCTGCCTTGGGCTGAGCAGAATTTAAAGTAAGTTGTCCGCCCTTCCCCAAATGGGGTTGTGGAGGTAAAGAATATAGATTTAAAGCTTTGATTACTTCATCAGCAGATTGATATCTATTTTTGAGATAATCTTCAATTAATTTATCTAAAATTTTTGCCAACTCGCTGCTGATTTTTGTACCCGCAGGCAAGCGTTCTCTCCAAATCCAGCCGCCATTTATCGGGTCGTAAAGGTCATCGGAACCGTCAACTTTTGGCAAACATTTAGTTAGCAGTCTCAGGCAAGTTATCCCCAAACTGTACAAATCGCTTCCCGGGAAAACTTGACCCCGCATTTGTTCCACAGGCGAATATCCGGGCGTTCCTACCGTCGTGCCTACTTTGGTCATCAGGGAGCCCGTCACTTGTTTGGAAACGCCGAAATCTATCAACACTAACTCTCGGAGCGCTCCCCTCCGAAAAGCAGAATTACGAAAATTTCCCGGCGATATAGATGAGTTAGGGGAAGTGCGGCGGCGGATGATATTCTCAAGTTTGATGTCTCGGTGAATAACATTGCGATCGTGCACAAATTTCAGAATCGGCAAAACATCTGCCAGCAACTGCCAAATTTTTTCTTCGCTAAAAACGCCCTGCTGAGTTAATTCAGCTAGTAAATTTTGCCCCTCAATCAATTCTTGTACTAAATAAAGCCGGTTGTCTTGTTCAAAATAAGCAATTAATCTAGGAATTTGGGGATGTTCGCCGAGTTCGTAAAGTCGTTTCGCTTCTTGCTTAAACAGTTCTGTAGCCTTTTCAAGTGCTGATGTTCCCTGAACTTGGGGCATAAACTGCTTGATGACGCAGGGATCGTCCATGCGATCGATATCTACCGCTTCATAAGTTCTGCCAAATCCCCCCTCGCCCAACAGTCGAATCACGCGGTAGCGGTTCCTGAATAGAGGCGTGAGGTCGGGCTGGCCGCAACTTTGACAAAATTTAGATTTGTCGGGATTGAAAGGATTAGAGCACCTTGGATTCGAGCAGTAGAACATATCTCTTCAGAGATGATCTGGTTAAAGTCATAATATACCTTTTCTGCCTGCTAATATTTATTTGACAGAGGAAAGTATCGTACAACTTGGCGATCGCCCAACGAAAAAGCATCGCACTCTCCGGAGCGCGATCGGGCTACAGACAAGAAGAGCTCGTACCGAATTGAAGAGCGATCGAGCCACTGGTAATTTTAAAATATTGGGTATAGAGTATTGCGAGCTAACGACTCGGTGAGCGTGGCCGCAAATATGACTGAAATACTGTCGCTTATTCGTACAGCTCTTGCCAAATATTTTATTGATACTGAAACCGCAGATGATTGCAGATAAACACAGATGAGCGCCGATTATTTTTAGAGAGTTTTGATTTTGGCAAAATGTCTAGTTTATTAGCCTTTCAGCTACTTAAAGATGCAGATAAAAATGACCTCAGAAACCCGGTTGACTCGTATATTTATCGTGAGGGTATAGCAAAACTCGTATAAATCGGGTTTCTAGCTACATATCGGTTAGCAATGAAACTCTCCGAAATATTGCGACTGAAAGATGCAGATAAAAATATTAAACTCCCCGGAAACCGATCGCCATTTCCATTGCATCGCGAGGACTGGGGTTAACTAATTCTCGATTTACCTTAGCCTCATATCGGTGGCCAATAAAAGCAAATATAATCCCGACGGATAATAAACTTCCCCCTAAATATTGAGCTAAAGTAGGAGATTCTCCTAAAATTAAATAAGCCATCACTATTGCTGCAATTGGGCTCACTAAATTGGCTAAATTTAGTTCCGTTGAAGTCGCATTTTTCAAAGCAGCGAACCAACATAATTGACCCGTGACGACAATAATCGCCGCATAGACGAGCATCCATTGCCACAGAAAAGGAGATAACACTTCTGCAAAATGGTTTGGTCCGTAAAGGAAATTAGCCAATAGGAAAAAAATCACCGTCCCTAGAATATTGCGATAAATGGTAAAAATTCCCAAGGGAATTGATTGTAATTGCAGTTTACCAACAACTGTCGAAATCGAACCAATGATAGCAGCGATCGCTACACAAATTTCTCCAGTTCCAATTTGAAATCCAGCCGTCGTTTGGCCTGAACTCCCTAAAAAAGCAGTGACTATCACCCCGGCTAAGGAAATCACAGAGCCTGCACTTGCCCAAAAATTGACCCGCAAACCCAACAGCAAAACACCCAATACCAGGGTTAAAATTGGTTCGATGCGCCCAATTAAAACGATATTGGTAACATTTGTCTGTCCCAGGGCATTAAAAATTAAGGCGGGAGCGATCGCCCCCGATAAAATACCTGTAACGGTTAAACTAATCCAATCTTTACGAGTCAGAGCTTTCAGAGTATTCGGTTTCCAGTCTTGATGAAAAATTACAGTCATTAACCCCAAAGCACAAATATTACCCACAAATAAGACATTGCAGAGTGAGATAGGATTTCTGCCATTTATAGCATGAGCTTGCCCAATTTCAACGATTTTACGAGTGATAGAACTAGAACTAGCAAAAATTAAAACAGCAATACTAAGATATATGCTGCTGGGAAGTCGAATTAAAAATTTATTGATTTTTTTTGCAATGTTCATAATTAGGACTTACGCATGGGTGGCCAGAAACCGGGTTTTTTGACGAAAATCTTTCGCAGTAGTCCGCAGATTAGGTAAAAAACCCGGTTTCTTTATCGGGAGTGCGATTTACAAAAATGTTGATAACTCATAAAAACTTGTTTGGATAATTAGGTAATTTATAAATATACAAATTAGCTTAGGGTGATGCCTTTTCATAGCCAATTTTGGGAGCAGAATAAATCGAGACAAACACAGCATCTTCACTATTCTCATTCACTGCCCCATGAATCTGATTTTTTTCTGCGATCGCAACTTCACCAGCATTCAAGCTTTGACTTTCACCATTGCCTAAATAATAAGTCAAATTGCCCCGGAGCATCACCCAAGTATCTTGTCCATCGGGGTGAGAATGAGCTTGCACAATTTGCCCAGGCTTGACTCCCCAAATAGCGATGCTAGAATTTTCCGTCTCAATAATCTGTGTCACCTTAGCGACTTTATCGGAAAAACGAACATAAGATTCTAAGGCCAAAATTCTGTCTTTCATGAGAATTAAATCACCCTTTTATTTTGGTTGAGGACAGGTTTTGTTGGTAAAGTCACATTGATAAATATAGTGTTCTTGCCAGTGGAGGGGAATCTCTAATAAATCTCTGGCACCAGTCATTCCCTGACCGATAAATAGCAGCAGAGCAAAACAATTGAGAATGATATGAACGGTGCGCCAGCGATTTTGTTTGTCCTGATAAATATTTTGGATAATCGTCAATGAAAAAATCATCAATAAAGCCGCTGTCATACCGTAGTAATAATGGGAAACAAACCATTCATTATCTCGACGATAAATTTCTGGCTGAAACCCTAAAACAATCAATCCCATGCCCGTCAAAGTGGCAAAAATGCCTCGCCAGAGTTTAACTCTTGCTTTAAATAGTAGCGTGAAAGAAGCAATGGTTAACAGGAAAATGGCGATGACAAACAAGACTCGGAAGGGTTCTTTAGTAAGGATGTCGTTACTGAGCATTTTTGAGAAGATGGGATAGGCCATTCCCAGTAGGGCAACGCCTACCACTGAGCCACTCAGCCAACTACCGATCGCAACGTGCTCGGAACCTACTACTGGCGGAATTTTACTTTTTTCCCCACCGGCAACTTGCAGGCGACGCTGACGGGTGAGTAGGGCGCGATTCACCACAACGCCGATTAAGGGAAAGACTACAGTAATGGCGATCGCCGGATGTAATAATGCAAAGATGTCTTGAAGTTCCATGTTACATATCCATTAATTATATAGATCGGGAATTGTCCCTTACTTAAAGTCAGCAAGGGAACAGGCAAATTACTTCACTTCAGCGGCGGGAAAAGTCGTTACTTTCCCTTGCTTCACAGCGACAACAACATCGTAGGTAGAACAGTAAGAGAAGGTAACATTGTTGGCTTTGTTGTAGAGATTGACCACCATGCCTGCTCCACCGGGTTGTACTCCTAAGGGTAATAAATCACCATAGAAAAATCGTCGCAATTGGTCGCCACTACCAACTTGTCCTTTACTTTTACTAATAATATCGATTTTTTGCTGAACGGTCATTTCCGGGGCGGCGATCGCCGTATTTTGGAATTTTGGCAAAAAGCTATGTACAGCTACGTCTCCCGCACTGATAGCACTAGCAATGGCTAGAGTAGCGAACAGAGGACTGAGGGATTTGAGTTTTAACATCTTTGTTTGTTCGTGAGAACGGTTGATGCGAATATCATGATCTATTTCAATTTTTTTGAGAAGGAGGCAGAATAGAATATGTTATATGCCATTTTGGAATAGGTGCTGTATGGATCGAATTGCCTGTATGCAGACTTTCGTTCGGGCGATCGAAATGAAGAGTTTTTCTGCGGTAGCGCGGGAACAACAGACGACGCAACCCACCATTAGCAAGCAAATCGCCGCTCTGGAAAAATATTTGGGGGTACAATTACTCACTCGTTCAACTACCAACTTGAGTTTGACCGAGGAGGGGAAAAAATACTATCAATACTGTCAGCAGATTTTGGAAACCGTGGCGGAAGCGGAGGCTAGTTTAAAAGAGAAAGAACGAGCAACAGGAATTTTACGATTGGGCTGTCCTGTGCTGTTTGGGCAAATGCAGATTGTCCCTCGTTTAAAAGCTTTTATGAAACGCTATCCCGATGTCAAGATCGATCTGATGATGGCGGATCATTTTGTGGACATTGTAGAGAATGGTTTAGACCTTTTGATCCGCATTGGAAATCATTTGGATAGTTCCTTGATTAGCCATCGCATCGGCACGACCCGCCGCGTCACAGTGGCAACAACAGGCTATTTTGAGCAAGCGGGAGAGCCCCAAACACCGGATGATTTAGTGGATCATGATTGTATTGTTTATACCCATCTGTCAACGGGGAATGAGTGGCATTTTTTAGGAACAGATGGCACTATTAAGGTGCGGGTTGGGGGCTGTTTTCAAACTAATAGTTCTGTGGCTATTCGAGCAGCAGTGTTATCGGGTTTGGGCGTTGCGGTGGCGCCAGTCTGGATGTTTGGTGATGAGATTTATCGGGGCGATCTCAAGGTTGTGTTGCAGGATTATCAGCCGACTCCCTTGCCAATTTATGCGGTGTATCGTCGCAGCCGCTTTTATCCGGCAAAAATAATGAGTTTTATTGATTTTTTAGCGGAAGAATTTAAGCTCGATGCCTGGGTTTGAGATTATGGGGTATTGCGATCGATCTATAACGGCTAAGATGAGTTCGTAAATATTCTTAACTCTAACTTTTCTAGCAAGTATAGAAACAAGAACAATGAAGGCTACACACTAATATTTTTTTAAAAAAAATTATAGAAATGTTGAGATTGTTTTATCAACTATTAGGTAAGGTGCGGATATGTGAGATTGTCGATTTTTAATTTATGGATTCAAAAATGGCGGCGCACCCTACGGCTACTTCTCTTTTTTCTGCGGACTGAAGTCCTCACTACGAACGAATTTATAAGGCTCGTAGTGAGGACTTTAGTCCTAGTTTTGATGCAGACTGAATTCCTCACTACGAACGAATTTATAAGGCTCGTAGTTTAGTCCTAGTTTTGATGCGGACTGAAGTCCTCACTACGAACGAATTTATAAGGCTCGTAGTGAGGACTTTAGTCCTAGTTTTGATGCGGACTGAAGTCCTCACTACGAACGAATTTATAAGGCTCGTAGTGAGGACTTTAGTCCTAGTTTTGATGCGGGCTGAAGTCCTCACTACTAACCTATTTACAACTTACTAGGTTCGATCGCCGGAGCGCGCAGAGACACTGTTGTATCGGCAGCAGCCTTAGCCACCAGAGCAGGCACAGAATCCCGCAATTTGGCAGTCAACTGTATAGTAGTCGCATCGTAAACTTGAGTGAGCATCTTTGGATACAAGCCAATGCCAATAATCGGCACTAACAGAGCCGCAATAATAAACACTTCTCGCGGTTCCGCATCCACCAATTCTTCGTGTTCCGACAATTCCTTGTTTTCCGGGCCGTAGAAGATTTCCCGCAGCATCGACAGCAGGTAAATCGGAGTCAAAATAACCCCGACAGCCGCCAAAAATACCACGCAAACTTTAAACACCGGATTGTAAGCATCGCTGGTTGCAAAACCTACAAATACCATTAATTCTGCTACAAAACCGCTCATTCCTGGCAAGGCCAAGGAAGCCATAGAGCAAGCAGTCCACATCGCGAAAACCTTCCGCATTTTCTTACCGACGCCGCCCATTTCGTCCAGCATGAGCGTGTGCGTGCGATCGTAAGTGCAGCCTACCATGAAGAACAAACTCGCGCCGATCAAACCGTGGGAAACCATTTGCAGCATGGCGCCGCTCGTTCCCAGATCGGTAAAGGAAGCTATCCCAATCAGCACAAACCCCATGTGGGAAATTGAAGAATAAGCAATTTTTCGCTTTAAATTGCGCTGAGCAAAAGAGGTTAAGGCGGCGTAAACAATGTTAACTACACCCAAAATTACTAAGAGTGGTGCGAAAGTAGCGTGAGCGTCGGGGAGCATTCCCGCATTCATCCGCAGCAAGGCGTAGCCGCCCATTTTTAGCAGAATTCCTGCTAGCAACATGTGGGCGGGTGCGGTTGCTTCGCCGTGGGCGTCAGGGAGCCAAGTGTGCAGGGGAAAAATTGGCAGTTTGACGCCGTAGGCTATTAAGAATCCTGCGTACAGGAGCAATTCTATATTGGGGGCGAATTCTTTGGCTGCGATCGCCCGCATATCGAAAGTCACGGTATCGCCGTAAAACGCCATCGTCAGCGCGCCCACCAAAATAAACAGCGAACCGCCTGCGGTGTACAGGATAAACTTAGTTGCTGCGTAGAGGCGCTTCTTCCCGCCCCAGATGGACAAAATCAGGTAAATCGGAACTAATTCTAGTTCCCAAACTAGGAAAAACAGCAACATATCCTGTACGGCAAAAACTGCGATTTGGCCGCCGTACATTGTCAGCATCAAAAAGTAAAATAGCTTCGGTTTAAATGTGACTGGCCAAGCTGCTAAAGTAGCCAGCGTAGTAATAAAACCAGTTAGCAAAATCAGCGGCATCGACAAACCGTCAGCACCCACCGACCAATTTAAATCGAGTTGCTGCACCCAAGTATAACTTTCAACCAGTTGCAAGTCTGGATTGCTGAAGTCGTACTGAGTGCAAAAAGCGTAAACAAGCAGGGCAAAATCGAGCAAACCTACAATTAGTGCATACCACCGCACCGTCTTGCCGTCCTTGTCGGGAATCAAAGGAATCAGCAGGGACGCAGCAATGGGAAACAGAATTGTTGTTGTTAACCACGGAAAATTAGCTGTATCCATTGCGTTTTAAAATTAGCCATCAATTATTAGGTTTAAACACATTTTGGCTATTTTGGTCTAAATTTTATATTTTTTTAATACGAAACAATTATTTTTGCAATGTTTGCGACGATTTGTGCGATCGCACAATTTGAGTTTAATGCAAGATTTATTTCTATTGGCTAATTGTCAATTCTGAGTTATTGAACTAATACTATTGCTTAAAATATTACTCGTTACCAGGCTATAAGCCTGGTAACGCCGATCCGGAGGCTCTGCCTCCTTATGCAAGAGCGAGGCAGAGCCTCTGGATATCGGTTCCCAGGCAGAGCCTGGGAACTAGGAGACGGCAGTGCCGTTTCCCTACGCGGGGG
>NZ_JAUBUN010000006.1:237902-247283 GCF_036702665.1 Microcoleus sp. Aus8_D2
GAGGAGACGGCAGTGCCGTTTCCCTACGCGGAGGGAGGAGACGGCAGTGCCGTTTCCCTACGCGGAGGGAGGAGACGGCAGTGCCGTTTCCCTACGCGGAGGGAGGAGACGAGAGTGCTGTTTCCCGACAGATTTAACCAACTCCAGAAACGATCGCAAAACCCAGAACTGCGACAAACACAATCAGGGCATAAAATTGAGCGCGACCGCTTTCAAAGTATTTCAAACCTTCGCCCGTAACCAGGGTGAGAAACCCTGTCAGGTTGACGATACCATCGACGACTCGCAAATCCACTTCCATGACTTGCCGCGCTAAACGGCGGCTGCCTCTGACGAAGAGAACCTCGTTGATATCGTCGAGATACCACTTGTTGAGAGAGAACTCGTAAAGTGGTTTGATTTTTTGGGCGATCGCGCCTGCATCAATTTTCCGGCTCAAATACATCAGAGAAGCCAAGGTAATGCCCAGCAGAGCAATACCTACCGAACTGCCACCCATGATTAGAAATTCCGTCAAATCGAACTCAGCGGCGTGTTCTAAAACTTCTTCCAGAGACTCACCCGGAGCGCGGACAAACTGCTCGAAATAATTGGCAAACGGCGTACCGAGAAAACCGATAAACACAGAAGGTACAGCCAGCAATACCAACGGCAGAGCCATTGTCAGAGGAGATTCGTGAGGGAAATGGTCGTGCTTGTCGTGACTTTCGCCAGTTGCTGCCAATTCCTTAACGTTCATCGCTCCGGGGCCGAAAACTAGACCCGGTTGCAGGAGTTGCTGCTTGATGGCGTTGTTATTGCCCCGGAATTCGCCCTCAAAGGTGCTGAAATACATCCGGAACATATAAAACGCGGTCATCCCGGCAGTTATCCAGCTCACAGCCCATAAAGCGGGATTAGCTTGAAAAGCTTGGGCGAGGATTTCGTCTTTTGACCAAAAACCTGCAAAGGGTGGAATGCCACAGATTGCTAAGTTTCCGATTAAAAAGCAAGTAGCGGTAATCGGCATATATTTCCGCAAGCCGCCCATGACTCTCATGTCTTGAGCGAGGGCGGGGTTGTGTCCGACGACATCTTCCATACCGTGAATGACTGAACCCGAACACAGGAACAGCATTGCTTTGAAGTAAGCGTGGGTCATCAAGTGGAAGAGTCCGGCACTGTAGGCGCCGACTCCCATTGCCATTACCATGTAGCCCAATTGGGAGATGGTGGAGTAGGCTAACCCTTTTTTGATGTCATTTTGGGTAATTGCGATCGAAGCACCCATGAATGCTGTAAAACAGCCGGTGCAGGCGATCAAATTCATGACTGCGGGCAGCCCTTCAAATACTGGGTACATCCGAGCGATCAGGAAGACGCCGGCGGCTACCATCGTGGCGGCGTGGATTAAGGCAGAAATCGGTGTCGGGCCTTCCATTGCGTCTGGCAGCCAGACGTGGAGGGGGAACTGAGCGGATTTGGCTGCTGGGCCCAAAAATATCAAAACGCCGAAGATTGTCGCCAGAGTGGCGGAAAGGGCGCCGGATTCGACTAAAGAATGCAGCCGTTCGCCC
This sequence comes from Microcoleus sp. Aus8_D2, assembly GCF_036702665.1. Lineage (NCBI taxonomy): Bacteria > Bacillati > Cyanobacteriota > Cyanophyceae > Oscillatoriales > Microcoleaceae > Microcoleus > Microcoleus sp. Aus8_D2. Next base: position 239,459 of record NZ_JAUBUN010000006.1, read on the forward strand.
ATCACGTCAAATTCAAAGCTGCCGGTGGCCCAGTAAATGCCGAGGATGCCAAGCAACAGGCCGAAGTCGCCGACGCGGTTGGTGACGAAGGCTTTTTGGCAGGCGTCAGCAGCGGGTTTGCGATCGTACCAGAAGCCTACTAGCAGGTACGAACACATACCTACCAGTTCCCAGAAAATATAAATCTGAACGATGTTCGGGCTGACTACTAGACCTAGCATTGAGGCGCTGAAGATGCTCAGGTAGGAGTAAAATCTCACGTACCCGTCATCGTGTGCCATGTAGCCGTCGGTGTAAATCATCACCAAAAAGGCGACCGTAGTGACGATCGCCAGCATCACCGACGTTAGGGGGTCAATGATATAGCCCATATTCAGCGAGAAGTCGCCCGCAGAAGCCCACTGAATAGTGCGGGTGTAGGGTGCGTGACCTTGTAGTTGACTCCACAGCAATGCGAAAGAGAGTACCATTGACCCTCCGAGCGTGGAAACGATTAAAATCGCATTCGCTTGCCGGAGTTTGTTGGTGGCTTGGTTAAAGGTGATTAAGCCGAGACCTACTAGCATTGCGCCTGCCAGCGGCAGGACTGGAATCAGCCAGGCGTATTGATAAAGCGGTTCCATGACTGATGTAGTTTAAAGTTTCTACTAGATTGACAAAACTGTGAACTATTGTGACACAGGCTTGGACGACTGGGCATAAATGCGGGCTTTTTTTGAATTTTCCGGGACGCTCCGACTCTATTTTTATGGGGCTGGCGGCGGATCTTATCGCTAGGGGTAGTTTTAAATTGTCAGTTCTTGAGTAAGTTAAGTAAGGTCGATCGCGATTACCCCAAGTTGAGAATCGAATCTGTCGTGGATGCGATGAATGTGGAACTGCGAACAGTTGCCGGGGAAGCATTTAAAACATTGGCTAAAATGTCGCCATTAGCTAAGACTATGAGCGTGTTTGCGCCCGCCGCATTGAAATTGAGGTCATTTAGACTGATACTGCCTGCGATCGCAATTCTATCCCCGGGATTTAAATCGGTAATTCGATCGGCAAAATTCGCATCCCTGCCCCCTGCATCCACATCTATTTTGATAATAAAACTATCTGTGCCGCCGCCACCAGTCAGAATATCAAAACCTGCATCGCCCAGCAAAAAATCATTACCTTCATCGCCGTTTAAACTGTCATTTCCCCTGCCTCCCCGCAAAAAATCATTGCCATTTCCGCCACTTTGACTATCATTATCTTGACCGCCGCTGAGCAGGTCGCTGCCATCATCTCCGAAAATTAAATCGCTGCCTTTGCCACCCCGCAGCAAGTCATTTCCCGCGCCGCCACGCAGCACATCATTTCCAGCATTCCCATTAATTACATCATTAAATGCTGAACCATTCACCGTATCTTCACCGTCTAAGGCTCGCACGCCCCCTGGAAATTGAGTCACACTGTTGGGAGGTATTTGAAACAAATCATTGCCAATAGTTAAGTCAAGAAAACTAGCGCTCGCGGATGCAGTCAATAAGTTATTAAAAAAGCTCAATTCCTCAAAGTTTAGGAGCGTTCCAGAACCCGATCGCACAACATCTAGCGACTCCCGCGATGGCACCAAAATCAGTTGGTTAAAAAACGGATCGTTCGCAGTTCGCAAAGCTTCCAAAAGGCTGTCCAAGTTGACCACCTCAATCTTAATTGTGGCAGTAAAATTCGGCTCCTGCTGTTTGAAGCGCTCCACAATTTCTTGCAATTCTTCCCTGTTAAAAAACAAGGGAATCACGTCTTGCTGGTCTCGCTGAATCGTCAAATAACGGTTGTCCGTGCCGACTTTTGCCACAAACAGAGGTACACCGCTGTATTGGTTAACTTGCTGACCGTTTTGGCGCAACACCGTTTTAGCAGACTCAACCTGCTGCGGTGCCGGAACGTAAGTAAACTTCACCTCATCAGGCTTGCCTTTATTTGCTTGAGAAAGCTGGTAAATTTCCCCCAGCGACACCGGCAGCACCCGCACCGAAGCCGCCAACTCAGGGTTTCTCGTTTTCAGTTGCTCGACAAAAGCTCGAGCATCCTGCTGGCTGATAAAAATTTGCGCCACCGAATCATTGCCAGTTTGACCCTCACCTTGTTTGGGAACAGAAGCGATGAGGGGAGCACCAACCGCATCTGTAATCACAAACACGGGTACCGGGCGCAGCTTTTCGTCAATTTGTGGATTAGATAGTGCTGATGCTTTGAGATTTCCCGCTTCCTCCGAAGCGAGCAAGTGAACTTTAACTAAATTAGACATGGTGGTTTTAATCCGCGCTCAATCCGTTAAATCTTTTACTTACCCGCAGCGCAGGTAGATCCCTGACTTGTTTAAAAAGTCGGGGATCTAACAGCTATAGCGCTTAAAGATCTCACCTGTTGACTGCTGACTGCGGTTGCAGCAGTTGAATTGCGGGAGAATTCTCCACAGCGAGCATCCAGGAGTCTAAAGTGCGCCGCAGTTCTTCGCGCCCTTGATAATGTTCAAATCGGAATCGAACTTTGTCGCCCTCAAACAAAATCAGTGTCGGCAGACTTGTCAGCCGGTAAGTGTTGGCCAACTTCAAACTTTGATCGGCATTCACCCCTAGGAGCTTGACTTTTCCTGCCCACTGTGCCTCAAAAGTCGCAAGCGTAGGGTCGATCGCGCGGCACAAACCGCACCAAGGTGCCCAAAAGTGAACTAAAACGGGGGTAGAGGCTTGAAATACCTCTTGTGCAAAAGTGCGTTCGCTAACCGACAACACCATGATCCCTCAAAATTTAATAATTTTTTTTCTATCCTAGGGATCATGCTACCAGTATATGTTCCCAGTGACACGCATCAAAAAAGGATGAATTTTCCACAGCAAGCCCGTAAAAATGACTACGCCTAGGTAGGAAGGGCGGAGAAACTCAAGCAAGTCAAGGGTTTGACGCTTTTGCAGGATTGCCAAAAATGGAATGATTGAGGTTTGAGATTTGATGGTTTCAAAGGATTCGCCAAAACGTGCCCGCAGCCGGCTGTCGCCGTGCCACACTCCGAATAGGTGGTGAAGTACCAAACCGATGGAAGTGACGAGGGTAAAGCTAGTCCCAATCCATAGGGTGTGGGCCACGCACCAAATCACCTGTCCCACCATTTGCGGGTGACGGGTAATGCGAATGATGCCGGCTTGGTAGAGGTGAACTTCCGGCTTTTGGATGGCGGCAATTTCTAGGAGGTTGAAGGTTGCTGGGTACAGAAACAGAAAGGAAATTGCTGAGAGTATCCAAACGACTGGTTTAACTCCGGGTACTCCCTGTACTTGCCAAAGCTGCACGCCGTCGTAGCGGTGGTTGAAAAAGTAGACAACCAAAATCACCGCTAGCGGCAAACTGACAAGGGCAAACAAAACTCGGTAAAGTCTCGGCCCGATCAGCTTTTCACCTCTGGGGCGGAGGGCTGCTAAACCGCTGTGGGCGATCGCAAAACCGCCTAAAAGTCCGAGAATAACTAAGTGGGAGTCAAGCGCTAAGTCGATCGTCATTGCAAATATTAAGAAAAGTTATTGATTCGCGGTCAAATTGTGGCACAAAGTATCTATAGGAGCATTCAGCGGTTATCAGTCATCAGTCATTAGTCGCCAGTCATTAGTGACCGAATCGCAACTAGAGACGGAGGACGGAGGACAAGTACAAATGCGTGTCAGGTTGCATCTCGTAGATTTTAGATTTTAGATTTTAGATTTTAGATTGACTTGCACCATTGAATCTGGGAGCCCGAACTTGAGTCTAAAATTTTGGGATCTATACGACGATTGTCCGGGGAACAGTACCCGTTTTTGGGGTCAAATGCCGGCATTGAAGTCAAATCAGACCTTGGCACACCGGATGAACCAGCTTGTCGATGACCGCAGAGATTCACATTGATACCCGCCCCTACACCAACTGACAATTTAGATATATGTCTGACCTTCCTTTCACTTTAGACCAGTTACGCATTCTCAAGGCGATCGCCTCTGAAGGAAGCTTCAAACGCGCCGCCGACAGCCTCTACGTATCCCAGCCAGCAGTTAGCTTGCAGGTGCAAAACCTAGAGAGACAGTTGGACGTGCCGCTGTTCGATCGGGGGGGGCGGCGGGCTCAACTGACCGAAGCCGGACACCTGCTGCTGAGTTACGGCGAGAAAATTTTATCGCTTTGTCAAGAAACTTGTCGAGCTCTGGAAGACTTGCAAAATCTCCAAGGTGGTACTTTAATCGTCGGCGCTTCTCAAACAACCGGGACGTACTTGCTACCGCGAATGATTGGGATGTTTCGGCACAAGTACCCGGATGTAGCGGTACAGCTTCACGTGCATTCGACCCGCCGCACGGCGTGGAGTGTGGCCAACGGGCAAATCGATTTGGCAATTGTTGGCGGAGAAATTCCTACCGAACTTGTAGAAGCTTTAGAAATTGTTCCTTACGCTGAGGACGAACTAGCTCTGATTCTCCCGCCGTCTCACCCGATGGTACAACAAGAAAGCATCCAAAAAGAAGACCTTTATAAATTGCAGTTTATTTCCCTGGATTCGCAGTCTACTATCCGCAAAGTCATCGATCAGGTACTGACTCGCTGCGGCATTGACACGCGCCGCCTGAAAATCGAGATGGAACTCAACTCGATCGAAGCTATTAAAAATGCCGTTCAGTCAGGGCTGGGCGCTGCTTTTGTGTCGGTTTCGGCGATCGAAAAAGAGTTGATGATGGGCGTTTTGCACAAATCTAAAATGGACGAAGTTTTAGTAACTCGGATTTTATCGCTGATTTACAACCCCAACCGCTACCGTTCTAAAGCAGCAGAGGCTTTCAGCAATGAAATTTTGCCTTCCTTTGCTACTTATTCCGCCATCCCGGAAAAGAAAGAACCTCCGGTCATGGATTTGGGACTGATAGAAATAGCAGCTCCCAATTCAGGGGGAAGTTAATTTATTACCAGAAAGAATTGGTTTAAAGCCGGAACCCTTTTAGGGAGAAATTAAAACAAGACTATTCATTACTCCCATCCTATTCTTTCCAGGTAGAGGTCACTGTCAACCTGTTTGCTGTCAACCTGTTTGCTGTCAACTGTCAACTGTCAACTGTCAACTGTCAACTGAATGAAGTCGCTGGCAGTCAGCAGTTCACGCTTAGTTTAGAGATTAAAATCTGTTTGACAACCCCTGGAAAAATTTGGTAATGGGTAATGGGTAATGGGTAATAGGTAATGGGTAGTTGGCTTGTTTGATGCCAAAAGCTCATATCAAAACTAGGTCGAGAGGGTAAAACAAAGTGGGAGTGGCAGAAAAAAAAGTTTAACCTCGCAGAATAAGAGATTGAACCATTAGCAATGACCAATGACCAGCCTTCGGCTTCGCTCTTCGGCTAAAATGACCAATGACCTGTTTGGCCCATGCCCCATGCCCACCCTTCGACTTCGCGAGCGGGCAAGATGCCCCATGCCCCATGCCCCATGCCCAATTCCCAATTAGCCAACCAAAATGGAAGTTTACTGCACCCGCCCGGGCTGCCCGCGCCCTCAAAACTATTTTTCCGACCTCGATGACAGTTCCCTGCTGAAAACGGTGCAGCAAAGGTATTGCAAGACCTGTGGAATGCCCCTGATTTTGGGCGGTCGCTATTTGCCAGTCAGGTTGTTGGGTCAAGGCGGTTTTGGGGCGGCATTTTTGGCCAGAGACCGCTATACTCCGGCGATGCGGCAGTGCGTTGCTAAACTTTTGCAGCCGTCAGCAAGTCTGAGTCCCGCACAGCTAAAAATTGCTCAAACTCTGTTTGAACGAGAAGCAGCGGTGCTGGAAGAACTGGGCAACGAACATTCGCAAATTCCGAGTTTGCTGGCGTTTTTTGAGCTGACTGTTCCGAGTTTGCAGCCGGGAAAAAACGATCAGTTTTTCTATCTGGTTCAAGAATTTATTGATGGAGAAAATTTGGAGGAGGAACTTGCTATCAAAGGCAAGTTTTCGGAAGCTGAAACGATGGAGGTGCTGCGGGAAATTTTAAAGGTTCTCGATTTTGTCCACTCTCGCGGTTCGATTCACCGGGATATTAAACCTGCTAATATTATGCGGGCTAAAAATGGTCGGCTTTATTTATTAGATTTTGGGGCTGTCAAACAGGTGACGCAAACGGTGGGTACTTCTAAGGCTTCGACTGGTATTTATTCTTTGGGTTACGCGCCGCCAGAACAAATGAGCGGACAAGAAGTTTATCCAGCAACGGATTTTTATGCTTTAGCTGTGACTTGCATTACTTTGCTCAGCGGTTTGCAGCCGACGGAATTGTTTGATAGTTATCAAAATGAGTGGAATTGGCATTCGCGCGTACAGGTAAGCCCGCGTTTGGCTCAAGTTCTCGATCGAATGTTGTTACCAGCTCCCAGCCAGCGCTATCAATCGGCGGCCGAGGTGGAAGCGGCTCTAAAATACAATTCTCAACAGCCTACGATGGTCGTGCAGCCCCCGGCAATCAGGACTCCGCCTCCCTTACCGACTCAGCCAGCACCACCGACTCAGCAGCCTCCTGTGGCTCCTGTGGTGGCTCCTCCGGGAAACCTGCAAACTGCACCGAGACAGGCTTTTTCGATTTGGGATATTTTGGGAGGGGCGGCGTTTACGGGTTTTGAAGGGGGGTTGCTGGCGATCGCCCTGACAAGTTTGCTACCGTCTCCTAGCGTCAGCATCGGATTGTTGGGGATGATTGTGGGGGGGCTAATTTACGGGCAGTACCGCAGGGCGATCGAGCAAACTGAGATGCTGATTATTAGCGCAGGTACTCTGGCTTTGCTGTGGTTTTTCCCGGCTTTGCGCGCGGCAGTTACGATTTATCCGAATTCTCCGATCGCAGGCGTGTTGTTTGTGGGATGGTTGGCGGCGTTGGGGGCGATCGGGGCAACAGCAATATTTCGCTTGATCTATAAGTTACTTTCTAATATTTTTTAAGCCTTATTTTAAATTCGAGAGGCATGGTTTGTAGTGAGGACTTTAGTCCTTCTTTCCGAGGACTAAAGTCCTCACTACAAACTATTTCATTACAAGTTTGTAATTCAATCTTGTTGGGTAGAAAACTGGCGGGCGCCGATCGCAGAAAAGGCGATCGCAGCCGCCAACAAAACAGGTATGCTGTACCAAGGAAACTTAGCGATATCGTAAGCAGCCGCTCTCAATCCAATACTTGCATAAGTCAGCGGCAACAGATAAACTATGCCTTTCAGGGATACCGGTAGCGACGCGGGGTCAAAAAAAGTCGCACCTAAAAAGGACATCGGAGTTATCAGAAAATTGTTGTACAATCCGACTGATTCCAGGGATTTTACATTTAAACCCACTATCACTCCCATGCCCGCAAACACAGCGGAATTGAGAATAATCACTAACAAAAATAGCGGATGCAGAAATACCAGCTTTTGAGTAAACACAACTGCTATTAAAATAACCGAAACAGAAGTCAGCAGTCCCCGCAGAATTCCGGCTAACATTTTGCCCGCGTGCAAAGCTAACGGGTGTACCGGCAGCAGCAGCAATTCCTCAAATGTTTTACTAAAAAGGCGTTCGCCGCAAATTGAAAATACTGTACCCGTAAAACTTACTGTCATCGATGAGAGTGCAACCATTCCCGGTAGCATGAATTCTAGATAATTGCCACCAATTGCAGGTTTAGGCATGGAACTGCCCAACCCGAAACCAAAAGCTAGAATGTAAATTAATGGGGATGTTAAACCAGCGGCGGCAATTGGCAGGATTCGGACTCGCAAATCTAGCCATTCTCCCCAAAACACGGTGATTGTGTCTGTTAGTATAGTTTTAATT
>NZ_JAUBUN010000007.1:0-105922 GCF_036702665.1 Microcoleus sp. Aus8_D2
CCCAATGCCCAATGACCAATGCCCAATGCCCAATGCCCAATGCCCAATGCCCAATGACCAATGCCCAATGCCCAATGCCCAATGACCAATGCCCAATGCCCAATGCCCAATGCCCAATGCCCAATGACCAATGCCCAATGCCCAATGCCCAATGACCAATGCCCAATGCCCAATGCCCAATGCCCAATGCCCAATGACCAATGCCCAATGCCCAATGCCCAATGACCAATGCCCAATGCCCAATGCCCAATGCCCAATGCCCAATGACCAATGCCCAATGCCCAATGACCAATGACTGAGGAGGCAATATGCGATCGCGAACTATGAGAGAAGGTTCTGTCGGATTCTTAATTTTAGTAGGAATCGGTTTATTTGGGGGGTTAGTCCTCTGGTTGCAGGGCGTGCAGCTAGGGAACCGCAGCTACAAATTCGCTGTAGAATTTGCCAGCGCCCAGGGAATGCAAATCGGCACGCCCGTCAGATATCGCGGCGTCGCCGTAGGTAAAATTACCGCCATCAAAGCCAGCGCCAACGGCGTAGAGGTGACGATGGAGATAGCCCCCGGCACTTTAGTGATGCCCCGGGATGTGGCCATCGAAGCGAATAAATCGGGTTTAATTGGCGAATCGTCGATCGACATTACCCCCAACTCAATTTTGCCAGAATCCTTACTTACCGCCAATCCCCTTAGTGCCGACTGTCCCCCAGAAATTATCTGCAAAAATTCCCGCTTAAAAGGTCAAGCTGGAGTCAGTCTCGACGAACTAATTCGATCCACAGTCCGCCTAGCTAATTTATACACCGACCCCGCCCTCTTCAACAATATTAAATCGATTTCAGAGAATACAGCCCATACAGCCAAAGGTGCAGCTAAACTCACTCAAGATTTATCAAGTTTAACTCAAACAGCCAAAGCAGAAATAAAAACTTTAAATCAATCCGTAACTGGAGACGTTGGCAAATTAACTCAATCCGTCAAAACCGAATTAGCAACTTTAAATCAATCATTAAAAGGGGAAGCATCCAGCTTAAATAAATCCTTAAAAGTAGAAGTCAACAGTTTAACTCAATCCTTAAAAGGAGAAGCATCCAGCTTAAATCAATCCCTCAAGGGAGAAATATCAGGAGTCGCCGCAGATGTTTCTAAAGTAGCAGCCACAGCGGACACTTCCACAAAAGCCGTATCGGCCGCTGCCATCAATTCAGCCAATTCAGTAACTCAAGCAGCCAATAAAATCACATTAACAGCAAACGAAGTTAATTCCTTAGTAACAACCAACCGCGCCAGTTTAGTCTCAACCCTGAATAACATCAATCAAAGCAGTCAAGAACTGCGGGTAGCCGTCAGCAGTTTGAGTCCAACAATTAATCGCATCAACCAAGGACAATTGCTGAATAATTTAGAAGTTTTATCAGCGAATGCGGCCCAAGCTTCTGCTACTTTGCGAGATTTATCCAGTCAGGTAAACAATCCCGCCACTTTGCTATTATTGCAACAAACTCTAGATTCAGCACGAGCTACATTTCAGAACGTCCAGAAAATCACTTCCGACGTGGATGAAGTGACGGGAGACCCGGCTTTCCGCAATAACATTCGCAGGTTATTTAACGGATTGGGAGGCTTGTTAGGTTCGACAGAACAACTGCGGCAGCAAGTTAAAGTCGCTCAAACATTAGCTCCCCTTTCGCAGAAAGTAAATGCGAATACAACTGCGGGAAATCAATCAGTCAAGCCGGGATTTCCCAGCTTGCACAAACAGCAAAAATTGCCTGTTATACCTTCTCAAACTGCAAGGTCAGCAGAATTAGTTGCTCCAGAAAATACTCCTTGAAATATGGTATCATTGAATAACCGTCGGTAAGGTGCGCGTGGCGCGCCCTACAGTTAGGAAAGTGCCCATTCTAGAGGTTTCAGTTAGTAAGGTTGGCAGTGCACACCCCGAGATTCAAGTTGTGCAAATCTTATTAAAAAAAACCTCTTTCAAGCGAAACAAGGAAAAGCAATGACGCAAACATTATCGAAGCCGGTCGAAACCAAAACCAAGTATAATATCGCTTGGGAAAAATTGCCAGACGACTTTAAATTACCGGACGATCCAGTGGAAAACATCGACCAACCACTTTTAGCCGCCGCCCTGCGAGAAGCTTTAGAACTCGCAGGATTTATCCTAGCTTCAATGCTGATAGCTTCCAATTTTGGACTATGTGCGAAAGTCAACGACAAAACAGTAGTCAAAGCACCTGATTGGGTATATGTTCCATCAGTATTGCCACCAGAAGCCGGAGAAGTTCGCCGCAGTTATACGCGCACTGTTGAGGGAGAAGTTCCGGCAGTAGTGATGGAATTCTTATCGGATACTGACGGCAGTGAATATTCAAATAAACCGACCTATCCTTACGGGAAATGGCGGTTTTACGAGCGAATTTTGCAAGTGCCAGTTTATGTAATTTTTGAGCCTAAATCGGGAGTGTTGGAAGTGTACAGACTCTCAGAATCGGGAGAATACGAACTGCAAGAACCAGATGCTAATCAACGATTTTGGATAGAATCAATGAATTTATTTCTGGGGGTTTGGGAAGGGGAAAAATCTCAGAGAAGGGGTTATTGGTTGCGCTGGTGGGATGAGAATGGCAATTTGTTACTGTGGGGTGCCGAACGAGTGGAACAGGAACAACAGCGGGCCGATGAGGAACGTTTGCGGGCCGATCGCCTAATGGCATACTTGATAAGTCAGGGTATCGATCCTGATGCCATTTGAATGTGCCCAAGGGCGCTCGGGCGATCGGTTTACGGCTCTTCTGTGGTTAATCCAGTTGAGATTAAAGAATACATCCCATCGGGCGATCGCACTCATGTGTTAAGCGATCGGCTCTCTCAGCAGCAACAGGGGTAACACAGGATGGTTTGAAAGACGATGGGTGGCGGGGCGATCTCATTTTGTCGTCGCGGGCGATCGTTTTGCGATCGAACTTGGGCAATCTAGATATAGGTACGAGTGCGAGTGCCTGGAAAACAGCGACGCCAAGAGTTAGCAATGGAAAGTATACAGAAAAAATCTAGTGACAGTGGGGTTCGTAAGGGCGATTCCCTACGGGATAGCTACGCTTCACGAATTAAGCAGATTTTTGCGTTTGTATCGATGGTTGGGTTTGCTGGTTCTACGATTTTTGGTATGGTGAGTCTGTTCGGCAGCGGTTTGAGCAGCCAGCACCAACAAAAACCTGTAGCTGCTGCTGTTTCTCAGGAGTCTCTGCTGGCGGCGCAGGAACGCGGATATGAGACGGTTTTGCAGCGGGAACCTCAGAATCAGACGGCTCTGGAGGGCTTGGCAAATGTGCGGTTGCAGATGAATAATAAGCTGGGGGCGATCGAGCCTTTGGAGAAGTTGGTGAAGTTAAATCCCGATCGGGCTGATTATCAGGCGCTGTTGGGGAAGGTGAAGGGGAAGTAGGGGGAGGGCGAGTTCAGATGTATCCCCTCCATTGGCTTCTCTGCCATCTCCCCTACCATCCCAATATCTACCAATATCATCGTCAATTATAAATTTATTTGAGTTCAAGATTTTAGTATGGCAATCTTCGTTTCGAGCCTAAAGAAAAGCGGACATTTAGATAATATTCACGTAACAGTATGCCTCGTTGGCTCTCGTAAGATCGCAGACAAAGATGACTATGGGAGTCAGGGGTGGGATATTTTTGCACCTAATCTTACTATTTATGGATTCGATGCTGATGAAGCGGCTTGTCATGAGGCTAACGCCGCTCTTGAATCTCGAAAAATAAATTGGACTGAAAAACATATTCCACTAGCTCTGGGAAATTGTGTCGGAACATCCACAATTTACATTACTAAACACCCAGGTTGCAGTTCACTATATCCTCCCAGCGATTTCTATATTGAGCGGTTCGTCGGAAATTCTCAGCTAATTGAGCTAGTTTCTACTGTGGAAGTTGAGATGACAACTTTAGATTTTTTTTGCCAATCAGAAGCAGTTAACGAGATTGATTTTATACAACTAGACGTTCAGGGGGCAGAGCTTCTGGTTTTAAAAGGAGCTTCTAGTATTTTAAAAAGCAGCACTCTAGCGATTGTAACAGAAGTAGAGTTTACAGAAATATACAAGGGTCAACCTTTGTTTGGGGATGTAGATGTGTACCTGAGAGAACAAGGATTTACACTTTTTGACTTATGTAATATGCATCGTGACGGTCGCCGAATGCCTGTAGCATCAACCGACCATTATGGAGTCTTAGTCTGGTCTGATGCTTTTTATTTTCTGGATCTGATTCGGGAAGACTTGAATACAGAATTAAAGACACCTGATCAAATACTAAAATTAGCTTGTATTGCTGATGTTATGAACTTTCCTGACTATGCTCTGGAACTTCTAGCGTATTTGACCCTGCAATATGGGGACGATATAAGATATAATTTGGCTGACAATATTATAGAGAGCTTAGCGCAAATTCCAGAGCTAGTTAAGCAGGGACTCAGTTCATTACCTATTATTGCTAAAATTCGAGAATACAGCAGCGGCTACAATGCCAGATGTGTGTTTAACGCTCAAAGTAATTGGCAACAAAGAGGTAATTCATGCTTGTTTTTAGGAGACTATTCTAAAGCAGCGAGTATTTATGAGCAAGCTATAGAAGCTGAACCAAATATCAAATCCCACTATTGGCATTTGGGGTTGATGCTGCTTTTGCAAGAGCAAGAAGCCGAAGCTCTAACAGTCTGGTTCACCGGTATATTTGAGGACAATGCCGAACAAATCGAAGAATGCACATCTGAACTAATAGAAGTTATACAAACCGAAGCACAGCGCCGAGAAATACTCACCGACTATGTTGTTGCTCGGATACTCCGGCAACACATCCGGGAAATAGCTCCCACCGATATAAATAATCTGTTAAAGATTGTCGAACTTTCCATTAATATGAATACTTTTATAAATCAAGACCTAATATCATTGGGAATTGTTGAGTTGTTGCGGTCGGAGTTGTACCCCGTTAATTCCGATTTACTATTACAAGTTCTTCAAAGCATTTTAAATTGTGTTGCCTACGAAGAATCTACCCTTGAATTTGCCACAGCTTGTCAGCGTTATGCCTCTGATCCTCAAGCATTTGTCAAGGTATTGATGCTAGCTAGCCCTAAAATCGCAGATAGCAAAAATGTCAACTATCCAATTCATAAATATTCATATCTAGACGAAGAAACTATTATTGATAAATATTTAAACAGCTTAAATATAGAAAATAAATACTGTGTGGATATAGCTGCTAGTGATGGAATAACTATGTCAAACACTTATTTTTTATACAAGCAAGGATGGGCGGGATTAGCTGTAGAATATGATAGCCAACTATTTACAAAATTAGCACTTAGGTATAGTGAATTTGAAAAAGTCAACTTAAGTAAGTGCATGGTGACACCTGAAAACGTAGTTGCTCTTATGAAAACACATCAAGTCCCAGAAAACTTTAGTTTTCTCAATCTTGATATAGATGGTTATGATTATTTTGTTTTAGACCAAATACTGAGTTCATTTAGACCTTTGTTGCTCTGCGTAGAAATCAATGAGAAGATCCCACCACCTCTAAAGTTTACTGTTAACTATAGTCAAAATTATGTTTGGAATAACGATCATTTTTTTGGTCAAAGTATTTCACAATTAAATATTTTATGCCAGAAATATAATTATGCCCTGGTAGAGTTACATTATAATAATGCTTTCTTAATTCCTCAAGAAATCAGTCCAGCACCTTCACTTACACCAGAGGAAGCCTACAGAAGGGGATATCTCGAACAGCCCGACCGGAAAAATAAATTTCCGTGGAATGCTGATATAGAGCAAGTTCACAATTTATCTCCTCAAGAAGCCTTGATTTATATCACTAACTTTTTTTCTAAATATGAAGGACAATTTACCTGCTACATATAATTTTAGTAATTAGGCGTTTAATTAAAATAATTTAAAGCTTTAACTGTTCAGATGCCTAATCTCAGGAAACGCTAACCCAACAAACAAGGTAAAGACAGGCGGTCAATAATGGAAAATAACATTTCAGACTCCGATATAAATGGCTACGCAATTTTCAAAAAAGTTACTGTTCAACCAGTCAGCTATACAACCATTCAATCTGCTGTTGAAGCCATTGAAGGTTTCATGGTTCCAGGGCAAGAAGAGTACCTTTTCAATAAAGTAAAGTCCCTCCCTAATGATGCTGTAATCGTTGAAATAGGATCTTATAAAGGACGCTCCACAGTTGCTATGGCTTATGCCTGTATAGGAACTAATAGAAAGATTTATTGTATTGATACATGGGATGGTAACGATATTGACTTTCCCGACCGAAGTTTTTTTGACATTTGGCAGCAAAATTTACAAAAAAATGGATTATATGAATATGTAGTCCCTTTACAGGGATATTCTTTTCAAGTTTTAAGCCAGTGGATCGAACTCACTGGTGCTAACGAAATTAACTTTATTTTTATTAATGGTTCTCACCAATTCTTAGATGTATTAAAAGACTTTGAACTGTCATTCCCTCTCGTAAAAGAAGATGGTTGGATAGCATTTCATGATGTTGTACCCACTTGGCCGGGTTCTGAGCGTGTATGGCATAATATTGCCAAACATTGTCTAGTGAATCATCAGTATTCATCAACTCTTGCCTGCGGTCAGAAAAAATCGACTGCCTTTGCCTCTCCCTCATCACTAGAATTACCGATTAACTTTTTTACTATTGTTCTCAACGGTGAACCATTCGTAAAATATCATATAGAAGTATTCAAGCAACTACCTTATCAATGGCATTGGCATATAGTCGAGGGTGTAGCGGACTTGAAGCATGATACAGCTTGGTCTTTACAAAATGGCGGACGCATTACCGACGAAATCCACTCGAAGGGACGCAGCAATGACGGCACAGCAGAATACCTAGACGAACTGGCACAGCTATATCCAGAAAATGTCACGGTTTATCGTAAACCGGAGGGTATTTTCTGGGAAGGTAAACGTGAAATGGTTAATGCACCATTGGAAAATATTAATGAGGAATGTTTGCTCTGGCAAGTAGATGTTGATGAATTGTGGACACTCGAGCAAATCTGCACAGCGCGACAGATGTTCATCTATCATCCTGAAAAAACAGCGGCTTTCTATTGGTGCTGGTATTTTGTCGGAGAGAATCTGGTGATTAGCAGTCGCAACTGTTACGCTCAGAATCCAGCACAAGAATGGTTGCGCACCTGGAGGTTTAAACCGGGCTGTGTCTGGACTGCTCACGAACCTCCAGTATTAAGTGAACCTTTATCTAATGCTCACTGGAGGGATGTTGCAGCAATAAACCCTTTTGTGCATAAAGAGACAGAAATGCGGGGTTTGGTATTTCAACACTTTGCCTATGCGATGGCAAAACAGTTGCAATTTAAAGAACAATATTATGGCTATGCAAACGCAGTTTCAGAATGGAGCGTATTGCAAGCTCAAACTAAATTCCCAGTTCGCCTCAGCCAGTATTTTTCATGGGTTCAAGATGGCACGATGGTTGATACTGCTAATTCCTGTGGTGTAAGACCAATGGCGAAAAGAGAAAAAGATACTGATATCTGGGAGTTTAGCCCACCAGAGGAATCATCAAGGAAAACAGCAATAACTACTCCAAGAGCAACTCCAACGATTCTTATTGATGGCGTGTTTTTCCAGCTTTACAGAACAGGAATTGCTCGTGTCTGGAACTCCTTGCTAGAAGAATGGGCAAAAGATGGTTTTTCTCAACATATTATCATTCTTGACAGGGCGGGAACCGCTCCCAAAATTGCGGGGATTAGATACCTTACTATTCCAGCTTACAATTACGAGACAACCGACGCTGACCGGGAAATGCTACAGCAAGTCTGCGATCGAGAAGATGCTGACCTATTTATCTCTACTTACTACACAACGCCCCTATCAACTCCTTCTGTCTTCATGGCTTATGACATGATTCCAGAAGTTTTGCAGGCAAATTTGAATGAGCCAATGTGGAGGGAAAAGCATCATGCTATCAGCCATGCTTCTGGATATATTTCAATTTCCGAAAATACAGCGCGGGACTTAACAATATTTTTCCCAGAAATTGCCCTAGAGTCTGTAACGGTAGCTCATTGTGGAGTTGACAATCTTTTCACGCCAGCGAGTCAAGCAGAAATTAATAGTTTTAAAACAAAGTACGGCATCTCAAAACCCTATTTTATTTCAGTCGGAGGCGGGTCGGATTATAAAAATACTATCTTGTTTTTTCAGGCTTTCGGAAAACTTGCTAGTAAACAAGGATTTGACATTGTTTTTACGGGTAGTGGAATTTTACTAGAAGGGGAGTTGAGAATTTATACCGCAGGAAGTGTTGTGCATAAGCTACAACTCAGCGATCGGGAATTGAGATTAGCTTATTCCGGTGCTGTCGCTCTGGTTTATCCTTCTCTCTATGAAGGCTTTGGGTTGCCTGTGCTAGAAGCAATGGCCTGCGGTTGTCCAGTCATTACTTGCCCGAATGCTTCTATTCCTGAAGTGGCGGGTGCGGCAGCTTTATATGTGAAAGATGATGATATTGATGGGTTAGCTGATGCACTGTGCGAGGTACAAAAAAACAAGGTTCGCAACTCTTTGATTGTTGCTGGTTTAGAACAAGCGAAAAAATTTTCTTGGTCTCAAATGTCGCAAACTGTCAGTTCCGCTTTAATTAACGCTACAAAACTTACTTCAAAGGATACAAATGAACAAACTCCTCAGCAACTTGACAAACGAAAGGCAATCCAGGAACTACTGGTGGAGATGCGAAACAAGCCTGCTTACCAGTTACCTTTGCAATACGACCTACCTTGTGTTCCTCCGCAACTACTAAATGAATACATAAGATTGTTGTTTGAGCTTCCATATTTATTCCAAGACATTGGAGAAGTAAATATGTACTACCAACATATTCAACGATGGGTAGACTATATACATACCAATATTTTTCAACATTCAGAATCAAACTTTTGGCATTCTGTAGCTTTACTTTTCAAGCGTTATGCCAAATTTGCTGTTTATTTTAGCAACAACAATCTTAAGGAAATATATGTCAAGCGTGCAGAGATCGTGGAGTTTGCTTTAAAAATTCAGGGACATCAGATAGATTTTGATTTACCTGACCGTTCCGCTGATAGAGATAAAATTCGCCTGGGTATTCTTGCTGATAATTTTAGCACTCAAGCAGAAATATTTGCCACTTTGCCAGTATATAAACATTTGAATAGAGATGAGTTTGAAATCATTCTTTATTTTATCAATGCTAGCGGTCATCGTTTTGAAAAGTGTTGTTTAGGTTATACTGACGTTGCAATTAAACTTCCTCAAAGTCTTAACCTTCAAGTAGAAACTCTACGAAAATGGGAACTAGACATTCTTTTTATCGCTAATAATATTACAGCTCAAACTAATGCGATTGCCGAACTAGCTTTGCATCGACTAGCACCCATACAAGTTGTAGGAATGAATTCCCCTGTAACTACGGGGATGCGACATATAGATTATTACATTTCTAGTAAACTTACAGATATTGAAAATGACACTCAAAACCATTATAGAGAAAATTTGGTTAAATTAGATGTTCCTGCTCAATGTTTTGATTTTGCCACTGAAGAGCAACTCATCAAAACTATAAGTTTTCAAAGACAAACTATGGGCATTCCTCAGAATGCTGTTGTTTATATTTCTGGTGCTAATTTTTTCAAAATATTGCCAGAAGTAGAAGAGACGTGGATCAAAATAATTGCTGCTGTACCTGATGCTGTGCTAGTGCTATATCCCTTTAATCCTAACTGGGCTCCTATTTATCCAGTTACAGCTTTTAAGCAGCGTCTAGTAGCTACTTTAGCTAAGTATGGTTTGGATGCGGATCGGTTAATTCTTCTGGAAGCCGTACCTAACCGTGCTGATGTAAAAGAACGTTTAAAGGTAGCGGACATCTATTTAGATTCCTATCCCTATGCTGGGATGACATCGCTCATAGATCCGTTAGAAGTTGGTTTGCCAACAGTGGTGATGTCCGGAAATTATGCGCGCTCAAACATGGGAGCATCGCTGCTAAGAGAACTTCATGTGCCTGATTTAATTGCTGACAGCGAAGAGTCTTATGTTGATTTAGCGATCGCCCTTGGCATTAATCCTGAGTTGTGTCAACAAAAAAGTGCTTATATTAAGCAAAAAATGCAGGCTAATCCCGCTTTTTTAGATAGTCGATCTTACTCTGCTAAAATTGGCTCGCTGTTCAAAGAATTTTTCTACAAAAATCAAGTAGACGCTCTTAGGGAAAACTTAAATCTGAGAGAGATTAACTTGATTATTTTCCCAGACTGGAGCCAGCCCGAAGAATTACTACTAGAGGAACTGGCTGCTGTTATCAAAGCAACTGCAACTCATCAAGACAAAAGTAAGATGACTCTGCTGGTAGATCAGAGCAATATTTCTGATGAAGAGGCTAATCTTGCCTTATCCAGTGTGGCGATGAACCTTTTAATGGAAGAAGATTTAGATGTTTCCGATGGCCCGGAAATTTCCCTGATTGAACAGTTGAGTGAAATTCAGTGGAAAGCGCTAATGCGTCGCCTTCACGGTAGAGTTGTATTGGAGCATGAAAATAAAGATGCGATCGCACGATCTGGAGCCGAAGAAATCCAATTTTACTCGCTAGATAGTTTGACGAATACGCAATATGGACATTCACAATCAGCATAACTTGTATAGTTGCCACTATGATGAACAGCGATATGTCAACAGCCAAATCAACTCTCAAGTTTATGTTAGACAAACCCATATTTTTTTATTGCGCTGAAAATTCCTTTTCCCATTTGAGTATATGTTTAGCTGAAGGATTCAAGGAACTGGGAATACCATTTTATTCAAATATAAACCATTGGCAGATATCACCCGATCGGGAAGAATATCTTTTTTGTTATGACCCAAGCGTGACTTATACTGACTGCTCTGTTGTCATACTGGACTTCAGAGTGCTGCTCAACTCGAATTCAGTAGCACTGCCTGAAAATCTATTTCACTCAGCACGAAAATATGTCACTGTCTATCTGGATGATATGGATGGTTTTACCCTTTGGAATCCACAATTAAATAACTTTGATTTCAGATTTAGAACTCACTGCAATACAAAATCTCAATATCCTTCAAACTGTAGACCGTGGGTTTTTGGGCTTTCTAATCGCATCATCCAAGAGACAAGAAAAAATATAAAATATTCTACAGAAAATATACGCTTACTCGTCAATTTCCGAGTTGACCAAGAGAAGTTGATATATTCCAACAGTTGGTTGAGAGTTTCCCAAGGATATGTCATAATTGACAAGGGATCAATGATACTTGACCGTCCTCTGAGGAAGATTGTTTGGGAACAGTTCTTGCCACTAATTGAAAATATTTTACCCCGGGATGATACGGTTGATGATTTTGATAAAACTCCCTCAGACAGCTACCATTACTTGCAGTGGAAGCAAACAGGTCAACGTCACTATCCGAGTTACTACCAACGTTTGAAAGAATCGGCAGCTTGTGCTTGCTTTGGGGGTTCTGTTACTTCAAGCTATTTCACAGGAGAACCAATTGTAGAATGGTGGGACAGTTGGCGCTTTTGGGAGTCATTGGCGGCTGGGTGCGTAACGTTTCACGTAGATTTCGATAAGTATGGAGTTAAACTGCCAGTAATGCCAGAAAACTGGCGGCACTATATAGGAATCGATTTAGACAATATGCAGGATACTGTCGATCGCATTGCTGACGATCCAGGGATTTTAGAGAAAATTTCTAGAGAAGGTCGGCATTGGGCTATTGACAATTACGGCCCAGTTCCTACAGCTTTGCGTTTTCTAGAAATTCTCGGTTATCACACCCCACAAATGGAGAAATGCCAGGAAAATGAAGACGAGGTGGCGATTGTTTCACTGTTGCTTCAGTTGAGGGAAATTACCTTAATCGTTTTCCCCGATTGGTTGCAACCAGAAGAGTCTTTGGGTTTAGACTTGGAACGAGTGGTGAGGGCGATCGCAACTCACCCAGACAAAAATAAGATCAGTCTCCTGATAGACACTAGCAAAATTTCTGATGAAGAGGCTAATCTCATTTTATCCAGTGTGGCGATGAACCTTTTAATGGAAGAAGATTTAGATGTTTCCGATGGGCCGGAAATTTCCCTGATTGGACAGTTGAGTAAAATTCAGTGGGAAGCGCTCATACCTCGCCTTCATGGTAGAGTTGTATTGGAACATGAAAATAAAGATGCGATCGCTCAAGCAAAAGCAGAGAAAATTTCGGTATGTGCAATAAACAACTTTATGTGAAATAAGCAACTTTAAGGATTTGGCACTTTAATCAAATTAGGCAAAAAATCTCTACTTTTTTAAAATAAAAAATATGGACTATCAAAGATTTTTCGAGCAACTCCCTAGCTTGTATGAAAACTGGGAACAAGATTTAGTTTCCCCGAAATCTGACCGTTTTCAGCAAATCTTGAATCAAGTTACAGGTATCACAACAGCTAACGTTATGCAGTTGCTGAACTTTGCGGTGGAATGCCTGGATCTAAATGAGGTTTATTGCGAAGTTGGCTGCTTCCAAGGAGCAAGTTTAATTGCTGCACTTCTGGATCACCCAGAACAGATGGCATATGCAGTGGATAACTTCTCGGAATTTGATACTTTTGGAGATAGCTTTGAGAAATTGACAGAAAATTTATCAACCTTCAATTTATCAGAGCAAGTCTTTTTCTGTAATCAAGAGTTTGAAGAGTTTTTTTGTGACCTTCAACAAATTGAGTCAGAAGAAAAAATTGGTGTATATTTTTATGATGCAGCTCATGACTATAGATCATCTTTAATGGGATTACTATTGGTAAAACCTTTCTTGGCTGAGGAAGCACTAATTGTTGTAAGCAATAGTAACTGGGAAGGGGTTGAGCAAGCCAACTTGGATTTTATATCTACTAATTTGTCGCATTGTCATTTATTGCTAGATTTTACAAAAAATAAAGACACTTGTAAGTTGTGGAATGGTTTGCAAATATTTGTTGTTGGGAATGAGGTCGCGTTAGATCGTAAGTATGATTGGGAAAGTTTACAGACCAGACGCAAGCAATCAGTTATTAAGTCCATTTACGATCTTAACAACGAAGAGCGACAAAAAATCCTAAATACTCTCCATACTGAAGCAGTAGAGTTGCACTGTTCTGGGACGATAATACCAGATAGAAATAGTAAATCAGACAAAAACAACGATGACATTACTTATTTGAATTTATTAAATAAGAATCTTGACCAAGCAGAAAAGAAATATCAAGAAGTTTTGCGATGGGATGCAAACAATGCAGATGCTTGGCTGCATTTAGGCACTCTTTATTATATGAAAGAGCAATATCAAGATGCGCTATTGTTGATGTTCAAGTCTATAGAGCTTGATCCGTCAAAAGCTATCAGGCATTACAATTTGGGTGTGGTACTAGAAAACATGGGTGAACGCTTCCAAGCTATTAGAGCTTATCAAGAGACTATAAAACTAGATCCGCAATATATTCAAGCTTATAATAATTTGGGCAATATTTTTTGGGATATTGGTGATATTGAACAAGCAGAATCTGTTTATAGGCAGGCAATATTGACTAACCAGAATCATTTTGGTGGCTACCTTAATTTGGGTAACATTCTGATGTCAAAACACCAAATTGATGAAGCGATTGCAGCATATGAAACAGCCCTAAATCTTAAACCTCGTGACCCTGATATTCTCAATAATCTGGGAATAGCATTTGAAGCTAAAAATGACAAAGCTCAAGCTTATTCCTACTTTGGTTATAGTTTTTACCGCCAGGGTAAATATGAAGAAGCAATTAGTCAGTTTCAAAAGTCTCTAGAGATTCAAACTGGAGATGTACATTTTTATCTATCCTTGGCTGACTGTTACACCTCCCTCAATCAATATGAAGAAGCTATAAAAATTTACCAAAAGAGTGTTAGTCAATATCCAAGCGATCCTACTATTTACTTTAACTGGATATCAACATTGCAAGAAGCTGGACAAACTCAGGAAGCCATCGCCCTTGCCAGCGAAGCTTCAAAAATATTTCCAGAACACTTGTTTTTGAAACGTGAAGAGCAACTCATTTTGCCAATTTTATACGATCGCCAAGAAGAAATTAACTTTTACCGACAACGCTTTACTCAGGGACTAGAAGATTTAATTAATCAAATTTCTCTCGACACTCTTGAAGCTAGAAAGAATGCTCTTATAGGTATTAGTAAACGTCTGAATTTTTATTTGCAATATCAAGGGGAAAATGACTTAGATTTACTAAAACAGTATGGTCAGCTTGTTCAGCTAATTATGGCTGTTAACTATCCCGATTGGGTAGTGCCGAAACCTATGCCAAACCTCAACCCAAATATAAAAATTAGGGTTGGTTATATTTCTGATTCTATGCGATCGCATACAGTTGGAAAACTCGCTCTTGGTTGGCTGCGTAATTGCAATCGTCAGCAGTTTGAAGTGTATTGCTATTACATCAATGGCAAGATAGATAGATTTACTCAAAAATTCAAACTCTACAGTGATGTTTTTCACCAAATTCCTGGGGAGCTAGAAACAATCTCCGAACAAATTATTTCTGACGAATTGCACATTTTGATTTTCATAGACATTGGTATGCACCCTACAATAACGCAATTAGCTGGTCTTCGCCTAGCACCAATTCAGTGTACAAGTTGGCTGCATCCTATTACTACAGGTCTTCCTACAATCGATTACTTCTTATCTAGTGAGCTAATGGAACCAGCTCGTGCTGAAGAACATTACTCAGAGAAATTGATTCACTTGCCTAAGATTGGTGTATCTTATGCCAAACCTACTATTCCAGAACTGACAAAAACTCGTGCTGATTTTCAATTGCTAGATGAGGCAATAGTGTATTTATCTTGTCAATCTCTGTATAAATATCTGCCACAATACGACTATATTTTTGCTGAAATTGCTCTACAGGTTCCCAATGCTCAGTTTGCATTTTTAGGTCATGAGAGTATCCACATTACTGATAAATTTCGGGAACGCCTGCAACGGGCTTTTGCTAACTACAATTTGAACAGCGAGGAGTATTGCATCATTTTACCGCGTCAAGATACGCTTAGTTATTTGCAGCTTAATTTGGTTTCTGACATTTTTTTAGATACATTAAGCTGGTCTGGAGGAAATACAACTTTAGAGGCGATCGCCTGTGACTTACCGATCGTCACTTGTCCTGGTGAGTTTATGCGTGGACGCCACTCTTACGGCATTCTGACAATGCTAGGAGTAACAGAAACTATTGCCAACACTGAAGCTGAATATATCGAAATTGCCGTGAAAATAGGGCTTGAACCTCAGTGGAGAAATAGTATAGTTCAAAAAATGATACATCGCCATCCCTATCTCTATGATGATCGAGCTTGTGTAGAAGGACTGGAAAAATTTTACCAGCGCGTCGTAAGTGAATATCAATTCAGCAACAAGGAAATAAACAATAGTTAAGTCCTTAATGATTACTCTCAAGATACTTCTGCCACATTTGCTCGTAAGCTTTCTCCATCTCTCTTGTAAACTGCTGACCATTCCACAGCGGTGCTGTTTGTCGTGACTGTCTTAGCTTCCAGGCAATTTGTTGCCGTAAAGCAGCATCTTTACCCAAACGAATTCCCCACTCTACATATTCATCATCAGTCCAAGCAATTCCCTCAGTCACACCTGCATTCATCATCATTGTGTAGCTATTGCGACTAGAAAACTGCTGTCCTACACGGGTTACTATCGGAACACCCATCCACAGTGTTTCCATAGTTGTTGTAGCTCCGTTATAAGGGTAAGTATCCAAAACTACATCAGCAATACCCAGGTTAGCTCGGTGTTCGGCTTCTGAAGCAACCAATGATAAAAACCGCAGGCGATCGGCATCTACACCCTCTGATGTTGCAGTTTGGATAAAAAAGTTTTGCAGTGCTTCTTGATCTGCCAAGCCTTTAACTATAAAGTAGCTATTCGGTACCGCTTTAACAATTTGCATTTGCAGCCGTACTGTATCAGGATTGTACTTATATCCTCTCTGGGCACTAAGATATATAACTGCATCCGTAGGGATATCTAAATGCTCGCGACGCAGGGTTGGCACACCTACCTCAAAACCATCCACAGCTATGTAAGTTTGAGGCAAACGCCAGATTTTTTCTGTGTAGTATTCCTGAGCAGATTCAGGTAAAACATAAGGATCGGCAATAAAGTAATCAACTGCTGGTATTCCCGAAGCATCCCAACCCAGCCAAGTGGCCTGAATAGGTGCTGATTTCATTGCCATTATCTCGCAAGTATTATTCAGAGTCAGACTATCGAGATCGATTAAAATATCAATTTCATCTTCGTTAATCTTCTCAGCAGTTCCTACGCTATCTAGTCCTAATTTATAAGCTTTGTCAACTTTACTAATATACCATTCTTGCAAGGGGTCACGGGTATATTCTGCTGCCAGCAAATATAGATTAATTTCAAAGCGATCGCGGTCATAGTATTGAAACAACCATTTGGCTAGTGAACCGACAGAATGATTGCGAAGGCAATAGGAAAGATAGCCTATCTTTAAACGCTTAGTAGGAGACTGAAGTTTGAGAGCAGATTTTGGTCGCTGTCGAAATCGCCCCACTTGCTCCTTAGCATAATTTTCTACATTTAACTGACAAATTCGACCAATTTGAGAACGAATTTTGCTATTTTCTAGAGGCTCGTCCTGAAAATATGGGAAGAAAAAGCCCGCACTCAACAAACGAATTGTAGCAGTTGAATCCAGATCTGTGGGCTGCTCTTCTATCAAAGATAATAGCAGAGATTTATGCCTTTCAATGATCGAACAAAATTTCTCCCAATAGCCACCAGCGCTCATAAAACCGCGCATTATTAAATGATTTGCATAAACTTTATCGGCTAAATTGGTCATCATAGAATAGCACAATTTAGCAGTTTCTATTCCCTTATCATACTCATAAATATCTTGATAAAGACTAGATAAAGTCCGGAGTAACTCAGTATGATTGGGAACCAAACGCAAGCCTAGTTCAGTGAAACGTGTTCCCAGAGTAAATCGCTTTGCAGAGTAGGAAATTTTATAAACAAACTCTATCAAATAATCTATAAAAGGTAGAGTATCTTTGACATAGGGCAGGCAAGATGCTGTGAAATTCAAAGATGACGGGTGGAAAGGAGCCTGTTCTAAAACAATTTTCCATACTTGCATCAACAGCTCACAATCTACTGTGGCGCATTCTGAATCGAGCAGTTCAATCACGCCTAAATCGCTCAGTTCATCTCCTGTATATGTCTTCAACAGATTGGAGAGCCCTATCAAATGCAACAAGTTGTTAATATTGGTAGGATTAATTTCGCGTATGTGCTGCCGGATGACCCAAGCCACCCCATAATCTGCCAGTTGTAGCCGTTGTCGCTCAGCTTCAGCTTCCAGAACCTCAATCAGTTCCTCTGTCCACAGGTCAATTTCTTCAGGTTCCCCCTCAGCTATTGCTAATAGCCAAGTTGTCTGGGCCTGCTCCTCTTGTCCATCCAACAGTAATATTAATCCCAAGTGCCAGTAGTAGGATTTAATATCTGGAGATGTAGAGATCGCCTGTTCGTAGAGCTTCACTGCCGGAGAATAATTTCCACTTAGCAAATAATCATCAGCTTGATGTTGCCAATCAGAAGCAATAGCCGATAAATCTCGATCAACCATAGGGCAAACCTCTAGAAGCTGTGTTCTGTAAAAATTAATATAATAATGCAAAGCGGACAGTACACCTGGCACTACCCGCTTTTTGATTATTCTCAACAACCAAGAACTTGTGTGCCGAGCGATTACTTGGTCACTGCTGTCATGCCTGCACCGCATTCAACAGTAGTTCCATCAGCCTTACCAGTAACAGCCGCAACGCCAGCAGTGGTACTCTCACAAAGAGCGGACTGCGTACCTTTTGCCTCTCCTGATGGTACTAATCCTACAGTTCCGGCGTATGATTTAAGAGCACCACCTAATGTTGCATTTGCATTAACATTGCCTCCTGTTGTCCCAATGAGACTCAGGGTGTAGGTATAGTTTTGGGTGGAAGTTTTCAGACCAATTCCTAAGGAAGTCATTTGGTCTGTAAAACCGTTATTTTCTGCGTAGTAAGCTTGTTGGGCTTTGATAATTGAACTAGCGTACTGCTTGCCTTCTGTCTGCTTGGCTTTGTTTGCTTGGCTGAGGAACGAGGGCAAGGCGATCGCCGACAAAATACCGATGATGATGATAACAACCAGCAGTTCAATCAGGGTGAAACCTTGATCCTGTCTTCTTTTGTTGATGTGTTGCAGGAACTTGGCTTTAAATTCAGTCTTCATAATTTGTTTCTCCTTGAGGGGTGGGATGCTCGTTTCTAACTCTTATATGTAACTTACCCAGTTTCCCCCGCTTTGCTATCATCCCCTCCATTTTTTTTTTGATGTGTCGCTGCTAACGCTCCAAAAGCACGTATAGAAAGACTTCCAGCCTAGTCAACAGTTCCTTGACTTGATCGAAGGCTGTCTCCTGGGCCGCTGGTTCTAGATTAACAGCAGACTTGGCTCGGCTCTGCAACCACTTCTGGACTAGCGACACCGCAGACTGCGGCCCATCCCACAGAGGTAACAAGCAAGCTGCCATTGTACTGTCGATCGCCACCGGTGCTAGAGTTGGCACAATAATATAGCGGCTAATCTCAAAAGGCATATCGCTGGCAATGCAATTACTCAAATCTTCCCTCGCCTCGGCAGTCCTGAGTTGAGGATGCAAATGCACCAGCGCTGACTGCCACTCAGCCTCCGTCCATGAAGCAACTGGCACAAAAGCCTGAGTGCCGGGATTGCCGCACCAGAAATCAAACAGGCGGTGCTGGGGATGTAGCAGTTCAAATAAATGCAGCCGCTCTTCCACAGAAGTTTCTGGCAGACTCATCGCCAAAAACGGAGGCAAATCATTTGGATCTTTAAATAGATCCATCAACTCCCAGCGGCGCCATGCCACCATGCTGATCAACTCTAGATTGGAGGCTCTCAAAAGTGCAAACAGTTCAGGCACGCTACAGCCTTTGTCACCCAAAAATAAATAGTTTACCAGAATCCACCCCTCATCCTTCGCATATTCAGAATTCCATCCTCCTGCCTTAAGCCATATTTCATCTCGCAAAGCTTCCATCGTCTCCCGGACTATTTCAATCTCCAACTCGCCTGGGGTTCCATTCATTAATCCCATTGCTTTGAAAGCAGCTTGAGCGCGAAATACTCCCGCTCTACCAATGGAACTGTGCAAATTTGTCCGAATAATGCCATCTGGTTTAAGAACCGATTTCATCGCCTGCAATCCTGCAACAGCGTCGGGCAATAAATAAAGCACTTCGTCAGCATTAATGTAGTCGAACTGCCAACCTAAACTGGGTAATTCTTCTATTTTTATCGCATAAAATTCGGCATTTTCAAAGCCGTGATATTGCAAGCGGTGGCGGGCTAACTTAACAGATTCTTCTGATAAATCAATGCCCACAATTTTAGCTCCCGGATTAGCTGTCGCCAAAACTAAGGATTTGTATCCGCTACCGCAACCTGCATCTAAAATAAGTTTGCCTTCAGTATTGACAACTTTCCGATTCCTAAAGTAATAAGCAGTTACAAGGTTGTGCAGGTAAAGCAACTCATACTCAGACTTAGGAGATTTTTCTAGAGGAATTCTCGGATAAGGGGCATAGTCAAATTGCTGGCGAATTTGGTCTATTAAATCAGATTCTTGATTTTCCATTATGAATTACTCTTGATGCTGTTAAATTGTCCGGTGGCATCCCCTATTATAAAACACTACGGTTCCGTTAAGCCAGATCCCCCCTAGCCCCCCTTAAAAAGGGGGGGACAAGAAGTTGTTCAAAGTCCCCCTTCTTAAGGGGGATTTAGGGGGATATTCGGGCAATAAATAGTGTTAACCCAAGGGTATTGTATTATAAGATGGACAGGCATTTTATTCAACCGATCGCCCAACACCACATCCATGAACACCAACATCAGCCCCATCCTCAAAGTATTCTGCTTCTCCGCCGCCTTTTCCCTTGCCATCAAGTACGCAGGGCCCAGCTTATCCATAGCCTCAACCGACTTCAACGCCCTGATCGCCGTGTTTACCCCCAGTATCATCCTAGCTGCCATCCTCGGCTGGCGGGCATGGCAACAACAGCCGAGGTAGTAGGTTAAGTGCGCCCTAACCAGAAATTCCTCTCCTAAACTCCCTCATCGCTTCCACACTCGAAGCCATCAGCAAGCAGCGACACAGTAAGTTAATATCTAAATCTGGCAAAACAACACTTGCAGAAATTTTTGTATAACCCTCAGAACCCAAGCGATACATAGCCAATACACCATCCTCCCAGAACCAGACTTCAGAAACTCCCAATACTCGATAGCGCTCCAATTTTCTGACAGTACCGCTAGTAAAAACTACTTCGATACATAAATCTGGAGGAGAATTTGGGGTGATGCGTCTGCCAATAAAATAAGATTCATCAGCTTGTACAGACACTATCCCTTCCTGTTCTTGAGTAAAGCTTCCCGTAGGTGCAAACTCAATTTCATTTTCGGCGCAGTAGATAGCCAGCAGCGTACAAATTGTTCTACTAAAAAATTCGTGTTCCTGGGAAACTGCCAAAATTTCTACCTCTCCTCTATAATAAAACAACTTGATGCCAGGGGAGTCAGAAAACCCCTGTTCAATTAGTTTGAATTGTTCCCAGCTAATCCCAGAATGAATGAACCGTTGGTCTAATGGTCGTAAAAGTGTCTGTGTCATTATGCGAACCTCTATTAAACTACTGAATTATGTTAAACAATTATGATTTACCTCTCCGGTAAGCTATAATCTTTTTGGCAATCTCCTCATTCCTCGCCTTTTTCTTATTAAAAAATGTAAGGTTCTATCGCACTTCCAGCTTGCTAAATTTGTTCGATCGCCCTTTCGTTACCTTCCAACCTCACATCCAGCCACAGTAGAGACTTGCGATCGTAGTCTCAATGCCTAATTATACAACGCAAAATCAGTTCTAGGGACAAGGCTGCTCTCCTCACGGTCATCGCACTTCTCAGCAGTAGAGACACAATCGAGAGATAATCGAGAAGTGCGATCGAGCTACACTTGTCTAAAGGCAAATAAATTCCCAGCACCACCATCACAACCAAACTTGAGGCCATCACCATGATTCAAGCCCTACCAGAATTCGTAACATTCGATGAATTCATTGACTGGTATCCTGAAAACTCAGAACACCACTACGAATTGCACAATGGAGAGATTGTTGAGATGCCAAAAGCAACAGGAAAACATTCTAAAGTCGCCGGTTTTACCGCACTGAAGGTAGGAATTGAGATTGAGCGTCTCAATTTACCGTACTTCATCCCCAAAGAATCTGTCATCAAACCCATCAGCGAGGAATCTGGATACGAGCCAGATATCATTGTACTCAACGAACAAACCATTGTAAACGAGCCTCGTTGGCAAAAATCATCAATTATCACGATGGGTTCATCAGTTCCCCTAATCGTAGAAGTAACTAGCACTAACTGGGAGGATGATTATGCCCGCAAACTAGAAGCTTACGAGTCAATGGGCATCAAAGAATATTGGATTGTAGACTATTTAGGATTGGGCGGGAGACGGTTTATCGGCAACCCCAAGCAACCAACTTTTTCGGTTTACCAACTAATTGATGGGGAATACCAAGTCAAACTGTTCAAAGGGGCTGAGGTGATTGAGTCGCCAACTTTTCCAGAATTGAACCTGACAGCGCAGCAGGTGTTCGCCAAAGGGAATTGAGCAGGCTGCGTTGTAGGGGTATATTGTAAAGGTGCGATCGCATCTAAGCTATCTTGTAGAGACGCGATTCCCAAAGCGTCTAAAGCAACGTCGGCAATTCCCCGTTATAATATCTAAAAATCGCATGAAGCTAGGACAGTGGATGGGCTTATTAGCCCTCATCGCATCTTGTTACATCCTCTGGCAAATCAGGCAAGCACTACTGCTGCTGTTTGCTGCCATCGTCTTAGCCACGGCCTTAAACAAACTAGCACGCTACTTACAAAAAAAATTCCGGTTCAAAAGGTCGATCGCCGTACTGTGCTCAATTACCTTCTTACTCCTCGTCTTCGTAGGCTTGTTCCTGATCATTGTACCGCCCTTCGCCTTGCAATTCCAACAACTTACCCAAAGAGCCCCTCAAGGAATAGCAAGATTAAATGATTGGGTAGATCAAATCGAAACTCGCTTCTCTGGACAAATCGGCCAACGGCTGCCCAATCTCGATGTTAACGACATTATGCGACAACTGCAACCTTTATTCAACCAACTCGTTGGGGGTGCAGGAGCATTTGTCGGCAACACATTAGGTGTCATTCTGAGTTTTTTGCTGGTTTTAGTTTTGACCTTGATGACCTTAGCAGATCCCCTCTCTTACCGCAAAGCATTTATACAACTATTTCCCTCTTTTTATCGGCGACGAATCGAGGGTATTTTAGATGAATGCGAAATAGCTCTAGGTCGATGGGTCATTGGTGCGTTAATTAGCATGAGTGTGATTGCTTTTTTGAGCTTAATTGGTCTATCGGTATTGCAAGTTCCCCTACCGCTAGCTCATGCTGTAGTAGCAGGATTTCTTAACTTAATTCCCAATATAGGCCCCACTATCAGCGTCATCCCGCCAATGACGATCGCACTTTTAGACTCTCCCTTAAAATCCGGTTTAGTCCTGATACTTTACTTTCTAATTCAACAGTTTGAAAGCAACATCCTCACCCCATACGTCATGGCACAACAAGTATCATTGCTGCCAGCAGTAACATTAATAGCTCAAGTATTCTTCGCCACCTTCTTTGGATTTTTAGGCTTATTGCTAGCCCTCCCCCTCACAGTTGTGGCTCAAGTTTGGATTAGGGAAGCCCTAATTAAAGACATTCTCAACCAGTGGGACGCCAATCCTAAAACATTAGCAGCAATAGATTCTGCTATCCACGAAGAATATGAAGCTATAGGAGTCACCGAAAGTCGGGCAGAAAAGTTACCTGAACACAAACCCGACATCTCCGATGATGCAGAAAATAACGCTCCCGAGCATCAATAATTCAGGTTGGTAGTGAGGACTTCAGTCCTTCTTTAATTTCCAGATAGAGGACTAAAGTCCTCACTACAAACCTAGAAAAAAACGTTCAGGAAAATTAATAATTTAGGTTTGTAGTCAGGACTTCAGTCCTTCTTGATCCCAGATAGAGGACTAAAGTCCTCACTACAAACCTAGAAAAAAACGCTCCTGAAAATCAATAATTTAGGTTTGTAGTCAGGACTTCAGTCCTTCTTGATCCCAGATAGAGGACTAAAGTCCTCACTACAAACCTAGAAAAAAACGCTCCTGAAAATCAATAATTTAGGTTTGTAGTCAGGACTTCAGTCCTTCTTGATCCCAGATAGAGGACTAAAGTCCTCACTACAAACCTAGAAAAAAACGCTCCTGAAAATCAATAATTTAGGTTTGTAGTCAGGACTTCAGTCCTTCTTGATCCCAGATAGAGGACTAAAGTCCTCACTACAAACCTAGAAAAAAACACTCCTGAAAATCAATAATTTAGGTTTGTAGTCAGGACTTCAGTCCTTCTTGATCCCAGATAGAGGACTAAAGTCCTCACTACAAACCTAGAAAAAAACACTCCTGAAAATCAATAATTTAGGTTTGTAGTCAGGACTTCAGTCCTTCTTGATCCCAGATAGAGGACTAAAGTCCTCACTACAAACCTAGAAAAAAACGTTCAGGAAAATCAATAATTTAGGTTTGTAGTCAGGACTTTAGTCCTTCTTTCTTTCCAGATAGAGGACTAAAGTCCTCACTACAAACTTAGTAAATTTATTATTCTACAGCCCGAAATTAATACCTTAAGTGCTAGCATTCTCAACCGCATCTCGTCCCGCACTAAAAATCTGTTGCACAGTCAAATTCAACTCTGGAAATGTGGGCGAAACAATCCTATCGCTCCCCCGAAACTGACTGACTTGATACTCGCCATCTACCAAATGGTGAACGAAAAAAGTAGGTTGTTTCGGATTGCCAATATAGCGTCTGCCACCAAGTCCCAAATAGTCCGCAATCCAGTATTCAGAAATACCCAAAGCTTCGTAATCAACCAACTTGTAGCCATAATCATCTCGCCAATTGGTACTGACAACTTCGACAATTAGCCGGACAGAACTACCCATTGTAATGATAGATTGCTTTTTCCATCTCGGTTCGCTGTTCGTCCCTTGCCTGTCCAAAACGATCGCATCCGGTTCGTAACCAGATAACTCGTTATCAGCTTTAACAACGCATTCTTTGGGTACGAAGTAGGGCAATCGCAGCCTCTCGATTTCCATCCCTAGCTTCAGGCAGATGAAGCCGGCTACCTCTGAATGTTCTCCGGTGGCTTTAGGCATCTCAACAATAGCTCCATTATGCAGTTCGTAATGCTTTTGGGAATTTTCAGGATACCAGTCGATAAATTCATCGAAAGTGACTGGTTTTAATATCGCTTGAGTCATGGCGATCGCTCCTTATTTTATTTATAGTATTATGCTGATATCTGTTATAACATTTGGCTGTGTTCTCAAACCAAGCCCGATCGCCAAAACGGCATTTGCGCGATCGACATTCCACCAAACTAAAATCTAAAATCTAAAATCTAAAATAATCTTATGAGATCGATCGACGAAATCAACGATAAAATCAGCCAAGGCAAAGCCACAGTCTGGACAATCGAAGAACTCAAAACCCGAGTCAGAGAAACCAGCATTACCCAAGCAGCAAAAGAAGTCGATGTGATTACCGCCGGCACCTTCGAGCCCATGGAATCCTCCGGCGCCATCATCAACCTCGGCCATACCGACCCCCCGATCAAAATCCGGCAGTGCTGGCTGGACGGCGTTTTAGCCTACTCCGGCTTCGGCGCCGTAGATTTGTACCTAGGAGCCACCCAAGTAGCCGAAGACGGCGAAGAATCGCGGGAACGGGGCGGCGGACACGTCATCGAAGACTTGATTGCCGGCAAACCCGTGCAGTTGCGGGCTTTAGGGCAAGTAACAGACTGCTATCCCCGCGCCTCCTTTGAAACCACGATTACCCGCGATACCATCAACCAGTTTTATTTATTCAATCCCCGGAACGCCTATCAAAACTTTATTGTAGGAGTCAACGGGGGCGATCGGCCGCTATTCACCTACCTCGGCCCCCTGCAACCGAACCTCGGCAACGCCGTTTATTCGAGCCTGGGAGCCATGTCACCCCTGCTCAACGACCCCCACCTCCAACTCATCGGCATCGGCACCCGCATCTTCCTAGGAGGCGCTCAGGGCTACATCACCTGGGAAGGAACCCAGCACTTCCCGCTGCAAAAACGGCAGCCTAACGGGACTCCGATTGGGCCAGCCGCCACCCTGGCACTCATCGGCGACGCCAAACAGATGAACTCCAAATGGGTGCGCGGCTGCTACTTCAAAAACTACGGCCCATCCTTGATGCTGGGAGTCGGCATCCCCTTCCCCGTCTTAAACGAAACAGTCGTCGCCAACTGTGCAGTATCAGACAAAAAAATAGTCGCGCCGGTGGTAGATTTCTCTATCCCCCGGCGCGTTCGTCCCACATTCGGTTTAGTCAGTTACGCTCAATTAAAAACCGGTCGCATTCTCATCGAGGGAAAACCAGTGCGGGCCGCCCCCCTGGCGAGTATGTTTCTCTCGCGACAAGTAGCTTTGGAATTGAAGCAGCAAATTGAAGCTGGTCAATTTACTCTCACGGCCCCAGTTGCTCCCCTACCAGCCGACAGAGTGTTTCTCCCGCAAGATTTGTGGGGGGCCCAAGTCAGGCTCGAATAAACAATTTTAGATTGTTGATTTTAGATTATTTGCAGACGCACAAGGTCTCAGAAACCGGGTTTATTGTCGCCGGCTTTGCCTGAAAGCTTAGGTTTTTGGTCAATAAACTCGGTTTCTGCTCCTCGGGAGTGCGTCCAGGATTCTAGATTTTAGATTGAAAATTTCTGGTAAATAACTGCACGCATGGAAAACTGACGCACTCACCTAACATCCAAAATCCCAAATCCAAAATCTCAAATCCAAAATCTCAAATTGCCTTATTCCTCAACTGGCTTAGGCTTCTTAACCGGCTTAGGAAGAGGTTCCTTGGGGACAGGCGGTGCAGCAGCAGAAGGCTTGATATTAGGACGTTCTATACGAGAACCGTCACCGCTGGGCCTAGGAGTAAAGGGACGCTTGTTTCCGCCTCCTTTGTAGCCGCCACCGGGCTTGCCACTTCCGGGGGGGAATTTCCGTTTTTTAATCGGCAGGGCGCCAATATTTTTTGCCTGCTCAATCATCAGACTGTCAGCTTGCAATTTGACGTGGAAATCCCAAAAAAAGCCGATCGCCTTTGTTGCTAAATCCCCCTTAAGTTTCAGCTTAAAAAACTTCATCTTGTCGTCATTCTTGCGGGGAGCTTGCTTGATTTTGACGATGACATACTTTTCTTCATCTTGCGATTGATAAATCACCTCGCCTCGAATCGAAAAATAGCCATCTTCAACATCAGGTTCCGAGGGCGCCAAAGATGCGATCGATGCTTCGTCGCTAGTCTCAATCTCCCCTACTTCCTGGTTTTCCTCGTCAGAGGAGGGTTCAAGAGCTTTTTTCAGGGTTTCCGGCTCCCAAACACCCATAATCTGGGCGTGCAAATTGCCATCTTCTTGCCTGGTGCGGGGATAGACCACCCACAGGTGTTCTTGTTCCAGATCCAGGTGATTTTTGACTAAACTCATAACTCTACCCAGCAAAACTGCGTCGATGGCAGTTCCGTCGGCAGCTATCAACATACCTCGGGTGAATTGCTCTTCAGATTGGGTGTAGCGGCCCCGCACTAAACCAACAGCTCGGTACTGTCTGGGTTCGCTGGGAGGGGGAATCGGATGTTGGCGCATGACGGAGGGTATCTCATCATCATCGGCCTGACTTTCGTTAGTGGCAGGCTTG
Organism: Microcoleus sp. Aus8_D2; assembly: GCF_036702665.1. Lineage (NCBI taxonomy): Bacteria > Bacillati > Cyanobacteriota > Cyanophyceae > Oscillatoriales > Microcoleaceae > Microcoleus > Microcoleus sp. Aus8_D2. The sequence goes on from NZ_JAUBUN010000007.1 coordinate 27,175, forward strand.
GGGGTTGGGGTAGGTGCGACTGTGAGTGCAGTTGTCTTACCAGCAGATTCCACAGGCGCGGATGGTGGCTCCGAGAGCGCAGGAGCATCGCTGGGCTTTGGCTTTGTTTTGTCCCCATCGGGGGCAGAACTGTAGCGCGGTCGTTGCAGCGCATCCTTTGGCGCTGGGGCGTCCGTTGTCGCTGGGGCGTCCGTTGGCGCTGGTGGTTGATTTTGATCGACAGGTGCAGCCGACGGGGAAGACACGGGACTTTCGTCTGGTGTCTCGGGCACGGAGGCTGTAACTGCGGGCAGATTCACGGCGGGATCGCTTGGCTGAGCCTTGCGAGCAGAAGTAGATTTGGACGATTTGGAAGACCGGTTCGGAGAGGGGTTCATAAAAAACTCCTTGCAGCGGAGACACATCCCTTAAGGGAAATTAGGAATAAACTGAAGAAACTGCTTTAAAAGCTACTAGCACCAGACTTGGGGCTTGCGCCGGAAAGTTTGGTTTTGACCCGTCAACGCCAACTTTCAACTTCGCTACGAGCGCTCCCGGGTTGGTTTGCTGCTCTAATCCTTGCTGGCAAGGAGTTTGAGAGTTGTCTAACCCAAGGATCGGGTCGATCGCCCGAAAGCTGGCGTTGCTGGCTAATAGCGTTTAGGATATTCAGATACTTCAAGTCCGGACAATCTAGGATATATCCCGACATAGCGTGCTGAATACCTGAGCATCCAACCCGGCAATATCTCGCAATGCTTTGAGGAAAATCCCCAAAGCGCCATTCCAATCTCTCTGGAGTAGCTTGCCTATTTTACTTAATCCAATTACCTAACGGGCTGATCCGCCATATTTTCGGTAATTTTGAGCTTGACCGCACTCTTATTGGACGAAAGCCGCATTCCTTGGGGCTGCGGGTCTTTGTGTCCAAAATTGTTTGGCTAGCGGGGAGTTGCGGGTCTGTTACCATATTAGCTGCAAGTAAAAGGCTGCTTTGTCAATTGGGACTTTGAAGTTAAGAACTTTTATGGTTGCATGGATCTGGTTAAATTGCAGACGCCCCTAGGCGATGGGTTAATTCTTAGAAAATAGTAGATTTTAAGTTGGGATAGTTGAATTATGGAAAAAGCAAACAAGGGTCGCGGGTTGATTACTGTGGTGGTGGTGCTTGCGCTCATCGCTTTTGTGGGATTTTCTCTGGTTCCAATTTTGGACAGTATTCTCAAGGGGAGCCAAGCGCAAAGTCGATCGACTCCAACGCCTACTCAGACAGCCGCATCTACCGAGAAGCAATCGCAGTTGCTGCAAGATCAGGTGAGGGGGTACGAATTGGTTTTGCAGCGGGAACCTGACAATGTAACGGCTTTGCGGGGACTTTTGCAGGTACGGCTGGAGTTGATCGGACAAGGAGTGGGGGCGATCAAGGATGTGGTGCCGACTTTGGAAAAGTTGGCTAAACTTAATCCTGACACTACGGAATACGGGATTTTGCTGGCTCAGGCGAAGGAACGCACGGGCGATCGCGAAGGGGCTGCTGGGGCTTATCGATCGATTTTAGCGTCTAAGCCTGGGGAAATTAAGGCTTTGCAGGGGTTGGTGAATTTGCTGCTGGTGCAGCAACGGCCGGAAGCTGCGATCGGGCTGCTGCAAGATACGCTCAAGGCTGCTCCGAGTGCAAATCAGGCGAAACCGGGCAGTATCGATGTAACTTCGGTGCAGTTGATTTTAGGGCAGGTTTATGCGGTGCAGAAGCGCTACCCAGAGGCGATCGCGATTTACGACGAATCGGCCAAGGCGAATCCGAAAGATTTTCGCCCGACGTTAGCTCATGCGATCGTGTTGAAGGAACAGGGCAAAACTGACGAGGCAAAAACGCTGTTTGATCAAGCTACTGAGTTAGCTCCTCCTAACTATAAAGACCAAATTAATCAGTTAGCTAGCGACAGTCCTTCGCCTTCTCCTGCGGCGGAGAAAGCCAGTCCCGAATCTGATGCTTCTCCGACTCCTGAACCGGCGGCTTCTCCTAGTCCCGAAGGTGCGCTACCGAAACCTTAAGAACATTTCTAGGGGCGGTACTAAGAGTTTCCGCCCCAGAATTTTGAGTTGAAAATTTGATACTTTTAACTCAAAACTTCTTATTTTATTCCGAATTACCGATTAGATAATATCCCCAAAAATAACGATTATCAGGTTTGATCGTTCGGACTTCAGTATACCTCTTACAAAAATAGCTAGGAACGGGCATCTTGCCCGTTCCACAGAACAAGTTACTTTGTGGAACGGGCATCTTGCCCGTTCCAAGATTCGATCGAAAATACTTTTGCAAGAGATCTAATCCTCTGATTTAAATGCGGACTGAAGTCCTCACTACTAACCTGGGAGATGATATTATGAATTAAGGAATGAAAATTCAATACGTTCGGCATTGTCATGCCTGGACAGTCTGCGGGCAAGGATTGAGATGGAAACGTTGCTTAAGTTATTAAATTTTCATTCCTAAGCAAGAACTCGGAGGGAATTATGACCCAAAGCGTTGACCGCGTTGTTATAAAGAGGAAGTTCGGAGGATACTGGAGGGTGAGATAGTTGGGAAAGAATGGGGAAAGGGCGATCGCGCTTGAATTTGCTAGGATACGATCGCAACCAATGACAGTAGCACTAACTTCCTGACTCCGCAGACTGAGAAACAAACAATGACAAGTAAAAAGGTGGTTAATTTTATTAGCGGACACATCGACCTGACTCAGGAAGAATTTGACACCTATTACCGTTATTTGCTCGCTCGCGCGATCGATCGCAATGAGTGTTTTGTAGTTGGGGATGCTAAAGGTACAGATATCCTCGCACAACAGTATCTTTTTGGGCGAACTGAGGCAGTTATTGTGTATCATATGTTCGCCAGTCCTCGCAATAATGCGGGATTTCCTACCCGTGGGGGATTTCAAAGCGATGTAGAGCGAGATACTCAAATGACGCTGGATGCCGATCGAGATATTGCTTGGGTACGTGCTGGTAGAGAGCGATCGGGAACCCAGGCTACAGGCTAATATCGATCGGCGCAGGAAATTTGATTCCATTACACTGTCAACCTGGTCTGAAAATAAGCCTGCAATTGCGGAAGCTCAATCGAAACTGCTCGAACCGCTACCGCCGAGTAACGCATCAGAAAAAGTATCGCCAACCCCAGAAAGTAGCGAATCCAAAGTGGGCAATCGGCTCAACAAACAAACTCTCAACAATGCCATTTTATTGTAGTGCAACACTGAGTAAGTACAACGTCAACATTGCTCAGGTGCTTGCATCGGCACCGGAAAGCGAACCACTCCAGAGGTCAAGGCTGTCAACCACACGTGCATCTATCGAATCCCCTACTCAAACTCAGGTAAGCAGATCGCCAGCTAAAAAAGTTACAAATCTTTACTATTCGGGGAGCAAATAGAAAGTAATTTGGGCGAAGACTCAGTATAATCATAATCACAACTCCCTGTTGCATTAAAGGTTAATAGTGGTGAATACTCCCCTTCAGAAAATTATTTTTGGCAGCCCTGGAACTGGAAAAAGCTACCGAATTGACAATAAAATAATTCCTGAAGACTTAGGTATTGATAAAAAAAGCCATCCAGGAAATGTAATTAAAACCGTTTTTCATCCCGAATATACTTATGGCGATTTTATGGGCAAACTTGTACCTATTACTAGAGCTGGGAAAGTAGAATATAATTATTATGAGGGTCACTTTCTCAAAGCCTTATCCCAAGCGTATCGAAAAATACTCGATGCTTATGACAAAGAGGGAAATAAAATATCGGAAGTTCAAAATATAGCTTTGGTAATAGATGAAATAAACAGAGGTAACTCCTCAGCAATATTTGGAACTATTTTTCAGCTTTTAGATAGAGATGAAGATGGATGGTCGAGCTATGGAATTAATATCACTGAAATTGAATTCATTAAAATTCTGCAATTGATAAAAACTAGATTTTCTTATGATGAAGAAGGCAAAATAATAGAGTATAAACTATCTCCCTATGTTTCTGAAGGCGTTAAAAATCTTGCTACTGTGCAAAAGAAGATAGAATTCCTGAAATTTGATCTCGTTGAAAGGATTATTCGTATTCCCCCCAATCTATCCATACTGGCTACTATGAATACCTCTGACAACTCGATTTATTTTATGGATAGTGCCTTTAAACGGCGTTGGGATTGGGAGTTTGTCAATTGGGATGATAGCAACCCTCCACCTGGAGAATACGGAAAAGCTAAAAATGGAACTCTAGACGAGGAAGAATGGCTAGAGTTTATTAACAAGATTAATATTTTTATCAAAAGCTATCATGCTTCCATTCGTGGAATTGAAGATAAGCAGATTGGTAAATATTTCATTAAAAAACTGCCTATCACGGCAGAGCAAATTCAAAACAAACTAATGTTTTTCTTGTGGGATAGTGTATTTACCCGCGATAAAAAACCCTTGTTAGAGCTTTTAGGTAAAGAAAGAGATGAGCTTGTGACTTTTGGTGACTTTACCAAGTTACATAATACGTTTGTTGAAAAAATTATGAATTTTAATAACTAAATCCAAGTTTAATTAACCAATGATTAACTTTTCAGAAATAAAGCTGGTCAAAGACCCTAATGATAATTTTGTAGGAATTCGTAAATCACAATCAGGAGATACTTACGAATTCTGGCTGCCGAATGGATTTAATGACTTTCCTGAAGAACAGTTCGATAAGGTGCGAGATTTATTCTTTAAAATGTATCGTACCTTTCGCAAATTTGAAAATGATAATAAAAATCGAGTTAATCTTAATAGATATGATTATCAAACCGATCAAGATCAGACAACTGTTTCTTCAGGTGGACTTTCTCTGAAAACTGAGGAAGGAGAACCTTGTCAGCTATATAGCAAACTCAAAATGATTGAGCGTGTACTCGAAACTTACGATGACTTGGCTATTAACTCAATTCAAAGAAAAGTAAAACGGACTGAAGATATTGATTATTCCCAAATTTATAAATACTTAGATAAGGCTATCTATCTAGATAATGATGTAATTTATGTGGAAACAATGGATTTACCCCGTCCTGTCTTGCTTTATGAAAGTACAGATATTGTTAATCTTTATTGTTACATTCTTGATGAAATTGTTCAGCAACTACAAGAAGATGTAGCAGATCATATTAAAGCTCGTACTCAAGATATTCGTTTTCTAGCTCAACGGTTTAAAGATGATTATCTAAGTAGCGAGCAATCAATTTTTGATAAGGATACTTTTTTAGAAACCACAAGTATTCTCAAAGAAGCACTAGATACTATAGATAAAAATACTTACTACAAAGATAATGATTATTGGGGTCTTTATGAAGCTATTGAGACATTTTTATATGGTGAACTTAATCCAGGGCTTGATGATGGCGATTACTGGGGAATCAAAGGATTTTCCTTGATTTGGGAAGATATGTGTCATACATATTTTTTCAGAAATTGTCAAGAGGAAATTTGCTATGCAGATACAGATATACCTTTGAAGGATTATGATAATGGTCTTCCTAAAAGAACGGAAAAAAATAGAGTTGGTAACTTGCAAATCCGAGTCTTAAATGGCTCTATTTTCGGGCCGCTCTGGATTTACTCTACTGAATCAGATAAATCTGGAGATGACAATCAAATACTGAGATGGCATGAGTTACTTGTGATTGAATTTGACTTAAATCCTAGACATCTAGTTTTAACAGATGGGGTCGAATTCCATCAAGATTATTGTTTAGAGAATTATGGCTATGATACAGAAAATCAAACCAGTGAACCACGGCGTAAATTTTTACGTCCTGATTTGGTTTTAACCGACGAGGCTTCTAGCCTAAAAATAATTGATTATAAAGATGTTCCACTTGAGTTCTATCTTAATCCTTCTAATCTTCCTAAAGAACAGAAGAAGAAGTATGAACACGATCTTATTAAGCAGCTTACTTATGAATTAGCACTTCAACAAACACATATAATTTCAAAAAATTTATTTTTCATCCCCTACTACTACGAATCACCACCTATTAATGACCCTTTTTTAGGCGAGGAGGTTGAGTCATCACTAGATATACAAGGAATTCGTGTCTTTCAAGCTAACTTCTTTTTAATCCAAAGTGAATATCTTCAGGAAAAATTATGAATCAAGATATAAAAAATGTTGGTATTTATAACGAAAATTTAAATTTTAAAAGTGATTACCTACCGTTGATAGCATTTAAAAGTGAAAATCATAAAAATGCTGTTGAGGAATATATTTTGACTAAAGTTAATATTTTCTTTAAACGCATAATTCAAATTGAAGTTGATGTCAAAAAATCTCAGATAAACTATTCCAATACAATTACAGAAAAAGACTTTACTGAAAAGCCTATTAGCTATTTTTATGAAAATATTTTTGTTGACTTAGGCAAACGCAATTGCGCTGGCAAATTAGATGTGTCTCCTAAATGGGCAATTACCTTCGATCAAAAATGCGCGCCTATTGAAGTAAGCTATTTATCTCCTAGTTTTAGGATTTATCCAAATTCTCAACCTAAATTCAACCCATTCGGGTATGATTACTCTAAAAATAAAAAATTTTACTATAGATATGGAACAATAGATATTAACGGCAAACCCATTTTTTATTATATTTATTTCACATTACAGGAAATAATAGATGTTATTAAAGCGTAAGGTTATTAAATTTCAGAGATTACCGACGGGAAGTAAGAGATGGACTCCCAAGAAAAACGGAAGCTCAAAATCTAGCTTTGTCCTGTTTTGGTCAACCCCTACAGCAATATCACAGTTTCAGCCGATCGCCCCCATTACGATCGCGAATCTGTCAGGTAATTCCCGTATCAAGTCCCTTGAGAAAGATCAGTAGTTTTTCCTCGCTGAATCTTTGAAACTCTCCGTTTATTAAATGAGATACTTCAGGCTGTGGAATGCCAATAATTTGACTTATTTCGCGCTGTTTCAAGTTGCGTTGTTTCAAGATACGGATTACTTGAATCCCTATTTTGCCCCGCGTAAAAAGTTGATTTGCGTCCTCCTGTTCGAGGTCAGCGAATACATGGCCACTGCTTTCTTCAAAAAATGGTTCTTGTGTCATGCTTCTTTCTTTAGCAATTACAAACAGCGGCCGAACATTTCAATTTCAACCGTCGAACTCACCTTGATGTGGTGGATATTCTCTAATTGCAATGAGTTGCTCGCGTTCGAGGATGCGTTCTGGGAGGTTAAATTGTAGAATTTTAGCAGTTACGCGCCCTTCTGGAGTCAGTGGAATGATCGTTCCTCGCTCTAGCCGAAAGTGATCTGACCATTGCTGGAGACGGGGATTAAAAAAAGGAGTTAGCTGTTGTGTCTCGGGGTCGATCGAACCGAGGTCAGTTCCTTTGAAACGGTTGCAGTAAGGACAGGATAATGCTAGGTTTTCAGCATTAGTGATGCCATCATGTTTTTCGGCAATAATGTGTTCCATTTCAAAGGTGAATAGTGAAGCCGTTTGGGGAAATCGACAATACTCGCATTGTTCTCCGGCGCGTCGAGTCACTAGCCGACGCACAGAGGCTGATACATAACTCATGCTGCTGTCTGTAAGTTTTTGTAGGCATGAGCTTTGGCTAAGCGCACCAAATGTTCTAGCAGCAAGTATCGATCGAGTTCGACTTGTTCCGATCGCAAGAGAGTGCCGGATTTATTGCGATCGAGCAGTTCGCTCATGCGGGCTTGCAATGCAGGCGCGGGGCGAATGGCAAGGATTGCTTCCGGGCTGGGTTGACTGGCAAGCAGTTCGACGATTTGGAGTTCGTCTTTGTAGGGAATGGTTTCTGCAGGGGCGAGTTCCTGAAGGGCGCGATCGAGGGCTTCCGGGAGGCGATCGCCCAATTGTTGCAGTTTTTCGCCGAGGAGCTCGGGGACTTCTAATATAATTTGCATTCTTCGGTAATGTGAAGATAGGAATAACTTTAATTATAACAAAGCAGAAATAGATATATAGCAGTTATCATAAAGATGAGGTATCGATCGATAGATCCCTCAATCCCCAATCCCCAATCCCCAATCCCCAATCCCCAATCTAAAATCTAAACCTGTACCTCACCTTTTTGAGAAAGGGTATAGAACCAGATGTTACTATATTTAAGTACCAACATCGATCGAAAATAACTACTTCACAACTTATGTTTTAAAAACCTTCGATCGCAGTCGCTAAAACTAACTTAAAAAATCCCAAGTCAGATATAGCTTTTTGTCTGACTCATCCCTATGCTGTGGGACTGGCTGCTTTAGAAACCCTTCGTCGAGAATTTAATCAAGGGAAATACCATGCTCAATCAGGATTTTCAAGAGTTTATACAATTGTTAAACAAGTCTGAATTACATTCAAGTTCCTTTACTAACTGAGGCTTAGCTCATAGGTTTAAACTTAATCCTAAATATCCCTCGTACCCCCCATATCTAACTTTTTTCCGGTAACTAAATCATTATAGGTGGGCAATGCCCACCTACAAATCAATACTTCCTCTCCTGCGGCTCAAACATCGTAATCGCCACCGGCATATAAGCCAAATCAATCCCCGCAGGCGAATAATAAGCCAGCGTATGCTTCAAAAACTTCTCATCATCCCGCTGCAAAAAATCTTCCCGCGAATGAGCTCCGCGACTTTCCTGACGGTTCAAAGCCGAAGTTAAAATCATTTTCCCCACAATGATCAAACTCCGCAATTCCAAAGCTTCGACAATTTCCGTATTCCAAGATTTACCCTTGTCGTCCAAGTAAACTTCTTGATATTGTTTTTCCAATTCCTTCAATTTCCGCAAACCTTCCTGCATCAATTCAGCGCTGCGAAATACTCCGCAATACTCAGTCATTGTATCTTGGAACTTTTGCCGCACTTGATTGATGCGGTATTGTCCGGGACGGTCTACGAGTGCTTGAATTTGTTCTTTTGCTTCGTTGATATAACGCTGTTCGTCTACTGTCGGTAACTTGCGATTTTGCACGAATTGTGCTATGGTTGCGCCAGTAACTTTTCCATAAACTACACATTCTAAAAGCGAATTGCTGCCCAAACGGTTAGCGCCGTGAACTGATACGCAAGCTGCTTCGCCTGCGGCAAAGAAACCGTCTACCAAACTGTCAGCACTGCCCCGAACTTGTCCGCCTGTATTAGTTGGAATTCCGCCCATTGAATAGTGGACTGTGGGACGCACGGGCATCGGTTGATTTACAGCATCAATTCCTAATAAGCGGTGCGCTTCTTCCCAAGCAAAAGGAATTTTGCTCATGATTTTTTCGCGTCCCATGTGCCGCAAATCGAGGTAAATAAACGGGCCGCCAGCACTACCATCGACGTTAATGCCGCGGCCTGCGCGAATTTCTAAGGAAATCGATCGCGATGTAATGTCCCTAGGCGCTAATTCCATCCGTGACGGCGCATAATTCGCCATAAATCGATCGCCCTCGGAATTAATCAAATAAGCCCCTTCGCCCCGCACAGCCTCCGAAATCAACACTCCCACCGGATACAAACCCGTCGGGTGAAACTGGACAAACTCCATATCTTCCAGCGGCAATCCAGCCATCGCCACCATCGCCAAACCGTCGCCAGTAGAGGCGTAATCGTTCGAGGTAGTGTTGTAAACTCGACCGTAACCCCCCGTAGCAAACATCACCGCCTTCGCCCGCACGACGGCAATTTCGCCGTCTATCAGGTTAAACATAACTACGCCCTTCGCTTGGCCGGCTTCCAAAATCAGGCGCGTGACATACCACTCCTGATAGATGTGAACTCCGTAACGGCGGAGATTGTTAACTAATTCGTGGAGGATGGCGTGACCGGTTTTGTCGGCGGCGTAGCAGGTGCGGCGGTGAGAATGTCCGCCAAAAGCGCGCTGGGCAATTCTGCCGTCTGGGAGGCGAGAAAACAGGACTCCCATGTGTTCTAAATCGATGATGACACCGGGCGCTTCGCGGGTGAGGATTTCTACGGCGTCTTGGTCGGCTAAATAGTCTGAACCTTTTACTGTGTCGAAGGCGTGGGCTTTCCAACTGTCTTCGGGATCGACGTTTTGGAGGCTAGAGGCCATACCGCCTTGGGCTGCGACAGAGTGCGATCGAATTGGGTGAGTTTTGGCAACAACAGCTACCTTTAAACTGGGGTCAGTTCTGGCAATTTCTACGGCTGCGCGGCAACCTGCTAAACCGCCGCCTACAATGATTACGTCGTGTTCTAGCATTTTTTTAAATTATTTTGAGTGTTCTGCTCAACTTATCGTGACGCAAAAAAAAACTTCCTACCAAAAGAGCGGGAAGTTTTTAACTTTTGATTGGAATCGAACATCAAAGTCTAAAATTTCAAATTGAACTAGCCGAGGATTTCGACAGACCTCTGATTTGACTGATTTCCCGTTGCAGAAGGTTGATCTTCGGTGGCGGGGTCTACATAAAGCACTTCAATGTTATTGAGCAGAGTTGTCACGAAAGCAAACAGCAAGAATGGCAGAGACAGCACTAAAATCAAGCCAACTGTAGCCAAGGCGTAGATTTGGCGGGCGCTGCTCCAGAGGGCGAGTGCGGACGCTAGACTCAGGAAGATGACTATCAGCCAAACAATGATTTGACCGTAAATGTCGCCAAAGGTGAGGGTACATTTAAGGCGATAGTTGTGAATGTTATCCATTGATGCCTCGGGAGATTGCTATTACGACTTGTTGAAAAATACTTTGACAGTGCGTCAATGCCCACTGTGAATTTATAATCTTAGCTGCTGCAACTTGTTTTTGGCCTTGTTTTAAACATTTTTATAGAAGTTTGCAACAAGACTTTATAAAATTTTACTTCGGACTGGGAAATTTTACCGAAACCAGACTTAGGCACTCCGACAAATAAACCGGGTTTTTTACTGTTTTGGCGCCTGTAACGCGTATTTTCGCAAAAACCTCTGACCCCCCGTGCGTGCAGGACTACGAAACCAGACTTAGGCACTCCGACAAAGAAACCGGGTTTTTTACTATTTTGGCGCCTGTAACGCGTATTTTCGCAAAAAACCCGGTTTCTGATCTCACAGTGCGTGCAGCCTACGAAAGAAAGGTACAAGGGGAAAGTCTACTTTTTGACCGATCGCCGATTTTGTAAAGTAATGTTAAGCTGCATGGGTATGGAATCAACCTTTATAGCGTTTTACCTGTGTTTTAGCCCATGTCTTCCGATCGCACATTGATGATTTCGCGCTGTTTCCTGGCTGGTGTGGGAACGCAGATGTTTGTACACCACCAGCCGCGGATTCCCCAAGAGAGTCCGGTATTGGTAGTGAGCAATCACCGCAGTTTCTTAGATCCAGTAGTGCTGACGGCGGGTTTGGGTCGATCGATCCGGTTTGCTTGTCATCACTACATGGGTCAAGTTCCGGTGATTCGGGAAGTTGTCACGAGTTTTGGGGCTTTCCCCTTGGAAGCACCGGAGCACCGACAGCAGCATTTTTTCTCTCAAGCGACGGCGCTGCTGCAAAGCGGGGAAATGGTGGGGGTGTTTCCTGAGGGTGCAGAACCGATGGTGAACTTTACTCAACCGAATACTATGGGGAAGTTTCAGCGGGGATTTGCTCATTTGGCTTTGCGGGCGCCGGTGCGGGATTTGGCGGTGTTACCGGTGGCGATTGCTTCGATGGAGGAAGAGTCGGTGCGATCGGGTTTACCGCTGAAGTTGTTGAGTTTGTTCGATCCTTCCGAACCTTTATTCGATCGCGCGGGGTGGCATCCTGTGATAGTTTATCAACGAGTTAATGTTTTAATCGGCCGCCCTTACTGGATTACAGTCGATCGACAGCAGCAGTATCGAGGCAAAAAAGCCAAAGTAGTTGTTGCTGAACTTACAGAACACTGTCAGGGGGAAATTGCGCAATTACTCGATCGAGGGTGTGTTTAAGTCAGTTGTCAGTTGTCAGTTGTCAGTTGTCAGTTGTCAGTTGTCAGTTGTCAGTGGGCAGTTGTCAGTGGGCAGTGGGCAGTTGTCAGTTATCAGTAGTAAAAAGAAGCAATAAATTACCAACTACGAATTGCCACCCTTCGGCTTTGCGAGCAAGATTACCAATTACCAATTACCAATTCCCAATTCCCAATTCCCAATTCCCAATTCCCAATTCCCAATTCCCAATTTCCAATTCCCAATTACCAATTCCCAATTCCCAATTCCCAATTTCCAATTCCCAATTTCCAATTCCCAATGCCCAATTCCCAATTCCCAATTACCAATTCCCAATTCCCAATTTCCAATTCCCAATGCCCGATGCCCCATGCCCGATGCCCAATTCCCCATTCCCAGATTAAATTTAATCATGCCAACTGCTAACAATAAGGTTCGTTTTCTCAGCCCGAAACCGCCGAAACCCGATCGCCCTTTATTTATATTTCTGCCGGGTATGGACGGGGGCGGTTTGCTGCTGCGATCGCAAATTCCTAAATTAGCTCCGCATTTCGACATTCGCTGCTTAGCTATACCAGCCGACGACATGGCTAGCTGGGAGGTACTGGTTAAGGAAACAATTGCCTTAATTGAAGCAGAAAAGAAAGCCAATCAGCGACCCGTTTATCTGTGCGGCGAGTCATTTGGGGGATGTTTAGGGATAAAAGTTGTTTTAGAAGCTCCCCAATTGTGCGATCGACTAATTTTAGTAAATCCAGCTTCTTCATTCCGACAACAGCCTTGGGTGCAGTGGGGTTCCCACCTAACTCAGTGGTTGCCGGCGAACCTTTATCCGCTGTCGGTAATCGGTCTGTTGCCGATATTAGCATCCTTAGGAAAGATTGGGCGGGACGATCGGCGAGCTTTGCTGGAAGCGATGCAAGCGGTACCGCAACACACATCTGTGTGGAGATTGGCGTTAGTGCGATCGTTTAATGTTGATGAAAATCAGTTGCGTGCGATCGAACAGCCGACGTTAGTAATTGCTAGCGGTGCCGATCGGCTGTTGCCTTCCACAGCAGAAGCGAAGCTTTTAGTCAAGGTAATTCCGAATGCTGAAATGGTGATGCTGGCTAACAGCGGTCATGCTTGTTTGTTAGAAACAGATGTTGACCTTTACGCGATTATGCAAGCTCACAATTTTTTAACAGAATCCGAAGAATATTTATCATTAGTCAGGAGTCATTAGTCAGCAGTCAGGGAGCATCTCATTTTTGTAATTTTTTTTAGTGCGAGCGTCCCCGCTCGCGAGCTAGATTAATAAGACTCGCGAGCTAGATTAATAAGACTCGCGAGCTAGATTAATAAGACTCGCGAGCTAGATCAATAAGACTCGCGAGCTAGATCAATAAGACTCGCGAGCTAGATCAATAAGACTCGCGAGCGGGACGCTCGCACTGCACGATAACTAATTAAGATTCAGCCATTTTTGAGCATTAAGCCGCTGGACGACACCAAAGACCATGAGGTCTAGAGTAATCTTGCGCTCGTCTATCAAAAAAGGCTCTAAAGTGCTGGTTTTGGTATTATTTTCAGCGCAGGAAAACGCTCTTTGACTTTGAATATCTTCTTGAGGAAAATACAAGTTAAATTGGCGCTGACCTTCTTGAAATTTACCAATTACCTGCCAGCAATCTCCGGCGGAACTCATCCCAGCAACGGGGAGTTTTTGCTTGGTCAAACTCACATCTAAATCCTTAACGCCCTGCTTGGTCAAAGCAGTTTGCAAGGCGGGCAAATAATCTTGTTGAATAAATTCCGCAAAGGGCTTGTCTTCAACAGCAGGTGCTTTTTCCTTTTTAGCTTTAGCTGGAGGCTGATCGCCGTCAGCGGCCTTGGCTGCGGGCTTTTTAGCAGCGGCAGACGGCTTGTCAGTGCTGGACACGTCGCTTGTCTGGGGTTCATCGGAACTCGGGGCGTTCTCGATCGCAGCACTGGGAGTTTCGGATTCGCCAGCGGTAGGATTTTGCGGTTCTTCTGGCATTAAGTGTTCCTTGTAAAATTGATTGGTAGGAGTTGTGAGTTGAGGTGCGATCGAGTCGATCGCACAAACATTTTATCGAAAACCAACCTTAAAGAATTGCGAGTCAAAAAAAATTGAACTCAAAAAACTGTCAGGGCGATCGCCCTGAAACGTCACAACTCCTGTGCTTATTCTAAATCTCAGCGACAGCTCGTTCAATCAAACGGTGGGCGAGAGTTTGAACGCCCGTGTGTTCGTAGTAATTGGTAGTCATGTCGAGGAAAGCGCCCACGTAGTCCACTTTGTCGGCAGAAATTTCGACAAAATTCTGCAAGTGGCCGAGGACGTTTTCGGGAGTCAAACCTCGATCGCTCACAAACGAGCCCATCCAGCCGGAAACCGAGTTAAAGCTTTCGCCGATAAAGCCGAGTTGGCCTGCGGGATTACCGCCAGGAATCATGCCGCCGATCGACTTAAACGCTGGATTTTCTTGCAGATCGCTGGGGGAGAGCTTTTCAATCCAAGACTGAGTGGCCATGATAAAGTCTGGGCCCAGGGGAATCAAACCGTCGAAACAAACCAAAGCAGCCATCCGCATCAGGGATTCACCGCCGTAGTCGCCCAAAGCCCCGGCGAAATCGCCGATGCTGTCGCCGGGAATGCCGTTAATTTGGCAAAAAGCGAGCAATTCGGTGACTAATTTCAAAGAAAGGTCGATCGTTTGAGCTTTTTCTGGTTTGGGGGTGAGATTGCCGAGCATCGACAAAAACGGGACATTTTGGGAGACTTTGTTGGCGAGGGCTGCGGCGCCGAGGGCGCTAGAGGCACTGTCGATGGTTTGGTAGAGCCAGAGAGCGCGCTGGTAGCCTTCTGATTTATCGTTGTAGAGGTAGATGGCGCGATCGCCAATTTGCTGGATCAGATCTTCGTCTGTTTCGCCAGTAACGGTGCGAATGGTATTTTCAAAGCCAACTAAATTGTTCCACTCACCGGGAACCACAAAGTCAAGCGCTCGCAGGGCTTTGACAGTCATGTTGTCTTTAGGCAGTTGATCGACTAATTCAAAGACTGTTTTGCTCACAAAAAACTCCTTATGGTTGAACGGGAATCAAAGGTATTACTTTTGGCAGATGGCAAAAACTTCACAATTTCATTTTGGCAGACGCAAGTTGTGATAGCGCCAGACTGGAGTCTGGCGCAAAGTTTGAAAAGAGACAGTGCTACTTGACGCGGGCGAGGCCGCCGAAGTTAAATTTTGACAGCCAAGCTTCGCGATCGCTAGCCGAAAAAGAAGGATCGCGGGATTGAACTTTGACCTGATAGCGATTTGCTACTAGAACAGCAGTGATACTAGCACCCTGATTAATGGCGGGATAGCCGCCAATTTGCTTGGTACTTTGCTGGAATTTATCCCCAGCCGAGGGGTTGCCGGCGATGTCGTTAATCGAGAGTACCGCGACATTTTTACCGCCTTTGTTCAGCTTAGCTTCAGCAAAACCGGATTTTTCTTGAGCAAAAACACGATCGAATCCGTCGCCAGCAGAGGGGAAGTATTTATTTAACTTACCGCCTGCAACTGCCTTGTTGGGCAGGTTGGGATTTTGAGCAGTTGATTTGTCAGCAGTTGTCTGCTTGGCTTTACCAGATTTTTGGGTGCTTTCCTGCTGAGCTTTGTCCCAGCGGGAGGGGGCTTGGGTTTGACCGCAGGCAGTCACTAACAGCAGTACCGAGATCAGGAATGGAGCTAATATTCTGCGTGCGGGGGGAAATTGCATCGCTCTCTCCTCATGAGTAGGTTTCCAATCACAATTGTGGCTCTTGACATCCTCTCCGGGCTGAAGCCACGGAGATTCCAAGAATCGCTTCTTAGACCTTTCTGCTTCATTGCAACTGCCTCCACTCAAGCGAGAGATTTGGTCTTATGTTCGCTCCACAGACTAACCCCGCAAGCCCTGCGGTTTTAACAAACAGTCTAAAAACTGAATAAGTTTACGTCTAGAGAGGATGTTTTCCATTGCCTCTTAAGCTTTTCCCGGTCTACCAATTTTTCCTCGCCGTTGCCATACTTCTGGCAAACTTTGGTGTTAGGCTTTATGTCTCCATTGTCGCGGGTGGGTCAACGACCAGTTCTATTCTAGCAAAAGCCGTCGAGCGAAGGACGGGGTTTCTACCCATTTTTCTGATGATTTGCCAATTTGTCTTCCCCGAGCGGGTGATTTGTGTTGTTTGTAAAAAAATCCTCTGCTTGCGGGCAGAGGATTTTTTGGCAATTGCGAGTTTTGAAGGAAGAAGAAAGATTGCTCCACAGATAAATTCTGGGGATGGGGGTAAAGAAACTAAGTTTTCTAATTGCCAGCCATCTCAAAACAATTTTCGCTGATTTTCCCGAGATTTATCTAGAGGTTTCAGAGGAATTGTCCGTCAATCGTCTTACTTCGGCCTTCCAACTTAGGTCTTGCTTTGTGGGTCAAGCTCAGGCGTCGCTTTCAATGTGAATAAACAACAAACCCATTACCACAACCGGCATCAGCCAGCAAACGACCGGAATCAAAATCCAAGGCAAGAAAGAAGCAGCGTAGGAACCTGTCATATCAAATTCTCCAAACTAAAGTTAGTGTGTGGCAACAGGGATATTTGGCAGAAGAGTCAATTAGTTGACTAAACCACGGAAAATGGCATCGATGCCGTTAAAGTTTTCGAGTAAAAAGTAGGCAGCAAAGACGCCGCTCATCCCGCCAATGAAGAAACCAGCGGTAAACTGGCTCCAGCCTTCAGCATTTCTGAGGGAATCGGGAGTCATCGGATTAGCGCTGGGGTAGCTGGTGTTGTCTGATTTGAAAGAGACCAAACCGTAGGCAGACATACCTGCTGTGCCGAGCAGAACTAAGACGAGGGCTGTAATTAATCCGCCGAGATTAGCTGCTTCTGGATAATCCCGCAGCGGCCCGAAGACGATTTGGGGACCGACAAGGAAATAACCGTGTGCTAACCCGATTTCTAGACCTCGAACTAGGGGTGAGAGTCCTTTGCGGTAGGCGGGCAAGTTCCCAATGAATGCTTTGGTGAAATCAGAAGCACTGATGGGAGTTGCGAGATGACCCGTGAAGGGGTCGCCGTTAAAGGGTTTAATCAGCTCTGCATCTCTGGGATCGGCCATATTCTCTTTTTCCTCGCTGTGCGTAAAATTTGAGGCGTTCAAGTCATATTTTACGCAGGGACGTGTTTCCTATTTGCATAATTGGCTGCTAGCTTTAGAAAAGTTCACTATTCTTTAGTTTTCGGAAGAATTTTTCTTTTGTCTCTTATACCAGAAAACGAGTCGATCGGGCGACACTCCCAAAAAATAAGCAATAATTACTATTTGATTGATGGCGGTGGTTTTGAGTACCCCAAGCTGCTGCCAGCGGCGGGCGGATGTCAGCACGGGCTGGGGTACGATTTGGATGCGGCCGTGTTTTTTCAATCGGCGTACAAATTCAAAGTCTTCCATGAGGGGCAAGTCGGGAAAACCGCCGATTTCGTCAAAGGTAGCTGCGGTGAGGAAAATGGCTTGGTCGCCGTAGGGCATTTGCAGAAAGTTCGATCGCCAGTTTACCCCTATTTCTACCAGCCTCAGACTGTGCTGGGGCGCATCAATCTTGAGTTCAAAAGCCCCAGCGACTGTTTGGGGTTTTGCTAGTGCGAGGCGCGCGCCAGAGTCGTAGCCTGGAGGCAAAAGAGTGTCTGCGTGGAGAAACAGCAGGATATCTCCAGTAGCCGAGGCGGCACCTGCATTCATTTGGGCAGCGCGGCCAGGGGCGGTGGAGACAACTCGCACGCCCAAAGATTTCGCGATATCTGCGGTACCGTCGCTGCTGCCGCCGTCGGCGACAATGATTTCGACATTTTTGGCTGTTTGGGCCCTGGAGATGACTGAGGCAATTGTAGGTGCTTCGTTTAAGACGGGAATGATCATGGAAATTTTGAGATTGAGATTTTCGGGCGGCATAGAGAATTGATCACCGCTGGAGAGACAGAGGGCGGGTTTTGTACAAAGCTTATCTGTTATTTCAACAGGTAGCGACAGTTTGATGGCTGACACATGGGGCGGATAGAAACCCGGTTTCTACGAGTTTTGCTCTCTGGTCACGATAAATATACGAAGAAACTGGGTTTCACTCTTGTCGTAAAGTGCGATCGCCCGCGCTTGCATTTTGAGTTCCTAGTCTGAAACCCTTGATTTCCTGCCGCTACTTCCTGTGTCTGGCAAGCGTTGCCCTCGTTCTCGATCGCCCTGAAACCCTGATTCTAAGATTGACAATCAAAAACTGTCCCAAGTTTGATTATTTACTTTGCTAATTATTGGCTTTTTCTCGCGCTTGCGACTATTGTCGCAAGCGCTGTCTAACCGCTGCATTTGGTTAGACAAATACAATTACTATATTATGACGTTGTGGTTTCACAATCAAGTGTTTTTTATGAGCTATATATGAGAAATTCTCATACATTTGCTTCCCCAAATAGAGTTTGGTTATTTTAATAAATTAATATCTAAACCGAGCAAATCCTCCGGTCGATCGATATCTGCAAGAGTGGGAAGATAAGCAATATTTAGGTCGAGGTTTTGGGCGATCGCCCGCGTAGAAGCAAATACCTCACTCGTTCCCCAGTTAATGCCGCCGAACAATTCTGGTATCGCTCTACACAGACCGATCAGATAATAACCGCCGTCTTTGGCAGGGCCCAAAACTAAATCGTGCTGGCTGAGTTTGTCAAAAGCTTGTGCGATGATTTCAGTTGTGAGATTGGGACAATCAGTGCCAATAATTGCGGTTTTATCAACCCCTGAATTAAAAGAGTTTTGAAAGGCTGCTATCATTTTTGCACCCAAATCGCCGTCTATTTGATTTTGATAAACAATATCTGTTCCCAACCACTCTTGCATCAGTTGCTGGCTGCCGCCTGCCCAGTGAATTTCAACTGATAATCTACCCGATTGTTGGATAGAGAGGGCGCGGGCGATCGCCTTTTCGGCCATCAAGCGGTGGAGGTTGGCTGCGCCTGTTTTTCCCAGCACGGGAATTAGTCGAGTTTTGGCTTTGCCCGGTTCGGGATAGCGGGTGAAAACAATTAGTTTTTCGGAAATCATACAATTTTAGATTTTAAATTTGGGAATGAGTTAAGGATTTGAAGCTGCTCTGCCAACTCCAAATCGAGGGGCGCAGTCTTACTTGAATTGCCTCAGTCTTTGATACAAGAGGAAACAGCAGATGGACGCACATTAATGCTAATAATTTCTAGATGGGAGAGCTGACGGTGGAAAATGGAGTCTGTAAGTCACAGCGTCTCCCGTCAATTCCATCCGCTCTGCTCGTCGTTAACAAGGTTTGTAGTGAGCAGGAAGAATCCAGCGTCATGGATGCGGACTGAAGTCCTCACTACGAACCTGTTTACCATTGTTTAAATTAAGCATCAAGTGTCATGGATGCGGACTAAAGTCCTCACTACGAACCAACTTGATGCGGACTAAAGTCCTCACTACAAACCAAAGTGACAATTAATTCTTGGTTTTTAGCTCATTTGTAGCATACGCTGGATGGGTTGCAAGGCTGCTCGTTGTAAATCTTGGGACATGGTAATTTCGGGAGTTTGATTTTTCATAGCTAGATACAATTTTTCCAATGTATTTAATCTCATGTGCGGGCATTCGTTGCAAGCACAACTATTGTTGTTTGGAGGAGCCGGGATAAATTGTTTGTGCGGTGTTTGCTTTTGCATTTGGTGAATGATTCCCGGTTCAGTCGCGACAATAAAAGCTTGGCTAGAACTGGATTCAGAATATTTGAGCAAAGCGGTGGTCGAGCCGATATAATTGGCGTGGCGAAGTACGGGAGGTTCGCATTCTGGATGAGCGATGATTTCGGCTTCGGGATTTTCGATTTTGAGTTGAACTATCTTTTTTTCTGAGAAGTTTTCGTGGACGATGCAGGCTCCTTGCCAGAGTTCCATGTGTCTGCCACTTTGTTCCATGACGTAGCGGCCGAGATTGCGATCGGGCCCAAAAATTATTGGCTGATTTTCTGGAATTTGATTGACAATTTTGACGGCGTTGGAGCTGGTGCAAATTATGTCGCTCATTGCCTTAATTTCAGCGGTACAGTTAATGTAGGAAATAACTAGATGTTCTGGGCGATCGGCTTTGAAGGCTGCAAAAGCTTCGGGCGGGCAACTGTCGGCGAGGGAACACCCAGCATTTAAGTCTGGTAGCAATACTAATTTGTCGGGATTGAGGATTTTTGCGGTTTCTGCCATGAAGTGAACTCCGGCAAAAACTATGACATCGGCGTTGGTGTTGGCGGCTTTGCGGGCAAGTTCGAGGGAGTCGCCAATGAAGTCTGCGATGTCTTGAATGTCGGAGTCTTGGTAGTAGTGGGCGAGAATGACGGCGTTTAACTCTTGTTTGAGGGCGTTAATTGCTGCGAACAAGTCGTCGGGCAGTCTGGTTTGGGTGAAGTTTTGAGCAGGTGCGGTGGTAAACACAGTTACAATATTCCGGGGAAGGTGCGGCTGGACTTAATATTTTGAATTATAGTTGCTTTCACCAAAAATGGCGGTAAGCGGGTGGCCCAGAGGTAGAAAATTTGCCATCGATTAACATACTGACTGACTGTGACAGCGATATTTTTCGCCCCCAGACTGGAATTAGCTAAGTTGTCACCAGACGGTAATTAGACTGAAAGCTTTTCCCAGCAAGGCATTTAAAGGTATATGACAAACCTGGAGCCACGAGTATTTTGAGCAACCTCTCTTGACATTTAAATTTACATCATTTAATGTAAATGACAAGTGATGTAAATAGGTAGGTTTTATACATATATGTACTTTGAGGACGATCGCCAGTGGCGGGGAACTGCGGAGTTTCTGACAACAGAACTAAAACGAGGGATTGAGCAGCTTGGGCTATCTGTGGAACCACCAGCTTTAAGAACCGTGCGATCGTGGAGAGCTAAGCAACTGCTGTCACAGCCGAAAAATCAAGAATTTGGGTTTCGACAGATTTTAGAAGGACTTGCAACAGCACTTTTGCTCAAAAAAGGCTGGACACTGGCGGCGATCGCGCAAGTTTTGCCCTCATTCCCCGATCTAGTCTTGGAGCAACAAATTATCGCTGAGGGCGATCGCCAAGATCCAACATGGTTGCCACCCACGCAAACACCAACATTACCATTACCGACAGGACACGCGAGCAGCCTGGATCTGGCAGAAGATACAGTTGTCTTACTAGCGCAGGGAATTCTGCGACAATACACCAGAACTCTCAATCGAGAAATCGTGCGCCAAGACGACGGTATGCCATCGGAACTGTATCGGGCCACGTGCAAATTAGGGCGTATGTATATTGAAGAAGGATTGCCCGATCGCGCCGCTTGCATACATACTGTTCTGGAACGTGGCAGATATTCCCTCCACAAGTGGGACTTAAACATTTTTCGTCACCCAGATTTTCGGTTTCGTCAAGCAATTCTCATCGATCCAGACTTACGAGTACCAACCTCAGATTGTGCAGCAATTGCTAACTCCAGAGGTACTTTTGGCGAAGATAATGCGATCGAACACCGCCTTTACGAAAAATTGTGCGAGGCAACTGAACGATTGGGGAGTCGTCACCAGCACAAAGCTTACACGGCTCTGCGAGAGTTATTTGGTAGGCGATCGCTGATCGGAGAACACCAACTCTTCGAGTATTTAGAGGAAAAAGATTTAACCCCTTTGCAGGGGATTATTGATACCTTTTTTGATAGTGTGCCGGATGTCTGGTTAATTAACGGACAGGCTCATCGCTGCGCTCATTGCGGTACGCTAATGCGGCCCTATCCCGATCAAAAACTTTTTCCAGATGGGCGATGTCCGATTCGCCAATGCCTCGGTTACGAGTCCTCAACAGCAACATTTTCCGAGAAATTAGACCCAAATAAAGACTCCTTACTGATTGCCAAGCCACAAATCTTAACCTATTGGACTGGGCCAGCTATTGACGAAGTAACCATTTTTGATACAGCTATAAATCATGGACTTAATGCCGAACTTTACCCAGAATCCGACCTGTGCGATGTAGGAATTAACAATCGCAACATCGGCATTGACGCCAAATCGTACACCAGTCCAGTCTCCCTTGCCTTGCGCCTCAACCGCAGCATCGGGGGGCTGAGTAATTATCGCCGCCGGATTATCGCTATTAGCGATCGACTTATCGAAGATAACCCATATTACCTCTCGACTCTCCAGTCAACCCTCGATAAAAAAGGCGCTCCAGCCACCCTAGAAATTTTGTCGGTTTCCGAAATAACTAAGTTGCTAAGGGAATTTAAATATGAGAATTAAACCAGATTTTTGGAAGGCAGCAGATCGAATATGTTGGCTTTGCGTCTTAATGGAAGAATTTATTCAAATTAACTCCCTTGAAAACGCTCCTTTAGTGATGTCAGGAATGGCTAGCATCCTCAATGCACCAGCATTAGAAAAAGCTAGTCAAGCCATTTTCAATATGCGCCAAATTTCAGCAGCTTATGTGACACAGCAGTCAGTTAGACACGCAGTTGCTATTTATAACGATCGCCACTACCGCAACAAAACCCAAGGAACCTATAAAATTAACTTAGAAACACTTCACTTTGAACGCACAGATCCCCTAGAAGACCCTTTAATTGCCTTATCGCGTCAAATTCTCAGCCAGCCTTTAGCACACCAATTGTACAGCGCCACCTTTGCCGATCCTCGACAGCCAATGGTCGTGGCTTTAGGTGAAGAAACAACAGCCACAAGAATACCAATTGGGCCGATCGCAGTTCCCCTCACCCAGCGTCGCACCCATGCCCTCGAACGCTCCCCGAAAGCAAAAATTCGCATTCCCCTTTCGGAACTCTACGAATTAGCTGTTGAGATGGACAATCGCGAAGCTAATTATCCCGAAAAAAGACAGGGAAATTGGGTAAAAAGGTTTCAACATTTTGCACTAATGGTACCAAAAACTGGCAAGGGTTTGCAGGAAGAAAAAGTCATTGAACTAGAAAATATTAAGCATTTAATTGGGTTGCCGGGAGCGGGCAAAACAACCTTGCTCGTCTTGATAGCTATATGGCTGGGTAGACGCAGTTATAAAGCAATGTTTTTATTTCCCTCCATTGAAGTTGCAAGACAATACATGGCAACTCTGGCGTTTCACGAAATCAAGGTGGGAATGCTAGTCGGTCAAAGCGATGGAACTCGTCGGCGACACGCTGACAATATTGCCGAAGCAATTGCAGCATCAGGAGGAAATGGTGGCTTTGCTTATACACTGGAACAAGCAGAAAATTTTGGATTAAATTGCGTATTACCTGCATTTTCAAATGCTGATACTTCGATGTGGGGATTTGGTGATGCACCCTGCCAGAAAATTTTACAAAGCGGGGGCAAAAAAGGGCAAATGAAAAATTATCTTTGTCCGCTTTGGACAATGTGCGGCCGCAACAAAGCACCTCGCGATTTGATAGATGCTGATATTTGGGTCGGTCACGTCCTGTCAATGGATACAGAAGTTCCACCCCATGCCATTCGCGATCGCATTCGTTATTTTGAATTAATTGCGCGTACATTCGATGTCGTCGTTTTCGATGAAGCTGACATGGTGCAATCGAATCTCGATACTTATGGGGCAGCTACTTTGAGACTTTCAGGTGCGGAAGATTCTATCCATTTAGTCATTCAAGAACAAATTCATAATCGTTTTGCTCGCGGCGAGAACTATCGCTTGTTTGACCGGAATATAGAACTTTATAGTCGGGATTTAGCGGAGTTTGGCAATCATAATATAAGCTTAATTTCGGCTGTTCAAAATATGCCATCATCGCGAGTCAGTAAACGCTATAAAGACCAGCTATTAACTGTCGTGAGAATTGTGAGTGATTTGTTAGATGGCTTTGAGAAAACTTCGAGACGCGATCGCCTTGACGAAGAAGAACTAAAACAGGGATTTAGCAAAAGTCGAGCCTTAACTGAATTTTGGGAAACAGCAGCTTACCATGCTTTTTACGATCGCACAGGGATTGAACAGCAGGATCGGCTCAACTTGGATCTGTGTGCCCAAAAACTGGAAATAAACCCCGATACTCTTAAACAGGAGTGGGAAATTACGATCCGTCATTTTCGCCGCTATTTAGCAGAGAATCTGATCGAACGGCGAGACAACATTATCAAAGAAATTGCCAAATTGTTTTTGGCTTTGTGTTTTAAGGATGGCACTGCATCAGCCGATGCCCAGGATACAATTACCTTACTGGTTTGCGTCACTTTTGTAATTTTAGGCTATCAGCGGATCGTACCGGGAACCAGAACAATGGTAGCAGAAGGACTGATTCGGGAACCAATAGTAGAATCAACTGCGACGCCGGAACTGCGGCGACTAATTCCTGAGAATATTTTGGGGTCTTTTTCCGGGGTTAAATACAGTTTTAAATCGGCAAAGACTACTCTAACATCAGCCCGAAATGTAGAAGTATCTTATATCATTTTTGTGGGCGCGCCCCGGATCTTAATGCATCGCTTCCACCAGTTATTTAAGGCAGATGGCGAACAGGAGGGCCCAGCAGTTTTAATGACTTCAGCTACCTCATTTCTCGAAGCAAGTCCTGCTTATCACATTAACTCTGTGCCGGATTATCTGCTCAAACCGCGCGAAACAGAACATAATCCCAAAAGTAGCATTTACCGCTTTAAATGGCTGCCCGATCGCGAACGAGGCGATGAACCTCTCCGATATAGCGGTGCCGGCGAACTGCGCGATCGCAATTTAGAAAAAATGGTAGATACTCTAGTAAGGGGAGGAACCAAAAAATCTGAAATTTACAAATCTATTCGTAATTTTGACCTTCGAGATGGTAATTACCGCAAAGCTGCGTTAATTGTCAACAGCTACGAACAAGCTCGTACAATTAAGAAATTTATCAACGATTATCATCCAGAAATTGGCAAACGAACCAAAGCAGTTGTTAAGTTCGTCAAAAACGGAGAGCAACCAACGGATTTCGTGACAACTGCTCAGTGCGAAGCTTTAGGAGATGATGAAACCTGCGATCTTATAATTTTTCCGATGTCAGCAATTGGTCGAGGCGTGAATATTGTTTTCACCAAAGGAGATAGGAAACTTGATGCAGCCATTGGCACAATTTATTTTCTCACTCGCCCCCACCCCACAATGGATGATATGCAGCTTTTGTATAGCCTAGCAGGAAAAGCTACCCAAGAATTTGACAGTCAAGTTTTTACCAAAACCGACGATTTGGCAGCAATTTCTAATGCTTGGAAACAGTCCAAAAAACAACTCTGGAAAACCGCCTATCGTCTTTTACGCGAACCTGTGATGGCGAGCCGTTTGGGTGAGGATTTATTCAAATCATTTACAGCAAATCAGATGGTGGGAATTTTACAAACAATTGGGCGCGGGATGCGAAATGGATGTCCGGTACAAGTTTACTTTGTCGATGCAGCTTGGGCGATTAAATCCACCGAAGATAAACCGGAATCTGGACGACACAGTATGCTTGTTCAGATGCGAATTATTTTAGAAGAATGTGTCAAGCATCCCGATCCAGTGATTCGAGAAATATATCAAGAACTTTACGGGGCATTTCTCGATCCTTTGCAACGTATTGAGGGCGTAATTTACCCAGAAAGTTTACGGTACTCTGAAGATTTGACAGACGAAGCAGACGATTTTGATGATTCACCTTTTTTGGAGATGTAACCATGAACGACGAAATTTTTGACGAAATTGAATCTGATGATGACGATGAAAAAAATGAAGCAACTGTGGTTTCTGAAACCTTTTACATTCCCCTGGGAAAACCCAAAAGTCTTCAAGAGATACCCTTAGCCTTTACAGTGCCAGATAATATCGCTCCAGTAACAGTCAAAGGCTTGACGCTAGCTTGGACTAAGCCAGCTTTGCGGGAGCTTTCAGCCATCCAAAAAGCTACGTGCAAGGGTGATTCTACCAGCAAAAATCTACCTTATGCCTCGCTGCGAGGTTTGTTAGAAGTAGGACTAAATGATGTAGCGCGGATTCATTATAATTTGGGCTTGAGTGAGTTTGATTTGAACCCAAAAAATGTAACTGAGCCGCATCCATTTTTTTATATAAATGGGGATAATAAAGAAGATATTAGTAAAGCTTTGCGTCCAATTATCAATGAGTGGCTCGCAGGTTTTATTAGACCTTTTGCTGAACAAGAAGATGTCCCTTCAGAAGTTACCGAGCGCTTGGAAGATTTGTACGATCGAGGAGAGTTGTTAACAATTAATACGTTAGAGTCTCAAGTTTTACCTTGGAAGTGGGACAAAGATACAGGAACAACTCTGGGAAAAACCTATGATTTTCAAGTGTTAGTAGATTATGTAGCTCGTGCGATCGCTGGAAAAGAGATTTTTCAGGGGCTAGGGACAATGAAGCGGGTTATTTCCAGTGGGGGTAGTTTCACGACTGGTATGGCAGAATTGATTACCAATCCGATCGCTCTACCGGATTGTACAGGAAAATTCAGTTTGGTGGTACGCTTAGAAGTGGTAACTTATCCTGCTTTACACCAGCCTTTACTGAAGATTGATGTTTCCAAACGCCGTTGGTTCAGTCAGTTAAAGCCCGCAGGTTATAAATTGGGAAATATTAGCGGCTTTGTCTTTTCTGATGATTATGGCGATCGGGCTTTTAGCTACAAAGTGTTTTGTCAGTCCGAAAAACAGGACAAAAATCAACAGGAGAAAAATAAAAATTGGCTTTGGGTAATTGATAAAGATTTTGAAGCCTTGCGTCGCAAGCTAAAACTCCCGA
Organism: Microcoleus sp. Aus8_D2; assembly: GCF_036702665.1. NCBI lineage: Bacteria > Bacillati > Cyanobacteriota > Cyanophyceae > Oscillatoriales > Microcoleaceae > Microcoleus > Microcoleus sp. Aus8_D2. The sequence continues at coordinate 53,942 of NZ_JAUBUN010000007.1, forward strand.
TCAAAACGGTTGACGGTCAAAATATTGATGGTTCTAAAATTGCATTGGGTAAGGCTTCAACTGATAGGTGCCAAGTTATGCTAACTTACCGCAATGGGCTGCAAGAAGGCCAACACGGAATTGATGCAGGTGTACCAGAAATTGATAAGTTAGAAGCTTTTGAAAAAATTGCCGAAATTATTAAGCCTATTGGCTTCAAACCTTTTGATAATTACTCTGTAGTTCCATTTAAAAGAGGTGAAGGTTACAATCAAGACGATACAGCTTCACGCATGATTAATCTGCCTACATTGTTAGGTGCTGCTTTAGAAATGCTTACAAAACGTGAAGTTTCTGATTTGACTCCGAAATACCTCGAAAGCTTTAAGGATGACGAGTTAAACAGTTTGCTAAATCAACACCTCTCTATCGGATTCGAGAAGATTTGGGGTGGTATAAAAGCTTTTAAATGTAGCTCGGAATTACCGTGTCAGGTAAAAGAACTCAAAGCAATGATTCAGGCCAACCAGGAAGCTATGCTTCGGCTATATCCTAATGAAAAACTGTTGCTTGTTATCTTTTACGAAGAACATTTACAAACCGAATTGAAACTGCTGCAAGCAATGATTGGAGTTCTCTGGGGTGGTGCGATCGAATTGATAGTTAATCGTTTACCAAAAGAGACTCATGGGCCGAAAGAGTTATTACCCGGTGCAAATTTGAAGGCTAAGGAGCGATCGCTCAAAAGAATTGAAGCCTGGGAAACAATCGTCAAACAACTGCCTTTACGGAAGCAGCGAACTTTTTGCCTGGTAATGGCACGGGAATGGTACTCAGAAAAACATGACGATCGCGTAAATAAACCCTCATCTCGTCAAGCACTGGCTAATATCGCTGGTTCTTGCGTGCAGTTTCTGCTACCGATTGAAAAAACTAAAGAACAACAACTGCTCAAACTAGATAATTTTTGCCATCGAGTGCAGGCTGCTCTCAAAGACTTACTTTCGGCTCATTCTGGGCGCATTGATGATGTCAAAGAAAAGGTTGACAAATGGCTCAAAGATAGTCCTGTAGAAGCCAGACCAAAAGAAATTATCGGGATTACCATCGTCCGCAAACAGAAAGGTCGCACTCGCGGTTCTATTGAGCAAACATTTTTGCCAGTTGCGATGCGCCTGAAGGTGGAGACAGGCGAGTGCGAACTATGCTGTGCTTATGAACGAGGGAATATTTTACAAATCAGTTCTTGGAGTAAGTTTTCGGATGCGATCGCCTTTATTTCGCAAATTTCTCCCGTGAAACTGGCTGATACAAAAAAAGTGCGTCAGACTCGTTTCATGGAATTTATCAAACAGATTATTGGCACTTCTGTAGAGGAGGGAAATCAACCATTAGTAATGATTGATTCTTCCAATTGCGTACAACTTTGGCCTTGGCTTGCGGATGCCAGGATGAATGCAAATCAAATTAACCTCGGTCAGCAATCCGAGCGGATGCAAGATGCGTGGCAAGGTGCACGGCTGATTCGGATTCGCCAAGACCTCGCCCCTGGCATTATTGAGAAAAAAGTGCGAGAGTTAGCAGAAACTTTTTGGGAAGATACGCGGACAAAAGAAGAACTGACTTCAACCCTGGAAATTCCTTCAGCGTCTAGTACAATGAAATTATTTCGACTGAACGAAACTAATCAAACGGATTGTGTTGCTTACCTGTCGGTAGGACGTAAAACTCTCCATCAAAAATTACGCGGTCAAAGTTGCTATCGGCAAAGAAAGATTAACGTAGCTGCCAAGAAACCTGATGGTTCTAAGGGCGAAGTTTTAAATAAAGCTGGATTAAAAGTTAATCAAATCGCCAGCAAACCACCGTTTGTGGGTCAGTGGCCAACTCCCAATCCTCTTGAAATAGTCGTCACGTTACGACAACCAAAGGACGATCCAGATCGCCTTGCTGCACTTGTAGAATCCCTACGGTATAGTTTCGGTCACTACAGCGATTGGTCGAGCTTACCGGCTCCTCTGTTTTTTGAGCGAGTTGTGCGAGATTACATCAGCGAATTTGCCATGGAAGCTGAGGAAAGCTTGCCGGAAGCAGATTTGGAGGAATAATTCAGTCTAGGGGTGCTGTCGCGACTCGCTTGAGTGCTAGGGGAGGGGGTTGCAGTCGGTGATCCACGAGCTTAACTTCAGGCCAATCGCTTGCAATGTCAATGGGGAGAGGCTTTTTGCACCCAGGAGTAAAAGATGAAGAAAGTTGAGCAAATCTAATATCTAAAATCTCAAATCTAAAATTGCCTGGGGGAGAGTGCAAAAATTGGTCGCTGTTTCTTATGCTGATAAGAAGGGGCTAGGGATCGATCGCACATAACAAATCAAATGAATAAAGCTAAATCTATCAAAATTGCGGTGGTGGGGGACGTTCACGATCAGTGGGAAGCTGAAGACGGCGAGGCTCTGAAGCATCTGGGCGTTGACTTGGTGCTGTTTGTCGGGGATTTTGGGAATGAGTCGGTGGAGGTAGTGCGGGCGATCGCCCAGTTGGACATTCCGAAAGCTGCGGTGTTTGGAAATCACGATGCTTGGTATACAGCGACGGAGTGGGGCCGCACTCAGTGTCCTTACGATCGGGCTGTTGAGAATCGAGTGAAACAACAGTTAGATTTAATGGGAGAAGCCCACGTCGGTTACGGGAAACGGGATTTTCCAGAATTGGGTGTAACCGTGGTGGGAAGCCGCCCGTTTACTTGGGGAGGATCGGAGTGGAAGTACAACGATTTTTATTCGGAGTGGTTTGGGGTAGAGAGTTTTGAGGAGTCGGCGAGGCGCATTGCAGAAGCTGCGGCGGATGCGGACTGCGAAAATGTGATTTTTTTGGGTCACACGGGCCCGACGGGGCTGGGAGAGGCTCCTGAAGCTCCCTGCGGGCGTGATTGGAAGCCACTGGGAGGCGATTGGGGCGACCCGGATTTTGCGGAGGCGATCGATCGAACTCAGAGTTCTGGAAAACAGGTACCTTTGGTAACTTTTGGTCATATGCACCACAAACTGCGACACACGAAACAGGAGTTGCGCAAGTCGCTAGAGGTGAGTGCGGGCGGTACGGTGTATTTGAATGCGGCCAGCGTACCGCGAATTGTGGAAAGAGAGTGCTTGAAACTGCGGAATTTCTCGATCGTCCTGCTGGAAAAAGGCACTGTGACGGAAGTGTCTCTAGTGTGGGTAGGGGAAGATTTCGGGGTGGAAAGAGAACAAATTCTTTACCGGCACACAGAATCTGCAACGGCTTGTAGTTAGTGGCAATTGCTGGTATGATAAGATTTGTCCGCCCGGAGAGGTGGCAGAGTGGTCGAATGCGCTCGACTTGAAATCGAGTGAACCGAAAGGTTCCGTGGGTTCAAATCCCACCCTCTCCGTTGTTTCTAGCTGTTTTCCGTTAACACTTTCAGGTTAATTGTATTGCTGGCATTCCTGTTTTCCGCTCAAATTTCGCTCCCGTCTGTTCCAAGTATCTCCAAAACCACCTCCATATCTGCCAAGTTTGCCCCGGACTTTTTACGCCGTGCCTTCAACTGGTTAAGCAAGCCGGCCGCTTCTGGAAATTCCGCGACGGTCGGAGCGGAGTTTTTACTTTCCTCCTGATCGCGCCGCGCTTCCTTGAGTTATTGCTCCAGCATCTGCACCTTCAGTACCAAATCGCCGTTGCGCTCATGCAACTGATTTAGTTCTGCGTCCCATTCCGCAAGTTGCCTGTTGGCCGCTTTCAATTCCTGCCTGAGCGATTCATCGTTGCCCTCGCTCAGGAACTCAATTTTCCCAGCCGTTCCTCAATGGCGGCCATTCTTTCGATCACGGGGTCAAGACTTGAACTTACAGCCTTGTCTACAATGTCTACAATACCTGTAGACACGACGCTATCTTCACTTCGTGTAGACAATTTTGTAGACAATTTTGTAGACGCGACACTAGGAATGTTCGGTGTAGACAGCTCTGTAGACGTGTCTACCACTCCCCCTGTAGACATCACTTTGAGGATGCGCTGACAGCACTGACTTAACGATTCTGCCTCCATTTTGGATTTGTCTATGGCGTGTGGGCCTTCATTGGTAGCAGCCAAGTTTGCAGCAGTTTTTGTGCCGCCAAACAGTCGCAGTTGTAAGCTCATCATTTTTGTCCTAGTTGAATGGTGATGCGGGCTGGGGGAAATAGATTAAGCGGATTGATTTGTCGCCACAGGGACATCGCCAGCACAAAGACGGACGCCGATGCGAGTGCGAGTGCGATGAGTTGGGAGAAATCAACCCACTCCAAAAAGGTGGAATTTTGACGGGTAAAGTTGCACACAGGAAATGGACAGTCGCTAGTCCAGTCCAGCGTGTCTACAGTGTCTACACCTGACTGATTAAGGGTTTCAGGTGTGGTGTCTACAGGGTCTAGCACTGTGTCTAGCACTGTGTCTAGGGATTCACCGTCAACGAGGTACAGCTCTAGCAGCGCTTCCCATGTAGCAGTTTTAGAAAGTTTTCCGAACTGTTTTGCGTCTTCGTTTGTGAATCCACGGTCAAGGGCGATCGCCCGCAATTTGTCAATGCGACGGTAGCTGGCAGTGGGTTTAGTCATGCCAAGCCCCTCGCCAACTCAAACGTAAAGAGTTGCGATCGCCCGCAGGGACAATCGTTTGTAAGTGTCATAATTATTAAGCTCCAAACCGTTGCTGATAAACGCTTGGGGAAGTCGTGGTTAGTGTGGTTCGCTAAAACCGCAGTACCGCGCATCAATCTTCCTTAGTTACATACGATCGCAGGTTCGCAGCCACTTGTCAATAGGTATCTGTAAAGTTTTATGTTGCCTCATAATCTACGTCCCCAATAATGCGATCGCAAAAACATTCTCACAGTGTCTGGGTATTGTTAAGCGCTGGGACAACCCCTCAAAATAATGCAGATTTAATACCGTCCCGATACTAGAGTCAGAAAACGCTTTGTATCACAATGGTTTCAAGTTTGGACGCAGAGGTCTGCAAAACCGCAGTACCGCGCATCAATCTTCCTTAGTTACATACGATCGCAGTTTTACAGCCATCTGTCAACTGAGGCAATGTAAAGTTTTGCAAATAATTATTCGGCGAGCAGTTCCATCACTCGATCGGGCGTAATCCCGTAAATAGCTGCTAGTAATTTGATGTTTTTCGCGTCACTCCCCAGTTGTTTAAGCACCTCAATAGCACTACCCAAAGGGATAGCTTCCTTTGTGGATTGAGTTAACAGGTCAATCGTTGTCTCGGTATTGGCTCGTTTTTTATAAGTCCCTTCATTCATCTGCGTTGAGTGACCTAAATTTTTAGCCCTTGTCTCCTGAGACATCCCCGCCATTTGACCGTTGAGATTAGCTAAGTGGCGCAAAGCATGAGACTGAGTAAAACCTTTGTTCCATCTTTTCAGGGTAGCCCACGCACGGTCATTGTATGCACCAGAAATTGTCTTTGCATTGTTCGATGTCAGCCGAACATCAGGCAATTGCCCTGATTTAATTCCCAAGTAGTCGATTAAATCAGGATGAGTAGGGGGGAGCATTGGCACACACAATCGGTAGCCAGTCTTAGTCGTAGTTTCTAATTTTGTTCTTTCCCCTACTACGGCAACCATTTTGGTGTTACTTGGTTCAGTCAACGCCGGGATAGTAATGCCATCTTTTGTTTTAAACGGTTCGTTGATGTTCTGAACGGCAAATACTTCATGTACCCGAAAGCCATATACCATCTGCATTGAGAATACCCACAACCATCGCTTGCGTGACTCTAAGTTGTATCGCTTATCATCGGAGATAGCCAAAACTTCTTTGTGGAATTTCAAAAACTCATCCACCGATACAGACTGAAGGTCTTCTCTGAACAGTGTCTGCGTGCTGTTAATTTCTTTAAGGCGACTAAGCAAATCTGTATTACCAATAGTCTCAACAAGTTTACGCATGGCGCACAAGCAGTTTTTAAAACACTTAGTTCCCGCTTGTTTGCTGTGAACTACTAGCAGAATGTCTGCTAGGTTCAGGACTGTATTTTGTGGCAACAGCTTGAAATAGTGTCCGTAGACACACCGCCAACTGTATTGATGGCTAGCATTACCCTTGTCGCGCTGTTGGCGGCGTTTGGTGTACCCCTTCCAATACTCTTCTTCTACTTTGGCAATTGCTTGACCAAAAGTCATTAAATCATTTTTGATGATGTTTTTTTCGAGAATCACGTCATCATACCAGGCTAAGAACTGAGACTCAGTTTTAAGCGCTTCAAGAGCGGTAGCAACTAAGTGAGCCTTTCTTAGGGAATCAGTAATCCCTTGCATTGTCAGGTAGCACCCACAGGTTTTGTTGACCCGCTTGTCACCTAATCTGAACTGAAGGGTGATGTAAGATCCTTTAGCCTTGCTGTCCCTCTTAAGCCCTACCCCTTTGGGGCATTCTTTTTGTGCTTGCTTGAAGTAGTCCAGAATCCGTTCATAGCCAATCAGATAGTCAGCCGTGGTGCTTGCCGTGACTGGATTATTTTTTTCGCTCATCTTTCGCTCAATATCCCAAAAGTGCTGAGTTTACTTGCTGTATTCAACTTACAGCAAGTCGCTCAGTTATCGATCTGACGTAAAACAAGACTTTCATGGTGAGCGACAAAAATGGCTATAACGACGTAAAAGCGTCGATTGAGAACTAAGTGCTTCAAATCCCACCCTCTCCGTTTTTGAGAACTCGGAAAAGAACTGGCAAAAAAACACCCCCGCAGGGGTGCTTTTGCTTACCAGGTAATTTTTCTAACCAACTGACTCAACTCAAGCGGTTTCCTCATCTGCGGGGTCGCCGTAGGGGTCTTCGCTGGCGGGGGTCAGGTTGCCGAACATTCCAGCATCCGCCACGTAGGAGTCGGCGGGGTCGCCGTAGGGGTCTTCGCTGGCAGGGGTCAGGTTGCCGAACTGTCCGGCATCCGCGTAGGAGTCGGCCGGGTCGCCGTAGGGGTCTTCGCTGGCGGGGCGGGCGTTAGCAAAGTCTCCGTAGCCTGCGGGGTCGCCGTAGGGGTCTTCGCTGGCCGGGCGCACATTGCCGAACTGTCCGGGACTTGAGGTATCTTCATAATTGGCATCAGGATCGACTTGCTCGCTATCGGGCCCGACGATCGCATCTTTTAACTTCCGCAAAAATCCGTCTACCATGATAAAGTTCCTCTATTTTATTTGTTGAAAAACTGTTGTTTTAGATTGGGGCTACCAGATTTAAGGGAAAATCTCCAACTGGCAATCTAAAATTATTTGATTACTGTGCCGGAACAGGACTTGTAGCTTCCGGCAAGCCTTTGAGGTCTCGGCCGGTAGTTTGGTTGTTGTACCCTTGGAATTCGCGGTACCGCTCGGCCTCGGCCTCGGGAACTTTAATTCCTTCAGGCGGGGGTGTTACCCAATGAGCGCGATTCTGGGCATCGCGGTAGTAGACGCGACCATTTTTAGAAAGGTAATATTTTCCCTGCGGCCCCTGTTCTTGCTTGTTTTGGTGCTGGCGGTAGAGGTAATAAAGGGCAGCAGCTCCTGCTAAAATCGCTACTTTTTGAGTATTGCTCAAGCCTTTCTTTGCTTCCGGGGTAGGAGTAGCGCGATTAGTTTGGACTGCTCCAGCGCGAGTGTCGTCAACAGGAGGCGGGGGAGCCGAACTCTCTTTGCTAGAACCGCAAGCACTCACAAACGGAAATGTCAGCAGCGTTGTCAGCAGCAGAGCCATGAAGCGCGATCTTTTGGGTGGGAGTTTGATTGTGTTCATTACCGCTCCGAATTGTCTGGACTACAGGTAGGGTGTGTTCTGGCTAGGTTGGGGAACCTGGGCTGCTGCCAACGGTTTTGTAAGTAAATGAATTTATCAAAGCAATTTTGATAAATTACTTGCTGAGAACTTACAACAGCGCAGGTATGGTATTGCCTTTGTATTTAATCATCCTCAAATTTTTCTCAACTTTGCTCATGCCAGAGATATAAATAAAGTTTCTTTTATTTCAGCCCGCAGGTATATGCAAAGGCGCGGTCTGAGGTAAAAGTTTGGTTTGTTTGTGGGTGGACGGCAAGGAAGCGAGGTGAAGCAGGCGGATGGGGTGATTCAGAAACTCAAAGCATTACTGGTCAGGGAAACGAGGCGGTGTTTAGCTGCGCCTCCCGGCTTGTCTGAGATACAGGCAATTTTTTTGTGGAAATTCAGGAGAAGCCGATCGCGCTGCTGTATTAATAATTAACCGAGACAGAAAGCCGCCGAAGCTTTTGATAATTTTTATGAAAATCCCAAATATAATTACTGCTGGATTGTCGATCGCCCTTTTATTGGCTGCAACCAAATACATACCTGATTTCAACAAGCAAAACCAAGTCAAGCAATTGCTGGAAACCAAACAGTGTCCCGAATGCAATCTCAGCAATGTCAATTTGAAGGGCATGGACTTACAAGGATTTAACTTGCAGGGGGCCAACCTCGAAGGTGCCAACTTATCAGGAGCAAAATTGGCAACTGCCAACTTCAAAAATGCTAACTTGAATAAAGCCAACCTGACGGGTTCTGATTTGGGCTGTAGCGGCATAAGCTTCAATCTTGATAGCAACGGTCAAGCAGCAAATATGGATTTTAAGGTAAGTGCCGTTCCGGAAAAGAATAACCCAGAAAATGCAGTTGTTGGTTTCAATATGAAATCGACCGATACAGGAGCTACCATACGTTTAAATCTCCCCGGCTGCGCTGACTTTGAGAATGCTAAATTGCAGGAGACTAAAATGCCCGATGGCAGCATTCACCCTTAGTTCCGGATATAGCGGTCTGTTTGTAGTGAGGACTTTAGTCCTCTGTATAGGGTTGAAGAAGGACTAAAGTCCTCACTACGAACCAAGATTTTTAATTGTTAACTAGAGAGGGTTGAAGAAGGACTAAAGTCCTCACTACGAACCTAAATTTAATTGTTAACTAGAGCTGGTTGAAGAAGGACTAAAGTCCTTACTACGAACCAAGATTTAATTGTTAACCTTTGTTTAGTTCAAACAAAAAACCGCCGCCTGAATAACAGGTGGCGGTTTTTTTAGGCAAGTAATTGCCAGCTAAAATTAGTGAGCCGAACCGTTACCGTGATACTTGTCGGTGTCGTAGAAGCCGTTTTTTGTGCCGAAGAACAAACAGCAAACGGTGAAAACTCCTGTCAAGACTGCTAAAACTAACTTAACGTCCATAATTGACTGTCTCCTGTTAAATGAGTGCAAATACTCAGATTGTAGAATCTTTTTGGCTGGCGCGGCCATCTACCAGCGTAGCGCCTGATTTGTTGGGGTGTACTCTGGTGCGCCAGTTTCCTGATGGCGAGACGATTCGGGGAATGATTGTGGAAACCGAAGCTTACGGCCCGGGAGATCCCGCTTGTCACGCTTACCGACAGCGCACTCCTCGCAACCAGGCGATGTTCGGGCCAGCAGGTACCGGCTACGTTTACTTGATTTACGGGATGTATCACTGTTTTAACGTGGTGACGGATGCGGAGGGAGTTGGTAGCGCTGTGCTGGTGCGAGCTTTGCAGCTAGAGGCGCCTCCCGTCAAGTTTGCTGCAATTCCCCCAAAAAAGCAGTTGCGCCTCGCTGCGGGGCCTGGGAAGCTGTGTAAGGTGCTGGAGATCGATCGAACTTTCAGCGGTTTACCTTTGGATGCAGGCCAAGCGCTGCGCTTGGAACACCGGAGCGAAGACTTTCAGCAAGCTGTCGGGGAAGGTACAATAAATTTTGTACAAACTACGCGGATCGGGATTACTAAAGGGATAGATTTGCCTTGGCGGTGGTATTTGGGGAACTGTGCGGCCGTGTCGCAACTCTAGTAATGTCAAAGGTGTCAGTGTAAATTTGGTAGCTTAAACTTAGTGAAATTATGGCTTACTCTTCTGAAAACCCGATCGTACAACTCAAAAAATGCCTGACACTCGCTCAGGATGTTGGGAGTCACGCCGAAGCTAACCGAGCTTTCGAGCAATTGTGCGCGATTATAGATGCTGAAAATCCGATGGCAGCGCAACTTTTAGAGATGTTGTGGGAAGATGCAATTATGGCCAGACGTTCTGCTGTATTTTGGCAGCAAATGAGCGAAGTTGAGAAAGATATGGCTAATAGAATGATGGAAAATATGACGCAGATGAGACAAAATTATTTGCGATTGATGCAGGAAATGTAGGCACTAATTTGTAAATCCAGGTTCGTAGTGAGGACTTTAGTCCTTTCTCAATAGGTTCGTAGTGAGGACTTTAGTCCTTTCTCAATAGGTTCGTAGTGAGGACTTTAGTCCTTTCTCGATAGGTTCGTAGTGAGGACTTTAGTCCTTTCTGGATAGGTTCGTAGTGAGGACTTCAGTCCTTTCTGGATAGGTTCGTAGTGAGGACTAAAGTCCTTTCTTCATTAATAAAGGTGTAAGGTGCGTCAGAGCTAAATATTTGTCACTGCTCAAACAGTTAGTTTCTGACGCACCCTACGATAAAGCAATACGGTTGCGTTAAGGTCATCCAGAGGCAAAAAAATGTGAAAAATAGACCCTGCGATTGCTTCGTTCCTCGCAATGACAACCACTAGCCCAAACGTATTGTACCATAAAGTAGGCTGGGTGTAGGGTGCGTCAGAGCTAATATTTGACACTGCTCAAATAGTTGGTTTCTGACGCACCCTACGATTAATCCTGCTATTTCATTAAAGCAGCGCCGCGGTTGTAAAGTTCGCGGGCGTAATCAGTCCAAGTTCCCTGTCCCCAATAGCGGAAACAGCTTGTTTGTACCAGCAAGTTGTAAAGCAAAGCTTGCTGGTATGCAAACTGCTTGGTAACAGCAGCATCTTGCTGCACCAGCGGATCGTATTTTTTGTGAAATGCTGCGCTGAGTTGATTCATGGGTTCCAGGACATTTTCGTAGCCCTTCACCCAACTTAAATCGTTAGTCCAAGAAGCACCATCCATGTGAAAATTGTGGTCTGTTTGCTTGAGTTGGGCGATCGCACTTTCCACCTTTTCGGGCGTTGCACTATCCGGATCGACTTGCTGCCAAATCTTGTGCTGGTTGATTCCCTGACAAACAGGATAATCATCAGGATTGACACCCGCCGCCTCAATCATCTCCAAATATTCAGTTCCATTTAAACCGACTGCGCCGGATTTTCCGCCGCCATTCTCGCGGTTTTCGTGCCAAGCTTTGACAAAAGCGCTGGGAAATTCATTCATCATCACGCCGCCATTTTCGCCATCAGCAATTTGAGTCACCAAAGAAGGAACTGTGACATTGCCAATTTGCTGTTTGTTGCGGACTTTCGCTTCGTAATAGGGCTGCATTTGTCCAACCAACTTTGTATCAGAACCTTGGGTTTTAATCAAAGCAGTGATGCTGATGGTTTCGCCGCGAGAATTGCGCGCTTGCAAACGGTTGGGAATGTATTTTTGGTCTTGCGACAATCCCGAACCATCCAGATTTTCCACAGAATGTTCCTGCACCATCAGCCAGCGGTAGCCACATTCTTTCAAAGCTTTGATGTATTCGTAAAGTGTATCTGGGTGATTGGGAAAGTGCATTTCTGGAGGCGAAAAACCTTTAACGCGCTTGAGGGCATCCAAGCCAAAAATTGCGGCAAAATGATGTTGCCATGCTTGAATTTGAAGTTTAATGTCGGGAATGGGAGTTGAGGGAATGACGGCGTGACTCCACATTGTCCCCAGCCATTCTACGTGGGGTTGATATTGAGGTTCGCAGGTAATGCGCTTGAGATTGTTGAAGATATCATCGCGTCCCATTTGGCGCAATCCCCACAATAAATTGCCCGAATAATCGAGCATGATTCGCGGGTTGCAACCTTCGGCAATTAGTTGGGGAATGAATTCGCCCATGCGGGAATAGCACCAAGCAAAGACTCCGGCATTGTGGTTGTCTCCTTGGTTGGGATTTTCAAACATATGCTGCAAATTGCAGATTAGTTCGCCGTTTGCGCCCGCTGGAATTGTCGGTTGGTGCATATGCAGGGCGCAGGCAAATCCGGCTTGAATGTTTTCGAGGCGCAGATTTATCTTAGGTAAAAAGACTGGTTCGTTGCTGTTGGCTGCGGCGCTGATTTCCGCTTCAGAACCGCAAATGTTGGGCAATCCGGATCTGATTTCTTCTAAAACGGGTGGGTTGAGGGATGGTGCGATCGCAGACATAAGTTTTTCTCAAGAATTGTGGAGGAGCACAGTCTGCTATTTGGTAAGATAGCTATATGCTTTTAGGGTAGCAGAAAAAATAACAGATTTAAATAAGTATCGAAAAGTTAGGAATAATCTTTGAATTAGTTATCCGAGCGATATTCGGAACTAGACGAGACAACTGGCGATTTGCCTCAAAATCTTGAGTTGACAAAATTCATAAAATAAGTTAGCTTTTGCGGGATTTGCTATTTAGTTGCAGCAATTTCGACTTTGACCCACAATGATTGATTAGAGAAACCGCAGATTAAGGCAGATAAACACAGATCGACGCAGATAAAAGTCTGCCCTGATTATTTTCAGGGTGCAGTTGGATCGCACTGGGACTTTGTACCTCTACTTCGCAGATATATGAATGGAACAAAACTGCTCCTACAGCAGGCGGCGATTAATTTGCTGGTTGCTGTGACAATGGTTCAACCTGGATTGGCCGCTATGCTCGCGGATTCATCGGGGGAACCGCATTTGCAGCCGCAGGTACTCGCATACGAGCCGCCTGCGCGGGGTGCACCGGGCGATCGCGGAGATGCAGGGAGTCGCGATGAGCTGCACGACTTTTTAGTGGTGATTCCGGCTTTAAATTTAGGATTGACGGCGATCGCACATCCGACTTTTTGGCTGTACTTGCCGGCTCCATTTCCTGATGACATTCCTTTTGAGTTTGTGCTGCGGGACGAAGAAAATCAAGAAGTAGTTTTCCGAACATTTTTTCAGGTTGAAAAAACAGCGGGACTTGCGAGTTTTTGCTGGCCGCCCAATGCACCTCCTCTGGAAATTGGCAAAAAGTATCGCTGGTACTTTTTCTGCGGGAATATATCCCGCAACGGGTGTGTTGAGCGAGTGAAAATGGCACCACAAATTTTAGTTCAGCTAGAAACTGCATCGCCGAGGCAGCGGGTGTTACTGTTGGCTAAATGCGGTTTGTGGTACGAAACTATTACTGAATTAGTTGCACTGCGGGACAAACTATTGAGTCAATTACAGGGGGGGACTTTAGAGGAGCGGTTGCTGATTTATGCGGAAAATGATTTGCGGTATGAAGCGCTAGCGGAGCTAACTGGATTTGAGAATATATCCTCTCTGCCAACTTTGGAGGCGGATTGGAATGCTTTATTGCAGCATCCGTTTGTGCTTTTGGACGGGATTGTTTTGGAACCGTTTGTTTGATTGCGGTACATTTGGATTGTTGGTGGGTGGGGGCGGGTTTACTATATTGTTGGTTTTTACCATAAATGGTTGGTGAACCCGCCCCTACAAATTGTGCTTGTATACGTCCTGAAAATTTAAGCGGGGGCGGGTTTACTATATTGTTGGTTTTCACAATAGATTTCTTCCAAAAATAGATAGGAACGGGCTATAATGCCCATTCCACAAAAATAATTTTTTCTTCTGTGGAACGGGCATTATAGCCCGTTCCAAAATTTGATTAAAAGGACTTTTGCAAGAGATATAATAAATGGTTGTTGAGAGGAAACCCTACAAATTGTGCTTGTATACGTCCTGAAAAATTAAGTAAACCGATCGATGAAATACCCGATATTAAGCGCCTACAATACTTTCAATACAGCGCCGATCGCCCTTTGGTCATTTGACGCAGCGGGGAACTTGGCGAGCGATCGCCCGGATCTCCCTCCAGCACGCTTAATTGACAGCGTTTGCCGTGCTGTTGAGCCATCGCCAAACGGGCCGCCGGAAAGTTTGTTGCTGACTGGAGGTTACGTTACTTTCCCAGTGACTCCTTTGCTGGATGTAGGCACGGAAGACTTTTCTGTTTGTGCGTGGATTCGCACGAGTGATTTGGGTATTGCCAAGATTATCGATAAACGGATTCAAAATTCTGGCCCTTTACGGGGCTGGGCTTTCTTTGTTTATCAGGGCAAAATTAACCTGCAAATGGCGGATGAAAAAAGTTGGCTAAACTGTGCCATCGATCGTTACGAAAAAATTGCTAATTTCCCAGTTGTTAGCGACGATCGATGGCATCACGTTGCGGTAACAGTCGATCGCGATCGCATGAATGGAGGGTGCTGGTATGTCGATGGCAAGGAAGTAGGTTGGCGGTTCAGACCAATATACCAACAAGGTTCACTCAACAATAGTATGCCTCTGACTGTTGGCAGGCGATCGGACGATTTTGGTGGCATTTTTCGGGGCAATATTGGGGATATGAGACTCTACAAACAGGCGCTATCGGCAGCAGATATATTGTCGATTTACCGATCGATTCAGTCTCCGATTTATAAGAAATTTTTTGTTAACATTCCGAAGGGATTGGAAATACCGCACTCCGCGCAAGATTCTTTCTCGGACAATGATAATATTCCTGTGGAAAGATACTCGCAGGCGATCGCATACTATCAGCAGTCGCTCAATATTCATAGAAACAACGGCAACGGCTACGGAGAAGCGAATTCTCTGAACAATCTAGGCAATATCTACAGTTCGCTGGGGGAATACTCGCAAGCAATTTACTGTCACCAGCAAGCGCTAAATATTCAGCGAGATATCGGCGACTGCCCTGGAGAAGCTGAGTCTCTAAATGCTTTGGGTAGTATTTACGATGCCCAGGGGGAATATTTGCAAGCAATTGAGTGCCACCAGCAGTGTTTAAATATTCATCGAGAAATCGGAAACTATGGGGGAATAGCTATTTCCTGGCGCGATTTGGGGAGTGCATATCATTCCCTTGGCGAATACCAGCAGGCGATCGAATGCCAACTTCAGTCTTTAGATATGGCGCGAAAAATCTACTCTCAGCATAGAGAATTGAACTCCTTAAATGCTTTGGGACGTACCTACGTTTCTCTGGGACAAAATCAATTGGCGATCGAATACTGTCAGAAGTCCCTGAATCTTGCACCGAAAATTGAGAGCCGCTTTGGAGAAGCTAATGCTTTGGTGATTCTGGGTAATGCTTACAGTAATTTGGGGCATTACTTGCGGGCGATCGCATTCTACAAACAATCCTTAGATATTCAACAGGAAATGGGCGATCGCTCTGGGGAAGCGACTTCCTTGCGAAATTTGGGCAATGCTTACCGCTGTTTGGGGCAGTATCAGCGGGCGATCGAATACAGCCGGAAGAGTTTGGAGATCGCGCGGGCGATCGGCGAAACGGCATCAGAAGGGGCAACTCTCAACAATTTAGGACTTGCTTTATTTGACTTTGGCAAGTTTGCAGAAGCTGAAACAGTCTTGGGCGATGCAATTCAAATTTGGGAATCGCTGCGGGGAAAATTGAGCGATCGCGATAACTTTAAAGTATCTATTTTTGAAACCCAAGCCGCAACTTACCGCCATTTAGAAAAAGCCCTGATCGTCCAGAAAAAAACCAAACAGGCGCTGGAAATTGCGGAGCGGGGGCGGGCGCGGGCGTTTGTAGAATTACTGGGTGCTCGGTTATCTGCCAATTCAGATGCGATACCCGATATTGAGCCGCCTAACATCGCTCGCATTCAAGAAATTGCCAAAGCACAAAATGCCACTTTTGTGGAATATTCGATTTCTTTTTTAGAAGAACTGTTTATTTGGGTAATTCCGCCCGCGGGTGAAATTGCCTTCCGCCAAGTTGACCTCAACTACGAACATACTCCGCTCAAAGAGCTGGTTGCGGACTCTCGCGAGGCGATCGGCATCAGGAATCGCGATTTCAATCCCACCCTAAAAATTCACCCAGGCGATTTAGTCAAACTCCACGATGATGCCCCGAATTGGGAACCTTGGCACGTAATATCTGTGGATGCAAATCACAACATTCTATCGCTCTGGCAATCCTCTTTTCCCAAAGGGTTAACTATTCCCAGACCTGCAATTGATGTCACAGCCAAAGTGCAATCTAGCCTCACCAATCACCCTCGCTTGCAAAAACTTCATCAACTACTAATTGAACCGATTGCTGACTTGTTGCCGACCGAGCCAGAAGCTCGAATTATCTTTATTCCTCAAGGCGAACTGTTTTTAGTTCCGTTTCCGGCGCTGCAAGATGCTGCTGGGAAATACTTAATTGAAAAACATACTATTTTGACGGCTCCTGCAATTCAAATTCTGGAATTAACCAGTCAAAAACGGCAAGATTTCTCGGCGGTTGAAACCGCGTCTATACAAACAATCCTGGACGCCGACGCGGACTTAAGAGTAACAGAGTTAAGAACAACAAAGGCATTAAACCCGGATTTGGTATTAGTAGTAGGAAATCCGACGATGCCTGAAGTTGTTCTGGTACCGGGCCAACCTCCGCAGCAGTTATCTGCTTTGCCGCATTCAGAAACCGAAGCTAAGACGATCGCCCAATTGTTCCATACCCAAGCCCTCACGGGCAATTCTGCTACCAAAGCTGCCGTACTCCAGCGGTTGTCAAAAGCCCGCATTGTCCATTTTGCCACCCACGGATTGCTCGATCGCACTCGCGGGCTCGGCAGCGCGATCGCCTTTGCACCGGATGAAACTGATAGCGGTTTGCTGACGGCTGAGGAAATTTTGCACCTGCACCTCCAGGCGGATTTGGTAGTTTTGAGTGCTTGCAATACGGGCCTGGGGCGGATTACCGGTGACGGGGCGATCGGCTTGTCTCGCGCTTTAATTTCGGCTGGTACCTCCAGTGTGATTGTGTCTTTGTGGGCGGTACCGGATGCTCCTACAGCCGATTTGATGGTGAAATTTTATCAAAATCTCGATCGAACGGGCAACAAAGCTCAAGCCCTGCGCCGCGCCATGCTCCAAACAATGCAGCAGCACCCAAATCCCAGAGATTGGGCAGCTTTCACGCTAATCGGCGAAACCTGATGGGGAGTTTCGGTTAAATATTGTAAAGAATTGCCAATTCCCGCGAAAAAATTAGTTTTTTCGCTGAAATCTCCACAGAAAGGCGATTTCCCCAGGATAAGTCCTATCATGTGCGATCGATTAACCGCAATCAGCAAGGTTCGTAGTGCGGACTTCAGTCCGCAGCTTGAGAGCGGACTGAAGTCCGCACTACAAACTGATTGGCATGAAGACTTCAGTCCTCCGATCGTGAGAACTGAAGTCCTCACTAACAACCAATCGTATGATAGTCGATCGACCGAACGCGATATTACTACTTAGCGAAAGCAGCATTAACAAGTGAGTCAAAAATTATGAGAATATCTGCCGCTCAAAACACCAAAATTCTAGTTGTAGAAGACGACGCCCCAGTCCGCAATCTCCTCTACCGCTTTCTGAACCGGCAATATCAAGTAAAATTTGCCGCCGACGGCCAAAGTGCTCTAGAAATCTTTGATGAATTCAACCCAGTTCTGGTAATTTTAGATTGGAATTTGCCCGACACTACAGGCTATAAACTTTGTCAAGAAATGCAAAAGCGGACGAATGTGTTAGTCGCGATTCTCAGCAGCCGCACCGCCGAAGAAGATCGAATTAAAATCCTGAAAGCAGGTGCTGACGATTTCATGTGCAAACCGTTCAGTATTGAAGAATTAGCAGTTAGAGTAGAAGTCTTGTTGCGGCGGGGGAGAACCGTCAACCCGCGCAGCGTTGTCTGCGGTCAACTCGAAATCGATTTAATGAGTAGGGAGGTAAGATTGCAGGATAAAACTTTGACTCTAACCAAATTAGAATATGAGATATTGTGTTTTTTGGCAACTCATGCGGATGAAGCTTGGACTCGCCAACAGCTAATCGAAAAAATTTGGGGCTGGAAATCCAATGACGCATCAGAAGAGCGAGTGGTGGACGTGCATATAGGCCAGATTCGCAAAAAAATGGCGAAAGTCGATCGGGCTGTGCCAAATTTCATTCAAACAATTCGCGGATACGGTTACACCTTTGCTCCGAACGCTCGCAATCATAGGATATTTTCTAATTGAGCGATTGTATGAAAGTCCTCTTTCTTCCTCATTTGGGGCGGAAGAGGCATCCTGTATTATTTATCGTTATTTGTAGGGGTTCCCTCGCCAACCATTTATGCTAAAAATGAACGAGATAGTCAATCCACATCCACAAAAATGTACAAGAGACCTCTGGCATTTATTCACTCTCTTATCTTAAAACAATCTGCGTTGCATCTGTGTTCATCTGCTTGAAATCTGCGGTAACTGTATTAATCAAAGATTTATGCAATGCAAGTCTAATATTTGTAGGGGCGGGTTCGCCAAAAATTTACGGTAAAAACGAATAATATCATAAACCCGCCCCCACCCACCAATAATAAAAATGTACGGTAAATTTATTGTAAAAATTTTATTGTAAAATCATATTGATGTAAATAAGGGCGGAGATGGGGCGGGTTTATGAGATTGTTTGTGGGTTTCAGAGATGGTTGGCGAACCCGCCCCTACAAAAATTTCGATTTTTTATTAATTACGATCGCCTAATAGATTCATACATTTTAGACTCGCTTACAGACGATCGCAATACCAGACGCCCCTACCATTGCCACAACTGACGGTACCAAAGGCACCCACCAGCCCCGCACCAGCAAAAACCAGCAAACCCCGCCCAAAATCCCCGCAAAAGCGATCGCCCCCAACACCGCAAACAGCCTGCGCCGGCTGACAATCGCGATCGCGCTACCAACTGCTGCACCGCCCAAAATCCACAGCATTTCCTGCCACACAGGAGCAATTTGCAGCAGCGCGCGGCCATCCACAGCAGCGCTGATTATTTGACTCGACATTTGCGCTTGAAGTAACACTCCCGGCATTTTCTGGTAAGGTATTTCTCGCGCGCTGTACGGCGTGAAAAAATAATCGGGATGGGAAATCGGCGCCGTCACGCCTATAAAAATAATTCGGTCTTTTATCAAATTGGGACTGACTTTTCCTGCTAACAATTCTGCCAGCGTAACTCGGTGAATAAAATTTGGGGGCGATCGGTAATTGAGCATCATTTGAAAACCGCGATTATCTAAATTTTGATAAGCGCCTGTACTGCCATGAATCGGTGTAAAAATAGCCTTTCCCAGCCCTATTTTGTCCCCTGCCAGAGTTTGCGGTTTGATGCCTTTTGCTGCTAGGTAATGCAGGGCAGCCCTCACGCTCAAAGAGTGGTCTGTAGTACAAGGATCGGTGTTGTGCGGCTGCATAAACAGCAAGTGGCGGCGGAGAATGTCGTCCGCATCTACTACCACATCGCTGAAGCCGAGGCGCTCTTTTGGGAGTGCAGGCGGTGGTTTAATGCCGCATTTGTTGGGTTTGCCTGTTTCTTTGACGCTGCACAAACCAATTAAACTTTTATCTCTCTGAAAGCTAGCAGCTAGTGCTGCATAACCGACTCCTACAGGGCGAGGGCGAAAGATATCCAGGGCGATGGTTTGCGGGCGATACTGTGCCAATTTTTCCACTGCTTGGGCGATCGTCCCATCCGGCAGGGGAAAGCCGTATTTTTCGATATCCGCTTCCGTTGCTTCCACCGCCAACAAACGCGAATCCAAGCTTTCGGCGGGACGCAGGCGCATCAATTGGTCAAAAGCTTGCAATTCCCATACTTGCAGCCAGCCCAACGATCGCATTCCCGTGACAGAAACAGCACTAATGGCGATCGCCAACACCCCCATACTCAAGCGACACTCCCAAGACAAATACCGCGAATTTTTGTCGTCGATTTTTACCTCTGGTTTGTGCAGCAACTCTTGCCAAGTCGGCGGAGTTGCAGCAGGATTTTGACAAATAACCGGCAGCCAATCCGCGCCGGGAATTTCTGACTCGAATTCTGCCAATCGTTGCCTCGCGAGGCGCACTGACACATACAAAGATTCCCCGCCACAAAAAGAGGCGAGAAAATACTTCAAAAAATCTTGGGCAACGCGATCGCACACCGGTTCTCGCATCACGATCGTTTGCGGGATGCCCAAATCTTCAAGCTGCCGCGCTATGCCCAATCCGTCGCAAGAATTCACAACAGCCAACTGCAAGCCGCTGCTAACCGCTAGCTTGAGACCGTTTTTTAGCTCTTTTACTGTTAAACTCTCGGTTTTATTGATATAAAAATTACCCGATCGACCGTCGCTGTCGGTAGAACTGTGTCCCGCAAAAAATAAGATATCCCAGTGTTTTTCCCAAAGCTCTTTGCTGATTAAAGAGCGGCTTGGTTCTACTAAAAAAGTAATTTCTGCTGATGGCAATTCTGCCAAAATCTTGCAGTCTTGTTCAATATCAATATTTTCACTATTTCCCAATATTGCTAAAATTTTTACGCAATTTATAGAGCGTTCTTCCAAACCCGGAGATCCCCCCCAGCCCCCCTTAAAAAGGGGGGAGAATTTACTTAAAGTGGGTCTTTTTAAGGGGGATTTAGGGGGATCGGAAATCGGTAGTTTTTTATAAGCTGTGGCGCTCAAAGCAATTTCGGCTTGCGGGTAGCGATCGAAAATATCCCAACAGTACCAAGGCAGACGCCGCAAAACGATGTCGTCAGTTTTGATTAAAAATCGAACTGTGTCCGACGGGCTTAATTGTTCGAGCAATGTTTCTTTGACTTTGCGAAACTTTTCGCAGTTGAGCCAGCTATTGATTTGCAGGCTTAATTGTTCCGCCAACTCGCGACACTTGGACAACTGTGCTGCACGAGATTCGGTAATGGTAATTGCGATCGGCTTAATGCGGAAATCTCCCAAACTGCGGTAGACTGACTGCCAGCGATCGTAATTTTCCGCTATTTCTGGTTTCGGAGGCAGGACAGCTTGGATTTCTACCGTGGCCCGTTCTCCTTCCGGGCCGATTTCCAGAGCAGCTCGCACGCCTTTTGTCAAGTGATCGTCTAGCTTTAAGACAACTAATTGTTCCATGGATAACAACTGATAAGCAGCGGGAAGATTTAAGCAACAAAATTCTCTGCTATACAGATTTCCTTCAGTTTTACCACAACGCTGAAACATTCTCCGCGATCGGCAGCAAATTCCAGCGTCATGCAGCCGTTGTCTTTTTTGACGGCACAAGCTTCCATGACAGTGGTTCCTTCGCCGTCGATGAGTTTCAGAGTCAGATTGAGCGGCAAGCTGTCTGCCCCGGCGATCGGATGCACTTGTACTTTAATATTGATTTCAGTATCAGTTGTTGGTGCGATCGCCACTAGCAAAGCTACAGATTCGACTGGTTCTGTTACACCCCTATCTAAATTAGGTTGTCGGTGAAAATAGTTCAAGGTTGTTGATGGTGGTTCCGAGGTATCTGGTGTGAGATAGATTGTCTTAGCCCGCACCACTGCGCTACCGTAGCGAAAAGCTAAACTAGGTTCTGCCCGTACTAAAATTTCTGCTACAGACTGCCAACCAACCTCGAAAATATTGTGCAGCCACTGGCTGAGTTGTACAGCTTTTTTGCCGCGTTCCAGACAATCCAAATGTAGCAGTAGCTTTTCAACACTTTGTAATTTTTCAATCGCTAACTCACCAGCGCTTGCACTTTCCATAAATCCCAGCAAAGTAGCTTCTTGCCGCGTTATATCAATCTCAACTGCTACTAAACCAATGCGATCGTCCGGTATTTCTAGCGGAATGTCACAAAACTTCCCAGACTTCACAGGGCGACATTCCAAATAGCCAAATTGAGTTAATTTCAAGTCTGCTGCATCGGTGTAAAGGCGCATGGCAGGGTTCCAACTGTCGCTGGCATTCAAGTCTGTAGGAATATCCATCATTTCCATATAATCTTTTACTGCACATACAGCTAAAGTGTTGAAATAAACTTGCTCTTGTTTTTCTGGTGTTATCAATCCTACAATATTTGAAAAATTCTCTGCAAGCCGCAGTGCTGCGGTGGTAATGGGCAGTGGAATAGATGATTGCCTGATATCTTCAACGTTATTATTCATGGTGATATTCCTGTGGTTAATATGTTTTGACGATGCTAGGTATCCTGCCTGCCCTTGAGTGGCTCGGGACTTACGCATTTGTACCAAAGAAACCGGGTTTTTTATCTAATCTGAAGACTACGGCGAAAGCTTTTCGTAAAAAACCCGGTTTCTGATCTACCGTGCGTAAGTCTTACTACTTATCGCGGTTCTCAAGCGTGGTGAGGATAGCCCTATACCCTATACCCTATACCCATAGCCCGATGCCCGATGCCCGATGCCCGATGCCCGATGCCCGATGCCCGATGCCCGATGCCCGATGCCCGATGCCCGATGCCCTATGCCCTATGCCCTATGCCCGAATATGAGAGCTAGAAAGGCTATACCTCTATTCTATATATCCTTGCTTTTTGGCAAAATTTCGCAAGCGTGGCAAACATTCTCTTTTATAAAAGTTGGGCGCGGTTGACGCTGGCAAGTTAAATTCAAGAGCAATATTTTCCCAAGAAGTCTCGGGAGGAAGACGCTTCAAAATTAAAATTTGGCAAGTGACATCGGGACGTTTTTTGATGTGAACGCTTCTTAACTCTCCCTCGGGATCTGCCAGCACCCATTTTTTAGTCTCTTCTAGGATAACTAGCGGACTGTCAGAATGAGTCGGCGGATTTTCGACATTATTGATGAGAGCGAGTGCTTCTGAGTCTGCTGAAATTGGCTGTAAATCGCGTATAACTTTCTCCTGTTTTCGTTCGTTGCTGAAGTCTTGCAGCCGCTTCTTCAGGTATGTATCCAGCCAAGTAATGACGCTACCCAAATGCGGATCGTAAGGTTTTTTGGCGGTGTTGGCTTCGCAAACATTGCGACAAAAATAGACCCAAGTTTGCTGCAAGGCATCGTGATAATGAGGCGTACCTTCTTGCCAAAGTTTGCCGGATTTGACAATCAGCCTCACTATCTCGCTGAGTTTTTGGCGCCGCATCAAGCTTTTGGGCGGATGCGAACAGGCCTCAGCAACTAGCTTTTGGAGTTGTTGGCTTAAACTGTTTTTCTCATCCTTGGCATCCGGCATCGGCGAGGGCCTCCTGAAGAGTCTCTGGATGAATGCTGGGTACGGCATTTGTGGGTTGAATTTCCAAGATAGAATCCCTGAATTGATGTTTGCAGGACTTACGCATCAAAACTAAAGAAGCCAGGGGTAAATGAGCGCAGTCGAGGTTCAACCAGCCGGTTTTTACCTAATTTTGTGGCTGGCGCGAAGGATTTTCGTCCATCCAACCCGGTTTCTAGCTATTCGTGCGTAAGTTCTAAATCAGTTATCAGCATCGCGGGATAAATTTTCGCGCAATTTCGGAAAAAAAAATTAAACTATTTATTTGACAAATGCGATCGCATGAGGTATGTGTGGATTTTTGAGGCTGGCCGCGGATGTGTCCTTTGTCTCCTCTGCGGTTATGGGCTACAGCCCCGAATTCTGCTAGCCGGAAATTCGATCGCCCTTTTATGTCCAACGAGCGACTTGCTTATTTGCCGAGAAATCATATACTTTGTCAAGTTAAGAAAATATTTTTTGATTCATCCAGGAGTAAGCAAAAAAAATGTACATCGTACAAATTGCCTCAGAGTGCGCCCCCGTCATCAAAGCAGGGGGTTTGGGCGACGTAGTTTATGGTTTGAGTCGGGAGTTGCAGAATTCCGGCCACGCCGTCGAGATTATTCTGCCCAAGTACGACTGCATGAGGTATGACCATATTTGGGGGCTGCACGATGCCTATCGGGATCTGGCGGTACCCTGGTACGATGGCGAAATCCTATGCGATGTGTACTGTGGCTGGGTGCATGGGGTGTTGTGCTTTTTCATCGAACCTCGATCGCAAGATAACTTTTTTAACCGAGGCTGTTATTACGGTTGCAATGATGACAATATGCGGTTTGCATTTTTCAGCAAAGCTGCTTTAGAATTTTTGCTCAGAAGCAACAAGCGCCCGGATGTGATTCACTGTCACGATTGGCAAACTGGTTTGATTCCAGTTATGCTGTTTGAAATTTATAAATACAATTGGATGGAAAATCAGCGAGTCTGCTATACCATTCACAATTTCAAACATCAAGGTATGGGCGGCAGCGAGGTTTTGCAAGCAACGGGTTTGAATCGAGATGATTATTATTTTCAGTACGATCGCCTCCGAGATAATTTTAACCCTTTTGCCATCAACTTTATGAAAGGTGGCATTGTCTACTCGAACTTTGTGACGACAGTTTCGCCGCACCACGCTTGGGAAGCTCACGTCGGCGAGTTCGGCTACGGCTTGGGACATACTTTGCACATATATCAAGACAAGTTTCGCGGGGTGCTCAACGGCATCGATTACGACGTGTGGAATCCCGAGAGCGATCGCTACATTCCGCAGCACTACACTGCGGATGATTTGGCAGGAAAAGCTAAAACTAAAACAGCTTTGCGCGATCGGCTGTTACTGCGCGATGCTGACAAGCCTCTGATTACCTTTATCGGTCGTTTGGACGACCAAAAAGGCGTTCACCTCCTCCACCACGCAATTTATTACTGTCTGAGCAAAGGCGCGCAATTCGTGCTTTTGGGTTCGGCGACAGAAGCGGGAATTAACTCGCATTTCCAGCACGAAAAATGGGTTTTAAATGACAATCCCGACTGCCATTTGGAACTGGGTTTTAATGAGGAACTGTCGCACTTAATTTACGCGGGTGCGGATATTATTGTGGTGCCGAGCAATTACGAACCCTGTGGGCTGACTCAGATGATCGGGTTGCGCTACGGTACGGTGCCTGTGGTGCGGGGTGTGGGCGGTTTGGTGAATACAGTGTTCGATCGCGATTACGACACCAGCCACCTACCGTCCGAGCGCAACGGCTACGTATTTTACCAAACGGACTACTACGCTTTAGAGTCGGCGATCGATCGGGCGATCGGATTGTGGTATGACTACCATGATGAATTTGAAAAACTGATGATTCAAGGCATGAATTGCGATAATTCGTGGAAATATCCAGCTAAAGACTATGTGGAAATTTATGAGCTAATTCGACACAAATAAGTTAGTGATTGGGCATTGGGCATAGGGCATAGGGCATAGGGCATGGGGCATGGGGCATTGGGCATGGGGCATGGGGCATTGGGCATGGGGCATTGGGCATGGGGCATGGGGCATTGGGCATGGGGCATTGGTAACTGTCAACTGTCAACTGTCCACTGTCAACTGTCAACTGCCAACTGTCCACTGTCAACAGAGGTAATCTTTTGAGTTAAAAGGCGAGGGGGGAAAGTACGAATGTAGCTTGTAGGGTTTTCTTGGCTGTCGTTGCAAAGTGCGATCGCACAAGATAGAAGTATAGAAATTAAACGGCTGGTGTTCGCCCGCCCTACACAAAATGAACTCACAACTAGAACAACAAGTAACAATCCTGCAAGACGAAACAGCAGCGGCCGGAAATTCAGCCAACCCAACAGTTGAAACTCCTTTATTCACCTCAGAGTTCGTAACAGAGGAAAAAGTTAGAGTCGAAGAATTTAAGATTAGCGCTGACAGTTTAATTGGTAAAGTCAAAGAACTAATTCAGCAAGGAAAACTCCGCCGCCTCGTCATCAAAAACTCAGAAGGGCGGATTTTAGCAGACATTCCCCTAATGGCGGGATTGGTAGGTGGCGTTGCAGGGAGTGTAATCTTTCCAATTGCTGCTGTGCTGGCGACAGTTGGGGCAGTTGTGGCTCATTTAACTGTGGTTATCGAGCGGAAAGAGTAGTCATTAGTCCGCAGTCATTAGTCATTAGTCCGCAGTCATTAGTCATTCAATCATCTAATTTGTCATTGCGAGTGAAGCGAAGCAATCTCAGAGTTGGGGATTGCTTCGCTTTCGCTAGCAATAATATTAATCTCGTTTACTCTCGTTTAATCTCGTTTCCAGGCTCTGCCTGGTAACGCATATCTAGAGGCTCTGCCTCGCTCTTTCTAGTTTTCTAGTTCTAGTCTCATTTTACCGGAGGCAGAGCCTCCTGGTATTCATTTCCAGGCAGAGCCTGAAAACGAGAAATTCGCCACAGCTTAATTCGATACTTGCGCCGCAGGTTGGTCTAAATAATTGTAGACAATCCGCGAAATCCGCCGCACAAAATCTCTGACAATCGGGTCA
The DNA here is from genome assembly GCF_036702665.1 of Microcoleus sp. Aus8_D2. Classification (NCBI taxonomy): domain Bacteria; kingdom Bacillati; phylum Cyanobacteriota; class Cyanophyceae; order Oscillatoriales; family Microcoleaceae; genus Microcoleus; species Microcoleus sp. Aus8_D2. Next base: position 80,095 of record NZ_JAUBUN010000007.1, read on the forward strand.
TTGTAAGGACGTTTGACAAAAATTGCAGCTAAATAACGCTTGCCATTGGGCATATCAATAATCCCGGCATCGCCAACTACAAAACCGATATCTCCAGTCTTGTCAGCAATCACGGCTCCTCGTCCTAAACCAGAAGGTAACAAAGTTCTAGTTGTAGTATGCCGCAATAATTCTAAAACCTGTTCCCGACTTGATTCGGAAACTAATTTATCGCGAGATAGCATGGATAGCAATTTTACCATATCCAGAGAAGTTGTGGTATTTGTGCCTTGAAAATCGCCGAGCCAATTGCGAATTCTCGTATCAGTTAATCCCCAACTGCGAAAACGCTCGTTGAGTTTAGCAATTCCCCCCAAACGTTCGATAATCATGTTGGTGGCTGTATTGTCGCTGATCGTAATCATTTTATCTACGGTTTCTCTGATGCTAAACCGAGTGTTATCTGGTTCGTCTTGCATTGTTCCAGAACCGCTGGCTACTAAGTCTGACTTCATGACTAATGTTTCGTTGAGGCTAATTTTGCCAGCATCTACATCTTCATAAAATGCAATTAGAATTGGCAATTTGATTGTACTCGCCGCCGGAAATACTCGATCGCCCTTGATATCCAAATAGTCTCCTGTATCCAAATCCAGAAAGAACATTCCGGCGCTGAGGGACTTGTACTGTGCGATCGCACTTTCGACTTGTGGCTTAATCGCGCTCATCTCCGAACCGGCGCGCATCGCCAAATCAGCAGCATAGTTTCTGGGAGTTGCTTCAGCAACAGTTAGGGGCACTTGACCGGATTTTTGTTCTACTTGGGTAATAGCTGCTGGTTGAAAAGACTCGTTGCTGGCTATTTGCTCGGGATTGGGTAACTGAAATGACCAGCGAGTGGCAGATTCTCTAATTACTCGGACTTTTTGCGGGTCTAATTTATAACCGGGAGTTAATTGTATCACTAATCTGGTGGTTTCGCTATCAAATTGCCCAACTCTAATTTCTTGAATAGCTGAGTTGTAATTTTGAGGACTTTCGGGATATTCTAAGACTATTCCCGGCAAGTCAATTATTAGGCGGGTGGGATTGGCAATTAGTTTAACTTCTGGTTGAACTCCTGAATCTGTGGTTAAATTCAGTTGATTTTGGCGGGTGTCGAAGTGCCAGGATGTTAGTGTATCAGCTTTTGCAGGTAGGGCGATCGACAAAACGCTAATTAAAGCCGGCAACAGCCATCGCAGTTTTAAAGTCATGTGTGAGGAGTAAGAGTTTAACGGCTACAACGAGAAAGCGGCGGTCACATTGTTCTCAACCGCTTTCGAGGCGAACCACCTAGCATCATACAGTTAACTCTTGCACGCACCCGTAATTTTTATTATTTTGTTTGAGAATATTCGGTTTCCGGAAATTAGATCGCATCCGGTTCTATGACACCTGTTTATTCTCGTTTCGCCCAGGGACGAAAGTTTATGCAGTCGCGAATTGTCTCCGCAGAATCATTGTTTCTTCGGCGCGAATTGTATGTGCTCTAAAGCACAAATTCTAGTTGTACGATCGCGCGATTTCTGGCATCTTCGATGGAGTCGATCGCACTTTCGGCAAAAATTTTGCTTTTGGCGACAAATCGGCGATCGCTCAAATGGTCGTAAGCTTCCCAATTACCGCTAACTTCGCGATCGTGCCAGAGAAACCAACCGCGGTAGATTTCCCCGCTATCAATATCATCGCACAGAACCAGCCAATCATCACCCGTGAGAGCGCTGTTATCTAACGCTACCAATTCAACCCACGCAAGTGCAGTGCAGGCATCAATTGCATCAGCATCAACTAAATCAGATTTGGTAGCGGTATCTGTTGGCGAGTAAAGTGTAGACTTCATAATTTCTCCTTAACCAAATGAATGAGTTTGCCTATTTATGAAAGTGACTGGGTACGGGAATTGAAAAAACTGTATTTTGATGAATCTCTGGTTGTTGGTCAAATTTATCAGCCGCTGATGCTTCGGTTAAATTGTTAAGTGTATTAATTGTGAAAATTGCTGCGGTTCCTAAAGCGGCCATTGCCAGTCTGTGTAAAATTTTACTCATTTTGATGCTCCTTTTTGGCTTGATGTATCAACTCTAAAAAAAACAGTGGTTAGTCGCAGGGGAGATTGGGGAGTTAAGAAAAGTTTTTTATTTTCAAATATATTCAGAGGTTGAAGCCGTTATCAGGAAGGAGTTTGAGGAGATCGATCGCCCAAAAACCCGGGGCGTAGTAAAATTCCTTAAATTCTGGCGGGCTGACTATCTGCCTTAAAATCGCCTAAAATAGGGACTTAAGGCGTTAAACTTCCTAGATTCGTTCCCCTTTCAGTGCAACCGAAGTGCTCAAATCAAAACGATCTCGCGGTCGAATTCTCACAGCCCAGGGCTTAAAGAAACTTAACGAGGCGCTCCAAGAATGGTCAGACCGATATAACATTAGAGGTACTCTGACGGAAATCGAGGCCGAGTCTGGCGTCGGTATCGATACAGTCAGCAAAATTAAGCAGGGTAGAGAAGGTGCGGATCTCAGCAAACTGCGGCAATTATTCGCGGCTTTTGAGCTGACTCTGACCGCTGGCGACCACCGATCGGCTAAACTAGACGATGCCGAAGATGTCGGCGAGTCGGACAATTTGCCCGCAGCGTTCGATACAGCCAGCAACAGCATCCGTGCTAAAGTATTTGTGAGTTATCGCAGCGCCGAACCCGATCGCGAGTTAGGAAAACAGCTAGAAACGGCCTTAAGTGCGATCGGACATACAGTATTCACAGCAGAAAATAACATTAGATTGGGAGACAACTGGTTCGATCGCATTAACTACTTCCTCAAAGAATGCGATTATTTGCTGTTGCTATTACCGCCAACCGTCAGCCAAAGCGAACTGCTGACATATCAAGTCCAGCAAGCCAAAGAACTGCAAGATTCGCGTCCTGACAAAAAACCAATAATTTTACCCATTCGCGTCGGTTTTCCCTTGAACGCGCCCCTAAACCACGATTTGCGGGGCTATCTGTACCGAATCGAACAGAGGGAATGGCAAAAGGGCGCCGACACTCCAATTCTGATCGAAGAAGTGCTGAATCTGCTAGCAGAAACTCCCGCACCAGTCAAAGAACAACCGGAAGATTTAACGCAAAAGCAAGTATTAGAAATTAGCAGCGACGAAATACCCCAACCGGCCGCCGAACCGGAATTACCGGGAGGACAAGTCGATGTCGCCTCTCAATTTTATGTAGAACGCCCGCCCATCGAAGAACGCTGCTATCAAACAATTGTACAGCCCAGCGCCTTAATTAGAATCAAAGCACCGAGACAAATGGGCAAAACCTCCTTGATGGCAAAAATTTTGCATCACGGAGCCCGTCAAGGTTACTGCACAGTGCCGCTAACTTTTCAGTTAGTAGATAAAAGTGTATTCGCCAACTTAGATAAATTCTTAAAATGGTTTTGCGCTTACGTCGGGCGCGAGTTGCACTTACCCAATCAACTAGAAGATTATTGGGACGATATTTTTGGCAGCAAAGTCAACTGCAAAGATTACTTTGAAAAATACATTTTACCGCAAATCGACAGCCCTTTAATTTTAGGATTAGACGAAATCGATCGCGTTTTCCAATATCCCGACATAGCAGAAGACTTTTTAGGACTGCTGCGGGCGTGGCACGAAGAATCGAAGCGGCGGGACATCTGGAAAAAACTGCGATTAATTGTCGTTCACTCCACCGAAGTTTACATCCCGATGAACATCAATCAATCGCCCTTCAACGTCGGCTTACCCGTAGACTTGCCCGAATTCAACCACCAGCAAATCCAAGATTTAGCAGCCCGCCACAATTTGCATTGGTCAGATGACGAAGTTGAGCAACTGACGGCAATAGTCGGCGGTCATCCGTATTTAGTGCGAGTTGCATTATATCACATTTCGCGATCGGATTTGACGCTCGATCAATTAAAGGAAACTGCTACCAGCGATGGCGGAATTTATAACGACCACCTGCGCCGTCAATTGTGGAATTTAGAAGAATATCCAGAATTAGCCCAAGGAATGAGAGAAATTGCGGCCGCAGATTCTCCCGTTCAATTAAAGGCAATGCAGGCGTTTAAATTAGATAGCTTGGGGTTAGTGAAATTGCAGGGTAACGAATGCGTTCCGAGATGTGAACTGTATCGACAATATTTTCGATCGCACTTGAGTCAAATTCCCTGACAAACTTCTGGGAGAAACAGCAAATTCTCTTAAATTACATCTGCGTTAATCTCCGTTCATCTGCCTAAAATGTGCGGTTTTTGGCTCGCTCAAAGATTTGTGCAAGAGGTTTAAAGTATTCAAAACCGATTTAGTGTAAAATGCAGTCAAATACTAAAACAATCATCAAGCAAACGCAGCCCATGAACGATATATTTTTGATAACCTCCGATAATTGGCTAGATTGGATAACCGTGTTTGGCTATCTCGGCTTGACTGTTTTCATTATGTGGCGCATTATGGCTGCCAATTAGATTTTATATCATGTCCGGTCGCTTACCATAACAATGATAGTTCGTAGTGCGTCCTGGCGTCCGCAGCCGTATGGCGTCCTGGCGTCCGCACTACAAACCTTACTTATTGCAGTCACATGAATAATGCTGCTGTGAAATTACCTGCTTTTTCCTTTCTTACTTCGCGTTCTTAGCGCCTTCGCGGTTCGTTTTCAGAGCTATAAATTGCGCTTGCAACTTTCGTAAAATAGGAATATTTGCCAACTGTTCCGCCCGCAATTCTTCCCAATTTAATCCCGTTGGACGCGGATAATTTGTATTGGTTGCAATTACCTCATCGGGAGTCACAACCCAATCCAGCGCCCAATCGTGAGGCTGCATTGGCAAGCGCGAATCTGCGACAATTTGCAAAGAATGCACAGTTGTGACAATCGGAGTATCAGTTTTTACTAATCCAAATTCCTGCAACATCGCCAGTTCCAAATCAGCAAATCCTGCACCTTTTCCGGTGCGTCCACCGTGGCGCGTTACCGCTACGCAACCAACTATTACTAAGTCAATTGGCTGCATTTGGGCAAAACTCACCAACCGCCCGCACTTGACTGCTGTTTTGGCGATCGCAGCTTCGGCTAGGGGGATATTGTGCTTGTACAAATCTTCAGCGGTTAACTCGACAAAACAGCGATCGTCTGTCAGGCGCGGTACAGCCATATACAAGCGTTTTCCGTCTTGCAAAGCGCGCAGTCGCACGGGAATTTGCGGCGAATCTGGGTTGCATTTAATTGATGCGGCTTGTTGCCAAATTTGTGATTCTGCTAGCATTTCAGCCGCTGTTTTGGCGCCGACGAAATTGGGGATGTGGCCGAATGGATCGCTAATTGATGCGTTGTTTTGTTTCAAGGATGACCAAATTTCTGCTCTTAATTGGTCTTTGTCGTGATGGTGGCCGCTCCACTCAGTATTCATAGATGCCGAATCTAATAAAAAGATAGCGCGTGGGGTAAGAAACCCGGTTTCTACGAGTTTTTGGTTGGGTTCCGAAAAATCTACAAAGAAACCGGGTTTCTGGGGCGATAGTGCGATCGACTAAACATTTATTTTCGCCAAGTAAGGGGCTGATTGGTTCAGTTTATTATATGATAGGATTGGCGATCGCACTCCCAATTAAATTTATGTAAAAAATTATGTAATGAGCACAAATCCCAAACCATCATACTATCAAGTCGGTGGCAGTCTCACCAATAATGCTCCGAATTATGTGCAGCGTCAAGCAGATGACGATTTCTATAACGGATTGAAGGCGGGGGAATTTTGCTATGTTTTGAATTCTCGCCAAATGGGCAAATCTAGCTTGCAGGTGCGGACTATTCAGCGGCTGAGATATGATGGAATTGCTTGTGCTGCGATCGACATTTCGGAAATTGGCAACCGCGGCGTGACTCCCGAACAGTGGTATGCTGGGTTGCTACGCATTCTCGAAAATAACTTTAATCTGTCGGATATTGTCAATGTGCGGACTTGGTGGCGCGAGCGCAATTTTTTAACTCCGGTTCAAAGATTGAGCGAATTTATCGAAACTGTACTGTTAGCCAATATTTCCACCAATATTGTCATTTTTATCGACGAAATCGACAGCATTCTCGCCCTGGATTTTCCCGCTGACGATTTTTTGGCCTTAATTCGATCGTGCTACAACAAGCGCGCCCATAACTCAGAGTTCGATCGCCTGACGTGGGCTCTCTTGGGCGTAGCATCGCCGGCGGATTTGTGCCGCGACAAGAATGTCAGCAGCAACACGCCTTTTAATATCGGTAGGGCGATCGAATTAACTGGTTTTGACGAAACAGAAGCTCAACCGCTAGCAGCCGGGTTAGCAGAGCTGACAGACCACTCTGCTGAAGTTTTGAGAGAGGTTTTGTATTGGACTGGCGGCCAACCGTTTTTGACTCAAAAGCTGTGCAAACTTTTATTTGAAAATGCACCCCCCCCAGCCCCCCCTTGTCAAAGGGGGGAGCAAGATCGCATTCAGACTGGGTTATTTGAAAATTCACCCCCCCCAGCCCCCCCTTGTCAAGGGGGGGAGGAAGATCGCATTCAGACTGGGTTATTTGAAAATTCACCCCCGCCAGCCCCCCCTTGTCAAGGGGGGGAGGAAGATTGGATTCAAAATCCGCGAGAATGGGTTGAGGAAGTGGTGCGTTTGAAAATTGTGGATAATTGGGAATCTCAGGATGTTCCCGAACATTTGTCCACAATTCGCGATCGGCTTTTTAGAGAAAACCAGCGGATTATCAGAAGACTCGGATTATATCAACAAATTTTACAGCAAGTTGAAATTGTCCCCGATGGTAGTGCGGAACAAATGGAATTGCGATTAAGCGGATTAATCGTCAAGCGCCGGGAAAAACTCACAATTTCTAATCCTATTTATCAAGCTGTATTTAACCAAGACTTAATCGCCCAAAAATTAGAAAAACTCTCGCCTTATTCGGAAGCGATAAAAGTTTGGCTGAATTCTAACTCTCAAGATGATTCCCAATTGTTGCGAGGCGAAGATTTGCAATCAGCATTAGTTTGGGCGGCAGATAAAAGTTTGAGAAACGAAGATTTTCAGTTTTTGACAGCCAGCCAAAAACTGATTTTGAGCGACCAAAATCAACTGCTGCTTGCAGCTAAACTAGAAACCCAACAAGCGGCGCGCGATGCCGAAACAGCTTGGAGTGAAGCTGGCGCAGCCAAGCGAAAAGCCCAACAGTGGATAGGGATCGGTTCGGCGGTACTCGCAGGATCGTTAATTGGGGCGATCGGCTTTTCAACTCTCGCTTACCAGCGGTTTAAACTCGCACAAGCAAGTATTGAAATCGAACAAAATGGCAGCGATGCTTTACTGTTGGCGGTATCTCAAAAGACCGAAAACAGCGAAGCTTTATCTGAAGCTTTGTTGAGGGCGATAGCCTCGGGAAAAAGATTAAAAAGCTTGCTTGAAAACAAACCGCACCTCGAACAATATCCGGCAACTAGACCGCTGTTAGCCTTACAAGTAATTCTCGATAAAATTAGCAATAAACAGCAGATCGAAGCATCATCATTTCCGCAAATAAAGCTGAAGTGGCAAGCTCATGCAGGTGCAGTTACCAGCGTCAGTTTTAGCCCTGACAGACAAATTTTGGCAACCGCAGGCATAGACGGTAGAGTTCGGCTTTGGAACTTTTCCGGGCAAAAGATTGCTGAATGGAAAGCTGGGCAGCAGTCAGTTAATATGGTAAACTTTAGCCCGGATGGGAAATTTTTAGCTAGCGCAGGAAGGGACAGCACAGTTAAATTATGGAATTTATCAGGTAAGAATATTTCTCAACTTAAAGGAATTCAAGGCTCAGTTACCGGTCTCAGTTTTAGTCCAGAAGGAAAGTTGTTAGCGGCGGCAGGAATAGACAGCAGTGCTGCCATTTGGGAGTTGTCAAAACTGCCAAAATTATTAAGCTCGTCGAGGGTGAAGCTTCCCGGTCATAACGGCTTAGTGAGAAGCGTCAATTTTAGCTCTAGTGGTGATTTTTTGACGACTTTAGATAGCCAATCTACTGTGCGAATTTGGAAGTTGTCGGGACAACTGGAAAAAACACTGCCGGTGCAGGCAATTGGTATCAGTTTCAGTCCCGCTCAACAGCAGTATCGCTTTGCTACAGTAACATTAAACGGCAAAGTCGGGCTGTGGAACTTGTCAGATCAAGTATTAGTTAATGAATTTGAAACGTTGCATTTAGATGCGAAGTCAATTAGTTTTAGTCCCGACGGAGAACGGCTGGCTACAGTGGGAATTGACAAGACTGTGCGGCTGTGGAATTTAGCGGGGCGACAGGTTGCTCAATTTGAGTTTGAGGAGAATGTTGTTAGTGTCGGTTGGAGTCGAGATGGTAAGCAAATAGCTGTAGCTGGAAGCAACGGCACTGTCTGGCTGAGACAGGTTGAAGGGTTGGAAGAATTGCTGAAGCAAAGCTGCAATTTTCTCAGCAGTCAACCTGAGTATTTGAGAAGGGTTTCAACTATCTGCAAGTAGGGTGCGCAATGCGCCAATTAGTTTGTAGTGATGAATGCGAGTCCTTCCCCTTAAAAATCAGAGGACTCGCATTCCGAACGATCAAACCTGCCAATTAGTTTGAGCGTTCGGATTTGAGTTTTTCCCCTTAAAAATCAGAGGACTCGCATTCCGAACGATCAAACCTGGAATGCGAGTCCTTCCCCTTAAAAATCAGAGGACTCGCATTCCGAACGATCAAACCTGCCAATTAGTTTGAGCGTTCGGATTTGAGTTTTTCCCCTTAAAAATCAGAGGACTCGCATTCCGAACGATCAAACCTGGATTACGGGTTGGCTAACTCATAGCTATTAATTTACCTTAACAGGCGAAACACTTACATTAGGATTTTTGACTCTTCTTAATAGTTCTTGCCGGGCTTGTTCGGGATTTTGCCCTTTGGGTACTTGATATAATAATCTACAGGAACCGTCTTGAGGATTAGCTGCACAAATAATTAGTTGACCGCTGGGGGATGCACCTGCTGTGACAATATTATCCCAGCTTCCTTGGGGTTGCGAGTTGTTGAGAATTCCCGAGACTCGGGTGCACCGAGTAATTGCGTCTTCTCCCGATTCATTGAAATAGTTATCGGCTACCCACAGAATAACGGGAATATTTTTGCCTTGTTGGACAGCAATTGTCGCTGGGTGGTCGCCATTCGCGCCGCAGAAGAATGACGGGGTTTGGGCAAAGGCGGGACTGTTTGCTAAAATCGGAGCTGCCAGGGCAATAATTGACGCGCTAAAAACTGACTTTAAGATCCGAAATTTCATGGGCAGTGATAAGCTTTTTAATTTAAGGTTACTAATACTCTAAAAAGTTGCGCTGCTGGTTGCCGGGAAGATTAGGCATTTAGGGAAAAAAATAAAATTTATTGTGTAAAGTTTTGCCGATCGCCCATACTGACCTTATATTCGCCTAAACTCAGGGAAAAATACTCGCGCTACAAACGCTGCGGCAGAAAATACGTGCAGCCGCAGGGGATCGGGCGCGAAGGTATAGGCTAAAGGTACGGTTGTTCGCGGTTTTTTGCGATCGCCTTGCCCGATCGCCCGCCCGCCCCCCTAAATTGGAACCTGTGTTAGCATCAATAAAAATCTTCTCTTTAATAATCAACAATGGGCAATGTTCTGGTGCTGAATGCCTCCTACGAACCGCTCAACATCACCAATTGGCGAAGAGCGGTAGTTTTGTTGCTGAAAGGAAAAGCAGAACAGGTAGAACATAACGGGAAATTTATTGCGCCAAACTTCCCGCTACCAACTGTGATTCGACTGCGGCATTACGTCCGAGTTCCCTATAAGGATATTCCGCTTACCCGCCGGAACATCTTGCACCGGGACGCCCACTCTTGTCAATACTGTGGCTATACCGGGGACGATTTGACCCTGGATCACGTGATTCCCCGATCGCGCGGGGGAGGCGACAGTTGGGAAAACCTCGCTACGGCGTGCGTGCGCTGCAATGTCAATAAAGGCAGCCGCACCCCAAAAGAAGCGGGAATGCTGCTGCGCTATCCACCGAGGAAACCTCACAGCGGTCTTTATTTTGAAGTGACTAGACACGTTAAGAGCGGTATGCACCAAGAATGGCAAAAATATGTAATCGGCCTTTAAAACCCCTGTCGCAAGAAAGCGCGGGGGTTTTTTGCGCAAGTGCTGAGTTGTAGGGGGGCGCCTGCGAGTGCCCGCCGGATAGTTTTGAGTTAAAAAGTTAAATAGTTAAAGAGACAATTTACGCTCTTAACTCCGGTTGCTGGTGAGAAATATTGGGTTTGATATCGTGTGCGGTCGATTGACCGCAATCAGTAAGGTTCGTAGTGTGGACTTTAGTCCGCAGTATGTTGCGTCCTGGCGTCCACACTACGAACGGTTTTTGTTATGGTAATCGACCGGACGCGATCTGACAAGGAAGCATCTACAAAGAAACCGGGTTTAAGGGCTTTTGGGGCGCAAGTCCTGAAAGAATTACAGTCCTGGACGCACCAAAATCAAAGAAACCGGGTTTTTGCCTAATCTATGGACTACAGCGCATAATTTTCGTCCATCAACCCGGTTTTTTGCCACTCGCGTGTAAGTCCTAAATTACATAAATGGTTAATGTTTAACAATGAAAGAACACCCCCCGATCAATTCCGATGAAACCTCTGGGAATCGCGAAGCTGAGGTTGACTCCAGCCGCGAGGTTGTACAATCCGCCAGCGCGCCCGGGAAACGGCGCAGCAAAGCCGAAGTTGCTTCCGAAGAGCATCGCCCCAGTCTGCGCGAGGAATTGCACGATCGCAAAATCGAGCAATTGCACCAAATGTTCGATCGGCACAGAGGCGATCGCCAGTTAATATTATTGCAAGATTTTCCCGACCCCGACGCACTTTCGAGCGCTTGGGCTTACAAATTAATTGCCGAACAGTACGATATCCTCTGCGAGATGATCTACGCCGGCGCCCTCAGCCACCAAGAAAATATTGCCTTAGTTAAATTGACAGGATTACCGTTGCAGCGCTGGACGCTGGAAGCGACAAAAACTAAGGATTTGTCTGTATTTCAGGGCTGCGTTTTTATTGACAACCAAGGTACGACTTGTAACTTAACTGAGTTTATTTTAGGGGCTGGAGTGCCGATCGCTGCCGTCATCGACCACCACAATTTGCAGGGGGAAATGAACGCAGAATTTACGGATTTGCGCCCGGATATCCGCGCTACAGCCACGATTTTGACCGAGTATTTCCAGGCTGGAATGCTAACTCTCGACGGCAGTATCAGCCAGCACGTCAAGTGCGCTACAGCTTTGATGCACGGTTTGCGATCGGATACGAATGCTCTCAGACAAGCACAGGAGGAGGACTTCTTAGCTGCGGCTTATTTGAGCCGATTTTATGACCCGCAGTTGCTGAATGCGGTGTTGCAGTCCTCTCGTTCTAAATGGGTGATGGATGCGATCGAGCGATCGCTCAAACACCGCATCGTGCAGAACAATTTCTCGATCGCCGGTATTGGCTACCTGCGTTATGACGATCGCGATTCCATTCCCCAAGCAGCGGACTTTCTAGTAACAGAAGAGAACGTACATACAGCCGTTGTCTACGCAATTGTACACGACAAAGACGAAGAAATTGAAGTAGTAATCGGCTCGCTGCGAACTAACAAACTAACTCTCGACCCCGACGAATTCATTAAAGAAGCCTTCGGTCAAGATGCTCAAGGACGCTTTTTTGGCGGTGGGAGAAGTCAAGCGGGCGGTTTTGAAATTCCGGTAGGATTTCTTTCGGGTGGCAATGAGAACAGCGATTATGCAAGGCACAAATGGGAAGTGTTCGATGCTCAGATCAAGCAAAAATTGATGAGTTTAATTAGTCCTAAAGATAATCCAGTTTACGACAATTAAACTCGGGAGTTTGTCGGTAATGTCTTGATTTTAGCAACACCCCGGGAATGCCGAGCAATCTGTTGCTGCGAGGTTAGACCGCATTCTTTACCGCTCTCGCAAAAGTCTCAACTGGACAATCATCTTTGGTTCGTAGTGAGGACTTTAGTCCTTGTACGAGGACTAAAGTCCTCACTGCTAACCTTTCTTACAAGGTATTGACCGATGATATAATATCAGTTGTAGAGCGATTTATTGAATACTTTATCTGCTAATTTATAAAAATAAATATTCTTTTTTGATATTTTTAAGAAGACAGGGTGGGTATTTTATGGTCAAAAGCAACCTATAAGTCAGCTCTTTCGAGACCAAACAACATACAGCCGTGGGAAGATAAAATAAAAAATATTTTTTCTTTTAAAGTTACCTAGTTAACCAAATAAATTGTTACTTTTAGTGTTAAGTCAAAAAAACGTCGCTCCAAAAGACAACAAATTGTTGTATTTATTTGGCGCAGGTTAGAATAGTAAAAAATGGCTGAATAAAAAAATCAACATGGAGATGTCTACAAAACAGGCTTTCTCTGGGTCGTTAGAGAATATTCTAGAAAAACTTTCAGTAATTTCACTGAGAATTAACGAGTTTGCGGAACCAGAGAGAATTTGGCAGGGTGCGGTAGAACAAACCAGGATGCTGCTGCAAGCAGATCGCGTAATTATTTATCGCTTCCTAGCGCGTGGGGATAGTGTAGTATTGGCTGAATCCGTTGGTGGCGAGTGGCCGCACATCCAGGGACAACTAATTTATGACCCTTGCTTTGAAACAACCTGGGTAGAGCGTTACAGCCAGGGACAAACCACCAGCATGGCTGATATTCACAACTCTCATCTTCAAGCTTGTTATGTCGAATTGCTCTCACGCCTGCAAGTGCAGGCCAACTTAGTTGTACCAATTTTGCTAGATGGCAAACAGCACCAATCTCCGAAGCTTTGGGGACTGTTGATTGCTCATCAATGTAGCAGTCCGCGTCAGTGGGAACCTCTCGACGTTCAGATCCTGCAACACGTTGCAGTGCAGCTCGGCTTGAGGATGTGGCAACTAGAATCTCACCGCCCGATACTAGCGCCAAATCCACCGCCCCAACTGGAAACAGCACCGGATCAAACAGCCACTAATACAGAAAAAGTCAATTATCAAAATTGCCTGCAACCAGAATTTGCCTGTTCCCCGATCGGGGATATTGTCCATCTCAAGGCTTTTGACTTGTTGCAAAACCCGATCTGGATATTTGATATCGAGCATTTGCAAATGTGGTGGGCCAACCAAGCATCCTTGTATTTGTGGAATGCTTCGACGCGGGAAGAACTCGCGGGCCGCAACTTTAGCGATGTGTCGGAGTCTACTCGGATTCGCTTGCAGAGCTATCTGCAACAGTTTGAGCAAGGCAAAACCTTGTCCGAACAGTGGACGTTTTATCCCGGCGGTTTGCCTGTTTCTGTCGGCTGTCGGTGTTCTGGTATCAGGATTGACAGCGGGCGTTTGGGGATGTTGGTGGAGGGTACGATCGCCACCGATCGAATCGAGCCGGAAACCCTGCGATCGATCGAGGCACTCCGCCACACCACGCTGATGGTTTCGCTGTACGCCCTCGATGGGGTACCGCTGCTGCAAAACCCCGCGGCCTTGCGCTGTTATGGAGATGCGCTGCACCCTGGCTCTGCGACAGATAATGCTTTCCTGAGGCACTTTGTTGACCCTCAGGTAGGAGAGCGAGCCATGGCAGTTGTCAAGTCGGGTGAGGTGTTTAGCACGGAGGCTCAAGTGATGACTGTGGCGGGGATACGGTGGCACGGGATGGACGTGCGGTGTACCAACGACCCCGTAACAGGTAACTTGATGTTGCTGGTAAACGAAAAGGACATTACCGCGCGCCAGGAGACAAAAATCGCTCTGCAACAAAGTGAAACTCGGTTGTCAGAAGCCCAGCGGGTTGCCCACATCGGTAACTGGGAATTGGACGTGATGACGGGTAAAATTACTTGGTCTCCCGAACTGTTCGAGATTTTGGGACGCGACAGAGCCCTGGGCGAACCTACCTATGAAGAAAATCTGGAGATTTACCATCCCGAAAGCGCTCAACAGCTACATCAGGTAGTTGAACGAGCGCTGACTTGCGGAGAACCCTATCGATTGCGGCTCAAAATCTTGCCGCCGAATGGTTCTATTCGCTATATCGAAAGCCGGGGACAGGCCGAACAGAATGCCGAGGGACAAGTCATTCGCTTGTTCGGCACATCCCAAGATATTACGCATCTGGTATTGGCTGAAACAGAACTCAGAGACATGAGCACAGCTCTTGCTAATGCAGTGGATGGGATCTCGCGGGTGGATATTTGGGGCAGGTATATCAGCATCAATCAAGCCTATGCGAATATAGCGGGTTATGTGCCTGAAGAAATGGTTGGTATGAATTGGGAGAAGACGGTTCATCCAGAAGATTTGGAAATGCTGGTGGCGGCCTATGAAGAAATGCTAGCTGATGGCAGAGTGGAGGTTGAGGCTAGGGGTATCCGCAAAGATGGCTCGATCTTTTACAAGCAGTTGGTGATGGTGACAGCCTGTGACGATCGCGATCGAGCGATCGGGCATCACTGCTTTATGAAGGATATCACCGATCGCAAACAAGCAGAAGCAGCATTAAAACAAGAGTTCCAGCGTCTGGCTGTGGTGATTGCTACCCAACAGGAAATCGCGCTGCACCATCCTAACCTGGATGCGGTGATGGCGGTGATTGCCGATCGAACTCAAAAATCGATCGGTGCCGGTGGAGTCGTGATTGAAATGGTCGAAGGCGAGGAATTAGTGTATCGGGCCGCCCGGGGTATCGCCGAGGCTTGTGTGGGATTCCGGCTGAAAGTCGCCACAAGTCTCTCGGGACAATGTATTCTCAGCGGCGCAATCCTGCACTGCAAGGATACAGAACTCGATGGGCGCATCGATATGGTTCGCTGGCGGCGGATTGGCGTTCGGTCAATAGTAGCTGTTCCGTTGTTCTATCAGGACGAGCGGGTGGGGGTCTTAAAAGTCCTGTCAGCTACACCCTGTGCCTTTAGCGAGTCAGATATTCAAACTTTACAACTAATGGCCGGATTTCTGGCCGGCAGCCTGCATCTGGCTTCTGAGTTTGATGCTAAAAACCTGCTCCTGAGTCAATTGCAGGAGAGCGAGGAACGCTACCGTTCTGTGATTACCAGCATGACAGAAGGTGTTGTACTTCAGCTCGCAGACGGACAAATTACTGCCTGTAATGCAAGTGCCGAAAGGATTCTCGGGCTGACCCCCGAGCAAATGATGGGGCGCACATCCGTAGATTTAGACTGGCGAACCGTTCGGGAGGATGGCAAACCGTTCCCGGGCCAACAGCATCCGGCAATGCTCACGCTGCGTACCGGACAAGGGCGATCGAATGTGGTGATGGGCGTTCACAAACCGGATGGAACGCTGACTTGGATTTCGATTAATTCTCAGCCGCTGTTCCATCTCAATGAGTCTCAACCCTATGCAGTCGTGACGACTTTTGCTGATATTACAGAACGCAAGCTGGCCGAGGAAATGCTCAGAAACCTGGCGGAACAAGAAAGATTAATTGCTACGACAGATGGGTTAACACAAGTAGCAAACCGTCGCTGTTTTGATGAGCGGTTGCAGTTGGAATGGCACCGACTGATGCAGGGCAAACAACAGCTTTCGTTGATTATGTTGGATGTAGATTATTTCAAGCGATATAACGATCGCTACGGACATCAAGCTGGGGATACTTGTTTGGTGCAAGTGGCTTCATCCGCAGCAGCCGCCGTTAAACGTTCCACAGATTTGTTTGTGCGCTACGGGGGCGAAGAATTTGCTGCTATCTTGCCAAATACAGATGCTGCTGGGGCGATCGCAGTTGCTGAGTCGATCCGAGACGCAATCCGAGATTTGGCAATCCCTCACGAGCAATCTGATGTGAGCGCGATCGTGACTGTAAGCATGGGAATTGCTAGCATGGTTCCCAGCAGGGGAAAATCGCCGGCTCAATTGATCGCCGCCGCCGATCGAGCATTGTACGATGCGAAACGACAAGGGCGCGATCGCTTTTGCGCCGAGGCCCAAACCAGATAACGGCGCGAGATTTCAATGCAGTTGTAGAATAATCAAAATATGTCGATCGCACCAAATCTCAAAGGAAGTACGATCGCACAACTATTAAAAAGGACAGCCACAGTGCATCTCTACCTAGTCCGTCACGGCATCGCAGCGGAACCCGAAGAATATGATACAGACGAGGAACGACCCCTAACTAAAGAGGGCGATCGTAAAACCCGAAAAATCGCCCAGCGGCTGTACGAGCTCGAAATTCAGTTCGATCTGATTCTTACCAGTCCCCTACTGCGCGCCATACAAACCGCCCAAATCCTGCTGTCAGGGGGTCTGAGTTCCAAAATAGAAGAATCCGTCCCCCTCGCACCTTCAGGAGACATCGGGGACTGGCTGAGGTGGTACAAGCAGTGGCAGGAAACAGGGAACCGCAGCTTGGCCCTAGTGGGCCACCAACCAGATTTGGGCAATTGGGCTGAAACTTTGCTTTGGGGTCGATCGCACGACACGCTGATTGTCAAAAAAGCAGGTATCATCGGCTTAATTCTCCCCGAAACTGGCTCCCCAGTCGGCCGCAGCCAAATGTTCTGGCTGACTGGGCCCAAGTTTTTGCTCTCCTAGAAACGGCGAATCGCCCTCTTAAACCCAGATTTTCGGGCGCAGAAACCGGGTTAGAGGGGCGAAAATATCTAGGGGTGCGATCGCCAAATCCGTTGAAAAAACCCGTTTCTGAGCGCCGGAGTGCCTGAGTCGCGATTAAATGATTATTTGTCAAGACGGTGACACTCTCTTGGTTTCTGGTAATGTACTTTGAATAGATTCAACTCACACAAAACGGTATCGCAATGGTCGTCGGCGAATTCAAACCAGGTTTAGAAGGTGTTCCCGCTACATTGTCCAGCATTAGCTACGTCGATGGACAAAAAGGGTTGCTGGAATATCGCGGGATTAGCATTGAGGAACTAGCACTCAAAAGTTCCTTTGTGGAAACTTCATATTTATTAATCTGGGGCGTACTTCCAACAAAGGAAGAACTAGAAGCTTTCGAGCATGAAATTCGCTATCACCGCCGGATCAAATATCGCATCCGGGACATGATGAAATGCTTTCCCGAAAGAGGACATCCAATGGATGCCCTGCAAGCTTCAGCAGCGGCTTTAGGTTTATTTTACTCGCGCCGAGCTCTGGCTAACCCAGCATACATTCGAGAAGCTGTAGTGCGGCTGCTAGCCAAAATTCCGACAATGGTGGCGGCGTTCCAGCAAATGCGGCGGGGAAATGACCCGGTGCGGCCTAGGGATGACTTGAACTACTCGGCTAACTTTCTTTATATGCTCAACGAGCAAGAACCCGATCCGCTGTTAGCTAGCATTTTTGACACTTGTCTGACTCTGCACGCCGAACATACAATCAATGCCTCTACATTTTCGGCAATGGTAACTGCTTCGACGCTGACAGATCCTTACGGGGTGATTGCTTCAGCAGTTGGCACTTTGGCGGGGCCGCTGCACGGGGGAGCTAATGAAGAAGTGATTGATATGTTGGAGCAAATTGGTTCGGTAGAAAACGTGCGGGCTTTTGTCGAGAAGAGCGTTGCCAACAAGGACAAAATTATGGGGTTCGGACACCGAGTTTACAAGGTGAAAGATCCGAGAGCAACTATTCTCCAAGGTTTAGCGGAACAGTTATTTGACAACTTCGGCCGCGACGATTATTACGACATTGCTGTCAAGTTGGAGGAAGTGGTTGAGGAGAAATTGGCTCACAAAGGAATTTATGCAAATGTAGATTTCTATTCTGGTCTGGTTTACCGAAAAATGGGAATTCCGCTCGACTTGTTTACACCAGTTTTTGCGATCGCCCGAGTTGCCGGTTGGCTGGCCCACTGGAAGGAACAGCTAGAGACAAACCGCATTTACCGCCCGACTCAAATCTATACAGGGACTCACGGTGCTCCTTATATTGCGATCGGGGAAAGACCGCCATCTTAAAGCATAATGAGCAAGCCAGACAGGTAAATGGCGCTCCCAATTGTGAATGTATGCGCGATCTTATGTCCGGTCAATTGCGATCGCAAAAACCGTTCGTAGTGCGGACTTCAGTCCGCAGCATTATGCGGACTGAAGTCCGCACTACGAACCTTACTTATTGCGATCGACCGATCGGACATGATATGAAGTGTTGAATCAAAAATTGCTTTCGCGTTGCAAGGAACGAAGTAATCTCAGTCTGCCAAAATCTGCCGTGCTGGGTTTCACCCCTCTTGTATTTTGTGCTGTTAGTTGGCGACAATAGTAAGAAGTGACGATTTTCAGGAACTCCGGTCCTCAGGCTTGCGGGTCTGAGGTTTTTTATTGGAATATTACGAATAGCTTTTGGTAGGGTGCCGCGTTTTTGGATTTACACGAAAAACTAGGGTTCGATCTGATATCGCGCGATCGATTAACCGCACTAAGATTAGTTCGTAGTGCGGACTTCAGTCCGCTCTCCGAAGAGCGGACTGAAGTCCGCACTACAAACCATTTTTGTTGTTGTATAGTATTAGGTAGAAAGCGAACATAACATCTATGGCTTACAGCAACAGCGAACTTGATGGCAAGTCTTTCTACCAATCCGAACCCTTAATCGCGCGATTGAGAGGGATTATCCGAGATTATCCCGAAGGCGTTGGCATTATCAAAGAGTTGATCCAAAATGCTGATGACGCTAAAGCAACGCGGGTAGAAATTACTCTGGATTGGCGCCACCATCAGGTGAAACAATTGCCAGACGATCGCATGATACAGCTCATGGGGCCGGCGATGCTAGTCTACAACGATCGCGTATTTACAGATAAAGACTTTGACAGCATTCGCAGCCTGGGACAAAGCGAAAAAGCGCGAGATTTGCAGAAAACTGGTAGATTTGGCGTCGGGTTTAATGCAATATATCACGTTACAGATTATCCCAGCTTCGTTTCGCGCGATCGCATCATCTTTTTTGACCCCCACGGCGCAGCAATTCCCGGCACTTCCCGACAAGAACCCGGACGCGAGTGGAATTTAGCCGACGCTAAATGGTACGAAAAATATCCCGATTTTATGCAAGTCTACGCAGCGGGAGGATTGCCATTAGGAGATACAAATTTTCAAGGAACCCTCTTTCGCTTGCCTTTAAGAACCGCAGAACACGCTAAAAATAGCGAAATTCGCAAACAAGCTTTCACCGAATCCAACGTCAATGAACTGCTAGATGAACTGATTAATTCAGGTGAAGAACTTCTGCTGTTTTTGAAATCCGTTCAGGAAATTCGAGTTTACGAAATCCCCGCCAACAGTCAAGCAACCAGGCAAGAAATTCTGGCAATTGTTACCCAGAACCCGCAAGAAGTAAGAGAAGCGCGCCAACAACTCCTCGATGCAATTCCCGATACACCAGACAAATTGCTGGAATTGTGCCGCAATAATCCAGCAGGTTTAGTCTCTGTTTCTTACCGCCACGATATAGAAACAATTAGCTGCAATCGCAATACCAAATCAACTTGGAGAACAGTCAGTTTAATTCGCACAGACGCAGGCGGAGAGTTGGCAAAAGTCATACAAGCCATGTACGAAAGCCAAGAAAAAGTCTTGCCTTGGGCGGGCGCTGCTGCGAGAATTAATGCTGTCAGTACCGAGGGAAATCCTCAACCTGTTAACGGCAAAGTTTACTGTTTTTTGCCGCTTCCCCTCGAAATCGGGCTACCCGTTCACATTAACGGTTTTTTCAACTTAAATAGTTCGCGCGACAACCTCAGCAGCGACAGCGGACAAACTGGAAAAGACAGACCGAGAGCTATTTGGAACCAACTACTCGCGCAGCACGTTTTGTCCCACGCTTATGCTAATTTAATTGTTGATTTAGTTCAAGATATCGGCAGGTATCAGCCTGATGAATTTTACAAACTTTGGCCTGTTGGCAAAATTACTTTCAGCAAAGCTCTCGAAGAACTGCACCGCTTTGTCATACAGTTATTGTATCAGAGGGCTGTTGTGCGATCGGCTGTAGAACACGCTGTAACTGAGCGCCAATTCAGCGGGCCAGCAATGTCACAAACAAGATGGGTGACACCTCCGACAGTCAAAAATCTACCCTCGAAAAAGTGGTGGGACGAATTATTAGCACCGCTGCGCGCCGACAATATCGACATTCCAGAACCGCCATTACCAGAGTCAATTTTGGCAGCTTTTAAAGATGCAGGTTTTCCCTTACCAACATTCACTGCTGCTAATTTACGACAGCACTTAATCGAAAACAAACCGCTAGGCGTGCCGTTACAAGATGCACCAAAACTAAGCTTGCAAAATAGACAGTGGATTGCGAATATGCTGCGCTATTGCATCAGCGACAATCACCGAGATTTGCGCGGTTTACCCTTGGCTATTCTCGCTAACAACACTCTCCAAGTATTTGGTTACAACCCGATAGGCACTATTTACTTTTCAGAGGATACCGCAAGGCAGATATTTGCCAATCGTCTAGAATGGTTTTTGCACAGAGATTTAACCAATGTGGTGCCTCTATATAACATGATTGGTGTGTCAGAAATGAATGCTACAGAAGTAGCGAAAAAATTGGTTTATGTGATTAGTTCAACGCAGTCACAATGCGATTGGCAATCTGATGCACTAAATCCACCAAATACCGACTGGTTGACTCTCGTATACAATTATTTTTTTAATATCTCGCCTAGATATCTGTCGCAAGAAACAATCGATGAATTAAAGAAAGTTCCGCTGGTTCCGGGAAATGATGGTAAGCTTCACAAAGCAGGAACTGCGCGAACTCCTTTGTTGGGCGGCGATAATATTGCAGCAGAGACGATCGAGGCCGTACAGTATTTTGGGGTGACGCTTGTCCGAGCACCGGCAAAACTAGAAAGTGCGATCGCCCAATTTGCCCAACGACATCAAAATCTGTTAGTCTCTTTTCTGACAGGCCCAGATGTCCTAGACACAATATCTTCGCGGTGCGATCGAGGTTTGCCGCCCTACCACCAACAGCATTATACATCTCTCCTCAACTTCCTGGCAGATTCTGAGCCAACAAATTACAAGGGAGATAGTCTCAGCAAGCTGCGTCAACTTCCAATATACCCCACAACTTCCCACGAAATAGTTGCCCTCACCGATGAAAATGTCTACCTTCCTGGTGGCGGATACGAACCACCGGAAATTGCAGGTACGTTGAGGCTTTTACGCACAGACAAAAATAGGCAATGGCTGCGACTGTTTCAACTTTTGCAAGTTCCGGTACTGAATCGTGCTAGACTAATTCGCGAGTGCTTGTTGCCTGAATATGCCTCGTTTGCCCCGGAAGAACAGTTAATCGCGCTGGCGTGGATTCGAGAGCATCTCAGCGAGGCTTGCAAAGAACTAGAAGAGGCGGGAGAGAATGCTTTTTCATTCAAAGAAGAGCTGAAAAAGGCGCGTTTGGTACGCTGTAGCGATCGCAGATTGCGCTCTGGCGAACTAATTTACAATCCCGAAAGTCAAGTAATCCGAAATATTCTCGGAAATTTAGCAGCTATTCCAGATATGGAATTTTACTCGCAGGATTATCCACTCTGGCTCGACTTTTTCGAGAATTTGGGTATGCGAAAAACCTTGAGTGCAGATGATATTGTAGCTTGTGTTGACAATCTAATGCAAACCGCCAACCGTTCAGGTGCAGGCGCAGTAACCGATGCTTGCATTGCTGTTTTTAACTACATAGTCGAGCATTGGGATGCACTAAAATATACCAAAATTGGCAACACCAACAAAACACTGTCTGAAACCCTCGCAGATAAACCTTGGCTTCCTGTCGAGCAAAATCTTCAGAAGTTAAGCGAATATCCCGCCGCTGCGATACCAGAACCGAGGCTGTATCGGGCTAAAGATGTCTGTTTCATTCAAGATGTTCGCTTAGCAGCCAGCCAAAAATTCTTATTTGTACGCCCTCAGCGGGATTTGGTGAAGTCAGAAATCAAAACAGCACTTGGTTTTCAGTCTCTAGATACCAGTACGGTTATCGACCATTTTGATACATTAATAAAAACTTGGGAAAATGACATTTGAAATCGCAATACCCGACGAGCTAAATGCACAAATACAATCAGTCAAGGCAATTTATAAGTATCTCGATGAGACTTTCATCAAAGGTAATATTTCCCGGGAACAACGCCAGCAAATTCAACAGCGTTTTGCTGGGCGCCAATGTTTGTGGGATGAGTCTAGCAGCAAGTTTTGGCGCCCCAAACACGCTTTTTTAGATGACGTGCCTTTTTTTGGAAACCGCCGCACAACTATAGCTGTTTCTCATCCATTTTCCGAAGTTTATCAGCTTTTAGGACAAGGAAACTCGCCCGTTGTGCAAGATTACCTAGATTTTCTGGAAGAATTAGCAGCCGAGTACAAAAACACACAGTTAAACGCAGCAGACAAAAACTATGCAATCGAGGTAATCAGCCGCCTAGAATCTCAACAGTCATTAGAAGGGCGCGCAGTTAAAAACCCGCCGGTGCTTACTGCAAACAGCACGCTTGCTCCCGCCTGTCAAGTTCTCATTCCCGACGCACCTTGGCGCAAAGATTACATCGACCCCAACCGGATACTGCACCAGCAAATCTCCCCAAAATTTGCCAAATCCGCCGGAAGTCTTTCTTTATTAAAAGATGTCGTTGAACGTCCGGCGGCAGTCAAAAATGCCTTAAATGCTCAAAGTAATGATTGGTGTCTGGAATGGCAAAAAACGCTAAATTCCCGGGAATTTAGCTCTGGTTTAAAGCGGCTGATTTTTCACGAACACGACTGTGAACCAATCCATGATACGATTTGGATTGCTAAAGCTCAAGTTGCGCCAGCCGCTCAAATTTATGTAGATTTATTCTGGAACGGTGAAACCCAAATTGCCTCATCTATACCGGGAACTCATTACTTTGACGAGTTTAAGAAAATATTTCATATTATCAGCAGCGGTAGCAGATACATTATGCTATGCTATTTAGCAGAAAGCATTAACGCTCAACTCGGCGCATATGCAGTGCAAAATCTGCTGCCGCTAGCTAGTATTCTGGATGCTGAGCCGCACAATATTAATGGTTTGCTAAACGAGTTGCGGATTCGGTCTTTACCGGGCGATTTGTCTCCCGTGGCTGTAGCTAATTCAGAAATCAAATCCCCTGCAAATGATAGCGGCGATCGAAAGGGCGATCGCTCAATTTACTGGGGCGCATTTTGAGCGAGAATAACAATCTTTAAGTTGTTCGATATTTAAATTGCATATTTGGGCGGGCTAGAAGCCCACCCCACTCATTGTTTGATTATTTCTTGAGCTGCAATTGCAATATTTACACCGATTGAGTTACGTGATGGCGGCTGGTCAATTTATCCAATTGATTCACCAACAAACTCAGGAACAATCCCACATCGGTGACAACTCCAGTAGATTCGATCGACCCCCGATCGCTCAATTTAGTCACCACAGCCGGATTAATGTCCACACAGACCATCTTTACACCCGCCGGAGTCATATTTCCCACCCCGATCGAATGCAGCATAGACGACAGCATTAACACCATATCCGCGCCCCGTAACAGCTCAGTATACTCTTCTTGAGCCTTAATCAAATCCATTTGCGTGTCGGGAAGCGGCCCGTCATCCCGGATCGAACCGGCCAGCGAAAACGGTACATTGTGCTTCACGCACTCGTACATCACACCGCTGGTAATCACGCCTGCTTCCACGGTTTTAGCAATACTGCCATAACGGCGCACAGTGTTAATCATTTTCAAGTGGTGGCGGTGTCCGCCGCGCACGGCTACGCCGCGTTTCATGTCAACTCCCAAAGAAGTTCCCATGCTCGATTGTTCCATGTCGTGAACCGCGATCGCATTTCCACCTAACAATGCTTGGACGTAACCTTCGCGGATCAAATGCGCTAAATGTTCGCCACCGCCAGTGTGGATGACCACAGGCCCAGCCGTCACTACAACTTTACCGCCGCGATCGCGAATTTGGCGCAATTCCCACGCTACTTGTTCCACTACCAATTCTACCCGGCGCTCGCTAGAAACGCTGCCGGACATAAAGCTAAATTCTTGAGAATTGCGCTGTTCCCGCGATTCTGTTTTGCGGATGGTGCGGATACCGACGACATCGACGACGACTTTTTCACCTACTTTTAAATCGCGCAATAATTTGCATTTAGCGACTGGCCCGTCGGCACCTTCAGTAATCGCAACTGCGCCGTCCATGCGCTGATTTTGCGCCTTAATCCACTGTCCGTTTACCCGCACTTCCGTGGGATAAATTGTACTGACGTAAAAGTCGTCGGGGCCCACTCCATCTTGCACTACAGGTGCTAAAATAGCATCGCAAATCTCTTGCGGCGGTGGCACTGCACCTAAATCAATCAGCAATCCCATGATTTCTTCCATCACATCGTGGGAAGGTGCCGAAACTTTCACGTCGGCAGATGATGTGCTTTGCCGCTGCTCTCCTAAATTGAAATTGAGCACTTGGAAACTGCCGCCGTTTTCGATAACTAAGTCTAAAGCGCGGCTGATTAAACCTGCATCGAGCAGGTGGCCTTCCATGCGAATGGTACGGCTTTCTACCATCACGTTTGCCGATCGATCTTCTTGCACCGGTTCCGTTACCCGCAGCGTCAGACACTTAGCTGCGCCTCCGGCTTTCAGAAATTCGCTCAGCGGCGTTTCAATTACTTCAAAACCGGCTTGAGTGATGCGCGTTTTCAAGGCTTCGCTAACCTTGTTCATTACCACAATTTTGTCAATATTGACGGCGTTGCAAGCAAAGTTGGCGGCATCTGCTTCTTCAATGGCAATCCGTTTTTCCGGCGCGACTCGCATTTCAATGAGGCGGTTCGAGTAGGAGTCAAAGGCTGCTGGATAGTAGAGCAAATAGCCACCTGTGAGGGGACAAAAACAGGTGTCTAGGTGATAGAAACGTTCGTCAACTAAACGCAGGGATAGCACTTCAATGTTCAGCCATTTTGCTAGCAACGGGTGCGAGTCGAGTTCGGAACGGAAGCCGTATCCTGCCCACAACCAGCGTCCTTCGCGATCGAGCAAAGCGTCACCAGCACCCTCAAACGGCAAGTCTTTCGGCAGTTCGTGCACCGTAAAACCTTTGCTTTCAAACCATGCTTTAAAATAGGGTTCTTCGCCTTGACGTTCCTTGTGATAGAAGCGGCTGAGGACGAAGGTATTGCCTAAAAGCAAGCCTGCGTTGGCGGTGAACACCATATCCGGCCAGCCTTTTGCGGGCGGTACCAGGTCTACGACGGCGTTCTCTTTCAGGACGTGGTAGAGTTTTTCCCACTGTTCGACGGCGCGATCGCGCGATGATTTGTGTACGTTACCCTCCATCCAAGGGTTAATCACGTAATCCACATCGTAGTGGTCGGGGGCGCACATCAGGAAGCGAATTGAGTCAGTCATAATTCAGTTAAAATGTGGTAGATGCTACAGACGCAAGTTGAGATAGTATGTATGAAATCAACTATCAAATTCACTCCCAAGAGAATGAGTGCAACGTCTAGCAGCGAAAAAAGTAGCTTTCAATTATATCACGGTTAGGTTAAAATGAAACTAAACCACAGATGCTTTCCCTGAAATATCAGATCAAATGTCAGGTTTTGATATTATTTGCGGTCAATTAACCTTAATAAAAGGTTCGTAGTGAGGACTTGAGTCCGCATCCCTCCGAGGACTAAAGTCCTCACTACAAACCTATTTTAGTT
>NZ_JAUBUN010000007.1:106022-138615 GCF_036702665.1 Microcoleus sp. Aus8_D2
TTGACTTTTTGGTTCGTAGTGAGGACTTGAGTCCGCATCCCTCCGAGGACTAAAGTCCTCACTACAAACCTATTTTAGTTTTGACTTTTTGGTTCGTAGTGAGGACTTGAGTCCGCATCCCTCCGAGGACTAAAGTCCTCACTACAAACCTATTTTAACTTTCACTTTTTGCGAAATCGGTAGTTCGAACGCAAATTCGGTTCCCCGGTCAACTTCTGAATGACACCACAACTTACCGCCGTGGCGGTCTTTCACAATTTGGTAACTAATAGACAATCCTAAACCAGTACCACTGCCGATCGGCTTTGTAGTAAAAAATGGGTCAAACATCCTTGACTGAACCTCGGGACAGATACCGGGCCCGCTGTCAGCAATCCGCACGCACACTTGATTTTCGCTGCTGACTTCCGTAATAATGCGAATCTGATTAACTTTGTCATTACAGGTTGCTGATGACTCTTCCACAGCATCGATCGCATTCGACAGCAAATTCATAAATACCTGGTTTAATTGCGCCGGATAACACTCGACATTTGGCAGTTCGCCATAATTTTTAATAACTTGAATCTCCCGACGTTGTGGCTGTGACTGCAATCGGTGCTGCAAAATCACCAAAGTGCTCTCTATCCCTTCATGGATGTCGATTACTTTGCGCTCTTTTTCGTCTAGTCTCGAAAAGTTTCGCAAAGACAGCACTATCTGCTTAATTCGGTTAGCACCTCCTTGCATTGAAGCCATGATTCTCGGGAAATCCTCAGCGATAAAATCTACCTCGACTTCTGCCAATTCTTCGGCAATTTCGGGAACTGGTTCGGGATAGTGTTGCTGGTAGAGATTGACCAATTTTACCAAATCGTGAGCGTACTGTGCGGCGGGAATAATATTGCCGTAAATGAAGCTGACCGGGTTATTAATTTCGTGGGCAACTCCCGCTACCATTTGCCCGATACTTGACATTTTTTCGGCTTGAATGAGCTGGGATTGAGCATTTTTTAACTCTTCCAGAGTTTGTGCTAGCTGTTGGGCTTTTTCTCGTTCTCGCTGTTCGCTAAATTGCAAATCTACTTCGGCTTTTTTGCGATCGCTAATATCGGTATGCGTGCCCGTCATCCGCAAAGGATTTCCCGCAGCAGATCGTTCCATCACCTTCCCTTGAGCCAAAATCCACTTCCATTCGCCGGATTTTGTCAGCATCCGAAATTCCACTTCGTAGGTCGATTTTTTGCCTTCCATGTGAGCATTTAGTGCTGCTGTAGCCCATGGTAAATCCTCTAGATGTACCAGTTTTTCCCAGGATGAGAAACTATTTTCGATCTCCTCTACTTCGTATCCCAGCATCGTTTTCCACCGCGAATTAAAATAGACTTCTCCCGTGGCAATATTCCAATCCCACAATCCAGTCGCACTGCCTTCAAATGCCAGGTAAAAACGTTCTTCACTAATTTGTAAAGCGGCTTCGGCTTGTTTGCGATCGGTGATATCCATTACTGTTCCCAACAGTTTGATTACTTCTCCTGTTTCGTTAAAAACAGATGCTCCCCTTGCTTCCAGGTATCGGATTTGACCGCCCGGATGCAAAATTCGGAACTCTTTTTTGTAGGAAGTTCCTTGTGATACAGCGAGGCTGACTGTTTCTTGGAACAACTCTCTGTCGTCGGGATGATACATCTGTACAATTTGCACATATGTCGGTTCAGGTGCGGTTGAGTCAAGACCAAAAATGCGGAATACTTCTTCAGACCAAATAATTTTATTTGTGAGTCTATCAAATTCCCAATTGCCGATACGGGCAATTTTCTGGGCTGCTGCTAGACTAGCTTCGCTCTGTTGCAGTTTAAGTCGCTGCTGTTTATCTTGTTCGAGAAGATTGGCTTGGGCGATCGCAATTCCCATTTGTGCCGCCACAGTTTTCAATAATCTGATCTCATCTGGCGTCCAGTGGCGGGGGCCATCGTACTGGTGCAAGCAGATCATTCCGTTGGCTTTTCCCTGGTAGGAAGTGCGGATGGCCATCATCGACTTCAAACTTATTTTACTGCACAAATCCCTGACATTTTCTAGCAGCGGTTCTGCAAAAACATCGTCAGAAACTATAGCTCGATCTTGGGACAATACCAACTGAGCATGAGGATTGCCCTGCACGGGAATTTCTACTACATCGCACAGCGATTCTGATGCAGATTTCTTGTACTGAGTCACACAATTAATGCGGGGATTTGGGTGTTCTGTGTATGTATGAATCAAGCAGGATTCGGCATTAAAAACTCGACCGATTTGGGCAGCCGCTGTTTGAAAAACTTGCTCCTGCTTTAAGCTGTAGCGAATTTCCAGACTAATTGTTTCTAGCAGAAATCTTTGCTTGATTTGCCGTTCCAAAGCAGATAAAGCTGTTTTCAGATCGAATTCTGCTTGTTTGCGATCGCTAATTTCAGTAGCCGTTCCCAGAATCTTCCAAGGTTTGCCATCATCTGTTCTGGTAAACACGGTATCCCGGCTAAAAAACCAGCGCTCTTCACCGTTTTTATGCTGGATTCGGTACTCAAACTCAAAGCTTTCACCGTCTTTTGCTGTCTCAATCCTGCTCGCGTGTTCTGAGAATGCCGACAAATCATCAGGGTGGATTAAGTTAGGAAGAAATGCTGATGGCATTTGCTGTATTTCTGCCAGCGAGTAGCCAAGATCCGTATAAAGTTCGCGATTGAGATAAAGAATTCGCTGTTCTATAACATCGTAAATGTACAAAACATTAGGATTCATTTTAATTACTGCCGACAGCCAGCGCTGACTTTCTCGCAGTTTTGCTTCGACCAGCTTGCGTTCTTCTATTTCTGCTTCCAGCAGCGCATTTTGTGCTACAATTTGCTGAGAAAGCCGGCTCAGATGCAGTTGATTTTCGACGCGGGCGATCAATTCTTCTATTTGAAACGGTTTAGTAATGTAGTCTACCGCCCCCAGCGAAAAAGCTTTAACTTTATCAAATACTTCATTTAAAGAGCTGATAAAAATCACAGGAATATCTTTGGTTTCAGGAGCAGCTTTTAGCTGTTCGCAGACTTGATAGCCATCCATCTCTGGCATCATGATGTCCAGCAAAATCAAATCCGGTGGAGTCGATCGCGCAAACTTCAGGGCTAATTTGCCATCCTGTGTCGGCCGCACTTTATATCCCCGGCTAGAGAAAACCTGGGATAAAAAACGTAAGTTTTGTGGGTGGTCGTCAATTATTAAAATGTTTTGTTTTAAGCAATCGCTTTCAGATTCCAGTGTTTTTCTTCTTGCGTATTTTTGGTCAATTTTCTTCACAATAACCACCATCATAGTATTAAGATAATACGCAGCTAATTTTCATAAAACTCATTTATTTTTGTGTCTTCCTATGAGAGGATTTAGCTGCTTAGGAGATTGTTTATTAATCAAAATTTAAGATTCATTAAAGCCCACAAGTGTTTATAGGTAGAACTATTAGCTTGCAGCAGCTAGAGTATTGGGTAGATGTTGATTTATGCCGCGGATTTGAGCAGTATCCGTTTCCATCAGCTCCGCATCCTTTTTTTCGAGCGAAAAAGCGGTCATTCGATTTTCCATTTTTCCATTTTTCGATTTGAGATTTTAGACTTCGGCGTGAGACGTTCGGCGAGCGCGAGCGTCGAGCCGCGCCGTCCAACGATTTTAGATTTACTCGAGAGATGAATCTGGGAGATTGAACAGGAGTCTAAAATTTTGGGCTGCTGACGAGGGCCCTGCGGGAGCTTGTATCCGTTTTTGGGCCTGGTCAATGAGCGACTGTATGCGATGCTTTTATTAGCTATGGCAGCATAAATCTGGCCCACAGCCTCCCTTTTATGCTATGGTAGTGGCACTGTCCGATCGCTCGCCAACATAGCGCACCCCTGATATTTGTATTCAGTGTATCAAAAATGTCTGCATATTTAAAAAGATCCCGGAGGAAATTATCGCAGGCGATCGAGAAAACAGCCGATCTTCCTCAAATCAGCGTCAAATCAGGCAAATTTGATTAAATGTAAAATTTCAAAAGTGTTTAGAACTCGGTTTCGCCAGTATTTAGCCCGTTGCTCAGTTTGGCTTTTTAAGTAGATCTGCTGACTCTCAACGGCAACCAAATCTGCCCTGACAAGCTGCTACAATATCTTAAGTTTTGTTGAGGCGATCGGGCAGATCAGCTTTACTGCATCTAGATTGTCTATGATGTTAGATCCCGATCGGGCGATCGGGCGATCGGGCGATCGGGGGTGAGGGGGAGAGGATTTGACGAGTAGGGAATAGAGCATTGAAATATACAATTTAAATGCAGTACAGCTTACTCATCAGTCATTACCAATTCTTTAATCTCAAATCTCAAATCTCAAATTGCATGACCTATGGCATCTTTGTAGGAGCCTGCAATTCACCGCAAGCAGCATACACGGCTTTCACATTATACCAATTCAGAAAAATCCGAGCAATTTCTAAAGCTAACTGCGGCTGGCCTCGGTCAATCAACCACTGCAAAAAAGGTTTCATTGTGCGCTCGTTCAGCATCCCGCCCAAAGATAAAAATCCCCACAGTATTTGGTGCAAAACAGTCATTTGAATCATCAGCCGCACTTCCCAACTCGGGTGTTTTTGATAAAACAAAACTCCCATTCTCCCGCGCTGAATTTCTCGGTCAATCATCCCCGGAATTTGCTCTAAACTAAAAGGTGGATGCCAGTGATAGCCGACAGCAGCCGGACATTTAATCAATTTTAAACCTAATTGTTTCAACCTGACACCCAATTCTAAATCTTCCCATCCGTAAAGTTGAAAGCGATTGTCAAATAGTCCAGCTTCCAGCAGCCAGTGACGGGCGATGGCGACATTTCCAGTAGCAAAATAAGCCGCCGAAAAATCAGTTATTTTGTAAGGTTCCGCAGTCGGATTATCGAAATTGCAAGTATTAATCACGCTGCCGTAAGTGAAAACCGCATCAGTATCTTTGTAACCCTGTAGCAAAGCATCTGCGTGCGATCGCAAAAAATCCTCAGTGACGACTAAATCGCTGTCAATAAAAATAATTGTCTCGCCTTTAGCATTTTCAACGCCCAAATTCCGGGCGGCGGCGGGGCCTTGGTGGGATTGACAGATCGATCGCACGTGCGGCAAAAACTCGGCATCTGCGGCCAACCACTCGATCGTCCCGTCCGTCGAACCGTCATCGACTACAATCACCTCATAATCTGTGACAATGTTATCAAACTGCTGATTTTCCAAAGCCAGTAGACATTTTGCCAAAATCGGTTTACGATTGTACGTCGGAATCACCACACTAAAAAACACGCCTTTTCCCCATCGCCACAGTTACCGTATCCCACGGTAGCAGATTTTTCGCAGCAACCGAGCCGGGAAATAGCAAACTTCAGCAAAAAAAGAATATCTAAATCTGTACGATTGCTGACAAGAATCGAGCTCAATTAGGTGCATAATGAAAAGTCGGTTAAATTCCAATACGCTTGGGTGAAGCCAGATCCCCCCTAACCCCCCTTAAAAAGGGGGGGACAAGAACTCGATCGACAGTCCCCGCAACGATTCGGGGGAGTAGGGGGTATGCGAGGGGATCTCCGGGCAATAAACAGTCTTAACCCAACCGTATTAAGTTAAATTCAGGATGTAAATAGCAATGAGTCGCGCTAAAAAAGTTGTGCTAGCATATTCGGGCGGAGTCGATACCTCCGTCTGCATTCCTTACCTCATGAAGGAGTGGGGAGTCGAAGAGGTAATTACTCTGGCGGCGGATTTGGGACAGGGAGACGAATTGGAACCAATCCGCAAGAAAGCTTTAGCATCTGGTGCTTCGGAATCGTTGGTGATCGATGCTACCGAGGAATTTGTCAAAGATTATGCGTTTCCCGCAATTCAAGCCAACGCGCTTTACGAAAATCGGTATCCGCTTTCAACTGCGCTAGCTCGCCCGCTGATTGCTAAATTGTTGGTAGAAGCTGCGGAAAAATACGGCGCAGATGCGATCGCCCACGGTTGTACGGGTAAGGGAAATGACCAAGTGCGGTTCGATGTGTCGATCGGCGCCCTCAATCCCAAGATTAAAATTTTAGCACCCGCGCGGGAGTGGAAAATGAGCCGCGAGGAAACCATCGCCTACGGCGAAAGATGCGGGATTCCCTCGCCGGTGAAGAAGTCTTCGCCTTACAGTATCGATCGCAATTTGCTAGGAATGGCGATCGAAGCCGGTATCCTCGAAGATCCTTGGGCGGAACCGCCGGAAGAGGTATTTTTGATGACAAAGGCGATCGAACAAACTCCCGACACACCCGAATACCTAGAAATCGGTTTCGAGGCTGGACATCCTGTTAGTTTGAACGGCAAAGAATTAGCACCAGTCGCCCTAATTACCCAACTCAACGAAATAGTTGGAAATCACGGAGTCGGGCGCATCGACATGATTGAAAACCGCCTAGTCGGGATTAAATCGCGGGAAATTTACGAAACACCAGCGATTTTAGTATTAATGCACGCCCACCGAGACTTAGAAAGTTTAACCTTGACAGCAGATGTCACGCGATACAAGCGCGGCATCGAAGAAACCTACAGCCAAATGATTTACAATGGTCTTTGGTACAGCCCTTTAAAAACAGCTTTAGACGCATTTATTCTAGACACGCAAAAGCGAGTAACTGGAACCGTGCGGCTCAAACTGTTCAAAGGAAATGCGACAATTGTCGGCCGCAAATCCGAAAATTCGCTGTACAGTTTCGACTTAGCAACCTACGGCGCTGAGGACGAATTCGACCACAAAGCAGCCGAAGGATTTGTCTACGTTTGGGGACTACCAACTCGAATTTGGTCGGAGAAGAATCGGGGTTAGAAATTGGCTTAAAAATCAGCCCACCGAATAGAATTCCGATGCTCCACAAACAAAGTCCGCCTGCGCGGACTAAGAGTAAGGTGGGCAATACCCACCTTATTTATTAAAGTATGGATAAAATAATTTAAAAATCCTAGTGAGTTGGGTATAATAGGAGTGGTCGGAATCTACAATCATAAAAACTCAATATAAAGCCAATGATTGCAAATAAAAACCCAAATTACATCTCACCGGAAGAGTACCTGAAATTAGAAGAACTCAGTCAGCTCAAACATCAGTATATTCAGGGCGAAACCTACGCAATGGCCGGTGCAAGTGATGCTCATGTAACAATTGCCGGAAATTTATTTTCACTCTTGAGAAATCATGTTCGCGGTAGTGGCTGTCGTGTTTATATGTCAGACATGAAAGCTAGGATTGAATCTAGGAATATTTACTACTATCCCGACGTGATGGTAACGTGCGATGAACGGGACAAAGCATTTCAATCTTTTAAAAGACATCCTTGTTTAATTATCGAGGTTTTGTCAACAGGAACAGAAGGATTCGATCGCGGAGATAAGTTTGCTGATTACCAAGAGTTAGAAACGCTTCAGGAGTATGTGTTAATTAGTCAAAAGCGGCAGCGGGTGGAGTGTTTTCGCCGCAATGCTGAGGGGTTGTGGGTTTTACATTCTTACACGCCCGGAAGCGAAGTTTACTTAGCTAGTGTTGACTTTCGCACGAGCATTGATAGCATATATGAGGATGTAGTATTTACTACGAGTGATTCGGAAATCGAGTAAGATTCGGCGATTGAAACTGCTAGTATATAAACCAATACTTGCCAATTTATGTAACAGTAATCATAGGGTGCGTCGCCATGAAAAATTCCTAGCTTGCATATCGAGGGTGAGCGCGTGTACAACCCCTACCAGCGACGCACCTTTGTCATCGTGACCTGCTAACACTTTTTTTCTAGCAAAGCTTTGTAAAAATGGTAAATTACTATGACTCCCCCTCAAAAAAGACCTGAGCTTTCACCTTTGAAAAGAGTTTTTATTAGTCCAGGATGGATAGTAGTATTAGCCATAGCTTGCTTTGCATTCTGGAGAGCGCGAAATCCTGAAACTTCTTCAAATTCAACTTTTGTGGCTACTGGTAATCAGTCTGTCGCCAAACAATTAATAGGTCAATGGCAAACACAAACTCCCGGTGATTCTGTAACATTAATTTTTACAGATCGAGGGACGTTATTTGTTTGGAATACGCCTACTGTTGCTAAACAAATGGAATATCAGACTGATGTAAATCATCTACCCAAAACTTTGGATATATTAACAGGAGGTCAAGTTACGGGCAGGACAATTTTTGAGTTTACGGCTGATGGTAAGTTGCGTTTAATCTTAAATAATATTCGAGCATCTAGACCTACTTCTTTTGATTCTAATGCAAGGCTTTTTCGGAAAGTATCTGAACAAACGACATTGCCTGAGAATGTGAAAGTAATTAATTTTAAAGAACCAAGCCAGGCTAGACAATCAGAAGTAAAGCAATATGTCTCGTCTATGAATAGAGGACAACAAGCTTTTTATGCTGAAAATGCACGTTTTACGTCTATTTTGCAAGAATTGGGATTAGGTATAAAATCAGAGACGGCCGGTTATTCATATAGTATTGTTTTGAGCAACGATCGGCGTTTTGTGCAATCAATTGGTTTAGCGAAGAGAGATGGATTAAAAGGCTATACAGGTATAGTTTTTTTGGTTGACAGCACTAACGGTAAGTCTACATCTTCTCTATTTTGTGAAAGCAATCAACCCTCAAAAGAGCTTCCAGGAACACCAGTATTTAGCAACTCTACGAGCAATCTACAATGTCCTCTTGGTTATTCTCAAATTAACTGAGTGCAGGCTAAAGGGCGATCGCGCTTTGATACCTATTCCTGACTCAGTATTTCCAAAAACTCATGTACAACTAGATCGGGTTGTTCGCTGCATCGGGTAGCGTCGTAATGTTTGACAAGACAGATGCCGGAATCTACCGAAAGTCCGCACATTTCATCTTCTGTTGCGTTTTGATGGGATGATTCGCTGTCAATTTTCAGGATTCCTAACTTGTTTTGGTGGAAAATCAGAAAGTCAGCTTCTAGATTCCGTCTACCTTCCGGTGTTGCGAGTCGGAGTTGGGAGTTGGGGATGAAGAGTGTGGAAGTGCGATCGAGCGTTTCGGCAATTTTCACTTGTGCGTCGCAGTGAAAGCAAAAACCATTCCAGTCAATTGTGCTTTCAGAGTCAGATAATTCAGTTTCAGTGTCAGCGGTTATAGTTTTATCTAAATCTGTTTGAACATAATCAGCTTCATTTAAATTTGCGAATAATCTAGCACCGCTGAGGTTTGCACCGCTGAGATTTGCGCCGCTGAGGTTAACTTCGATCGTCAGATTTCGCTGTACGTTCACTTGATTTCGCCGTAAGTATCGCTTCAAAACAGATTTAAGATTATCTTTCTTGACTTTTTCTTCTAGTGCTTTTGAAAGTAATTTCCATAATTTAGCACCAGCATCTTTGATATAATCATATTCATATTCAGTGCTGGCTGCAATTTCTTTATAAGACCGTCCTTCCCAGGATTGACGAAACACTATCTCTTGAATCTTGTTGAGGTTTTGGTAGTTGAGGGCGGCTTCTGCGATCGTTAAAGCTTCGTCAACGGTCATGTGTCACAGTCCTCTCACATCTATAATTGATCCTCAATACTACATTTTACCGCAATAGTCAGTCCTAGACGCATCAATACCCAAGAAACCGGGTTTTTCACCGATATTCACGGCTATGATGCAATATTTTCGTAAAAAACCTGATGGTTGAGCGCAGTCGAAACCCGGTTTCTGCCTAAGTCCTAAATAGTCTAACCACTTGGTGTCTACCCTTAATTATTACTTTTATGTTACTTTTTTATTACTTTTTTATTTTTTAAGACAGATGTGGATTTGCTAAACTGGAATGTAATCAATACAAACAGTGTTGACCCTTAAGTCTTGTGCCAGACCTTAGTCTAGGTTAATTTTTGCTGACTATTAATTTACTAATAGGAAGTTTCATGTTAAACAAAAAGTTCGTAACATTCAGTTTAATTGCCTTATCTTACTTGGGTACTGTAGGAGTATTGTCTACTTTAACTACGGGCTGTGATTTAATTAAACAAGATAAATCCCTATCTGCAAGTAAAGCAGAAAAAATAGTTAATAAGTGGAAATCTTCCCGAAGTGGAACTATTCAGATATTAGGAGTCCGCGCAAATCCAGATAATACTGCTGTAGCTACATTACAGGCTTCCAATTTAATAGTTAAAACAGACTTTCTTGGGACAATAACGGAGAAAAACTTTTCTGGTCCTGGAGAAGCTACATTCTCGCGCTATACCGATGGAAGTTGGGCGCTCACAGGAGTGGTTTTTGGCAATAATATATTGGATAGCTTTTTCGTTAAGGATCTCAATATAAAAGATGATTAGGTAAAACTCGCCAACAAGTAACCATACTAGCTTAATGTCTCAACAACATTAGGTTAGTTATTAGAAATAGTCTTGGACGCAGGGGAGGTCAGAAACCGGGTTTCGACTGCGCTCAACCATCAGGTTTTTTGCGAAAAATTTTAGTCGCAGCCCGCAGATTACGTGAAAAACCCGGTTTCTTTGTCTTTAATGCGTCCAGGACTAAGAAAGCAATGTGACTGAATAAAAATTATTAGCATAAGAGGAAATATTAATGTCATCAGGTGGTAGCGGTAGCAGTGGCAGCAGTAGTGGCGGTAGTGGTGGCCCTAGCAGACCAACAAGAAGAATAGGGATTGCTATAGTTTTGGGAGGTCTTGCAGGCGGTTTAGTTGCGGCCGCCAATATAGCGAATATAGGAACCTGGCTTGTTGGAGATAATGTTCTCTGTAAATTTGGTATTTTGAAATGTTCAAATATACCAGACAATCCAACCCCACTGCCCAGCCCTAAATCTCCCCCTCCACCTGAGTCTCCTAAACCAGATCCTACTCCTTCATCGTCACCGACATCCACTTCTTCTCCAGCACCACAAACTCCAGCGCCAGTCTCACCATCGCCAACTCCAGCGAAAACACCTGAGACTAATCAAAAACCTGTGGAAGAACCACAAAAATCCGGCGACCCTAATATTGGTCTTTTAAAAGAACGCCGTACTTTTCAAGATCGGCTTACTTCAAAAGACAATCAAAAATACTACTACTTTAGTATAGATAAGCCAAGCAATGTCAGTCTTTACTTGGATAACATAACTAACGATGTTGGAATGTTGCTCTATGTTGACACAAATGGTAATAAAGTCATAGATCCTGGAGAACAGATAGATAGTGCTTCGGCTTATAGCAATTCAACCGGAACAATTAGTAAAATGTTAGGAGCAGATAGCTATATTGCTACCGTTCTCTTTAAAGGTGGCAATACTAACTACAATTTTCAGATTATTAACAACACAAATGATGCAGTTAAGGTTGGAGAATTGCCAGCTCGTAAAACTTTTAGTGAGACGAGTTCTTTAAATCGCCAAAATCGCAAAAAATATTACCAATTCACCTTAAAGAGTACCAGTAATGTCAACATTTCCTTAGACCGAGTAACTAATGAAGTTGGAATGTGGCTCTATGTTGATACAAATGGTAATGGAGTTATAGATTCTGGAGAACAGGTGGACAGCGCTTCGGCCTATAGCAATTCAACTGGAACAATTAAAAGAAGCTTAGGTGCTGATGACTATATTCTTGTGGTTCAAGAAAAAGGAGGCAATACAAATTATACTGTCAATATGACTGCTCAATAGTTATTTAATAAGTAGCTTCATAGCTGTAAATACTCAACTAACAAAAAAATATGACTCTACCTCAAAAAAATTCCAATTTTGTACCTTGGAAATGGGCATTGATTGGTGCTGGCTCGACGGTATTATTAGGTCTAGCAGGCTTTGGATTATGGAATTTACTGAATCATAAAACTTCTTCAACTTCAACTTCTGTTACTAATGCTACTCCTAAAAATTATGTTTACAAAAAAATAATAGGTCAATGGCAAACACAAAGTTCAGGCAACTCTTTAACATTAATTTTTACGCCTGAAGGGAAGTTATTTATTATTTTGCAGAACTATAGTTTAGCTCTAGAAGGGGAGTATCAGACTGACCTAAATCCTCAACCCAAATATCTGGATATATTAGTAGGAGGTAAAGTTACGGGAAGGACAATTTTTGATTTCACGGCTGATGGTCAGTTGCGCTTAGAATTAGATAATATTAATGTTAAAGAATCTAGACCTACTTCTTTTAGTAACAATGCAAGGATTTTTCAGAAAATATCTGAGCAAACGGCACTGCCTCACGAGGTGATTGTTGATTTAGAAAGGCGAGAAAAATTGGGTAGACAGTCGGAAGCCAAACAGTATGTTGCTTCTTTGAATAAAGGACAACAAGCTTTTTACATTGAAAACGCCCGTTTTACGTCTAGCTTGCAAGAATTGGGACTAGGTATAAAATCAGAGACAGAAAATTACTCATATAGCATTGTTTTGAGCAACGATAAGCGTTTAGTTCAAGCAATTGGTTTATCTAAGAAAGATGGATTAAAAAACTATACGGGCATAGTTTATTTAGTTAAAAGCACTGACAGTGAATCTACATCCTCTCTATTTTGTGAAAGCAATCAACCATCAAAAGAGCTTCCAGGAACACCAGCAGTTACCAGCCCTACAAGCAACCTACAATGTCCTCTTGGTTATTCGCCGGTTGTACACTAAAAATCTGGACTAGACTAATAGCATATCCGAAATTAACTGAGTGCCGGCAAAAGTCCATTCCCCATTTCTCACTCCTCAGACTCAAAATCCACACGATCGTACATTTCGCCCAAAGACACCTCAAACGGCACCGAACTCAACACCAGAACCGCATCAGCACCATCATATTCAGACAAAACCCACTTATTATCATCCGTCTTACAAAACTGTTCAACGTGCATCTCGTACTGATCGATCAAAACATACTCCCTCAAACTAGGAATCGATCGCAAAAGTTTAAATTTTTCACCCCGATCGTAACTTGCTGTCGATTTCGATAAAACCTCAGCCACCATCACCGCATTAGTAATCGTATCTTTCCTACCCTCAGCCAACTCCAACTTACCCGCCACCACCATCACATCAGGATAAGTATAAATCCGCTTCGACGGTATCCATAAACGCAAATCGTTTACATTTACTCGGTAGGGTTGTCCTTTCGTAGCAAAATTTATTGCCCCGCCCAAATTAAGGGCAATCTGATTGTGATTCGGTGTTCCGCCTGTCATAGGAATTATCTTACCATCGTGGTATTCACTTCTAAATTCTGCTACCTCTTCCAGCTTTAAATACTCTTCTGGAGAGTAATAAGGCTGTGCTTCACTCTCAATTACTTCTTCGCGAATTTCTGTTGATGCCGTCATACTACATCCTCTGGCGATCGTACTCACAATTATAGCCGGATTATCCGCAATCAAAACAACCGATTACTCCATCATATCTGTCATTTGAATTACCTTCCCCTCAAACTCAAAACCCCTCTCCCAACCATCCAAATACTTATCCATATTAGACTTGATCCACAGCGCCGCTTCCCCGTGTCCCAACTCCACAGCGCGATCGATTATCCCATACCAACGTGTCAGAGGTTTCCCCGCTGCTTCCACCGCTTGCAAACAATCCCAAACCACCTTTGGTACAGATACCGGCGACACCGCATATCTCAACAATTCCTCGGCATCTTCAGGTAAAATAATCGCATTATTCTCAACCCAAATCATACCCACATCTTCTTCCCTTTCCCCTTGCCAATTCACCTCGCCTCTCAAAGCATAACCCCAAGGTTCGATGAAATTTTCAATCAGATACTGCAACCATTCCACATAATCATAAAACTTTTCCGCGCCGCTCCACTTAATCCCCCTGCTGTCAGAAGTGGGAATCCACTTACACCACAATCCGGGCTGAGTTTTCGGCGGGCGGTTGTAATTTATGATGGAATCTTCGGAATATTCATCCCAGCTTTCATTGACAAAATAGCAGGCTTCTTCACCTAAAGGCAAACCCACCGCTATTCTCGCCGCATCGGGAACATTTTGCAAAATAGCAGGATTGCGCTTCATCCGTCTAGTCCGAGCAAACTCTAATAAGTATAGAGTTTCCCTGTCCAATAGTTGTTTGTTTAAATGAAATATTCCGTCAAAAATTGTAGTGTATCCCATCTTTAAATCCTTGCCAATTAAACATCAAAAACTGCTGCGAATAACTAATGTATGAGTGACGCACGGGTGGTCAGAAACCGGGTTTTTTGCGAAAATTATTCGTGTCACTCAGAGATTAGGTAAAAACCCGGTTTCTTTGGTCTCACGGGTGGTCAGAAACCGGGTTTTTTGCGAAAATTATTCGTTGTCGCCCAGAGATTAGGTGAAAAACCCGGTTTCTTTGGTCTCACGGGTGGTCAGAAACCGGGTTTTTTGCGAAAATTGTTCGTTGTCACCCAGAGATTAGGTGAAAAACCCGGTTTCTTTGGTCTTCATGCGTAAGTCTTGAATTGTTATATCCCTATTTTGCACGCTCCAAAAATCAGGACATAACTATACCAAAAATCAGCACACAACTATACTAAAAATAAGGACACAACATTGTTGTGTCCCTACTTTAGTGGTATCGGATCTCATGATACAACTATGTTGTGTCCCTACTTAGTCTTGTCCAAATTGCGCGACTCCAACCAAATAGGAATTGCAATCCAAGCAACTGTTAATAGCAAAGCAACTACTGCAAATTGAGCAGCCCAAGCTACCAACTTCTCTAAAGACACAACTTGTCCTAGGAAGTATGACAAACTTACCATTACTGATGCCCAGCTTGCGGCACCCAAAATATTGAAGAATGAAAATTGCAAAAAGGGCATTTCTGCAATACCTGCGAGAGGGCTGGCAAATATTCGCAGCAGTGCGATGAAACGGCCCAAAAATACGGCTTTAGCTGCATTTTTGCTGAACTGTTCTTTTAAGTCAAACAGTTGTTCTTCCCGAAAGCGGAAAAATTGTCCCAGCTTCAGGAGTAGGGGCCAGCCGCCGTATCTACCGATCGCATAACCGAAATTTCCGCCCACAGTCGCACCGGCGATCGCGCTTCCGAGCACATACCAGTAATTCAGTTCCCCGCTACCAGCCAAAAACCCGCCAGCAATCGTAATTGTCTCGCCTGGAAGAGGGACTCCCAGATTTTCTAGCAAAATCCCCAAAAATACAGCCCAGTAGCCGTAATCGTGAGCAAACTGCTGAATAGTCTCTAACGATAAAAACTCAAAAGACATTTCGATATTGCCTTCGTAAACTTTTGCAAAGCTCAATACTTTTATATATTGGCTCGATTCCGCCAATAGTGCAATCTTTCGCTGTGATGAAAAACACACTACACTTGCGATCGCCAGCCAAACAAAAAAATAGCCTTCCAGGCATTATAGATAAATCGAGAATAGTTGCG
This sequence comes from Microcoleus sp. Aus8_D2, assembly GCF_036702665.1. Taxonomy (NCBI): domain Bacteria; kingdom Bacillati; phylum Cyanobacteriota; class Cyanophyceae; order Oscillatoriales; family Microcoleaceae; genus Microcoleus; species Microcoleus sp. Aus8_D2. The sequence goes on from NZ_JAUBUN010000007.1 coordinate 121,426, forward strand.
GTTGCCTTCCGCCCATCGCTAGGGAGCCATCCTACTAAATTTATCACCAGGGCGATCGCCTGTGCTTTCACAGCAGTCCAGAGGGCACATCCTACAAACCTTAGCTAAAATCCGCTGATGCTGTTGAAAGATTTAGCAAGTGAATTCACTTATTCATACTTTACAATCGTAGGATAACTGCTATGGAATTTTCCAACTTCAACGAACACATCATCCTGCAACCTCACAACTGCCTCGACTCCCAAGCAGGCCACCTCCTCCAGAAACAGTTAGCCGAGATTTTGCCCGATCGCCACAAACTCTGGGTAATAGACATGGCCCATGTAGATTTTATCGACAGTTCGGGCTTGTGCGCCCTAGTCGGCGGACTCAACGCCGCCCGCCACCGGGGATGTCGCCTCGTCATCTGCAACCTCTCATCCACAGTCAGGCTCATTTTTGAAATTACTCAACTCGACCAACTTTTTGAAATTTTCGACAGTTTCGAGCAAATTATTTCAACACAAACTCCCGCTCTAGTTGCTTGATTAAAATTATACTATCTCCGGTTAATTGCCCATAACTAGGTTCGTAGTAAGGACTTTAGTCCTGATTTATTAGACAAGATTGCATAAGTCTTCGATCGCGATCCTTCAACCGCAGATATCAGACAGATGCAACCGACGATAAACGCAGATGCATTTCAGGGCGTTTTCCGATTTTTGCAATTCAAGTCTATTCATTAAGAAAGGACTAAAGTCCTCACTACGAACATAAAGAAGTAATTTGTATATCATAAATCGGCTTATTTGTCAAGCAATACCAATGACAGACAAATAAATCAGGCACTTGAACGCCGACAGAAGCGATCGCAGGTGCAGCCGGAAAAGGCCAAAGTCGATCGAAAAAAATCTTTTCCCCAACGAACCCGAACTGCATCAAATAAGTCGCCGGCGGCGCATTTACAAGATCCAGCAAGCGGAAAGCCAACTCGTACAACTGCTGCCGCCAAACATCCGACAAATGCAGCGGTTGAGAGTAACTCAACTCGCCAGACAACTTGTCAGATTCCGCAGCGATCGCCTCAGCATACAGCGGCCCCTTTGCCGTCAACACCACCGGCAGCCAAAAATTGCCATCGCCGACGGGTACTTGTAGTTCCTCGGCCACTCGATCGCGCGCCGCCGAAACATTAGCGCCAAATCGAAACACATCTTGACCCGGAAAAACCAGATCCGAGGGGACATCCAGCGTCAAAGGACAAACGATCGCCCCCGAAAGAGCGATCGCACCAGAATAGAGTTCAGAAACCGCACATATCTGGACATCAGTTAAAGGATCGGATTGAGCGATCGCAGCCTTGAGGCGATCGGCCGGGCCTCGATCGTCGCCCGTCACAATCAAAACCTTAGACATTGCCAAAGCTCGGCATTTGAATACCGCGATCGTCCTCCGGATCGACGCTGGGCAGATCCAGACCCTTAGCCTTGCGGTTGCGTACCGCCAGACGGTAAGTCACGCTCTGTAACTCAGTGTGCAACTGGCGGTTTTCCTTTTGCAGTTGATCCAACTTTTCCTTAATCGGCTCGATCCGCTCGGCAAACTTCTGGCGGTAAACTCCCGGCAATTCCTGAACCACTTGTTCGAGCATCCGAGAGCGATCGGTCAATTCTTGCACCGACTGTCGCAGTTGATAAACCTCAGCATCGCGCTCGGCGATTTGTTCTTGATAAAAACCAACTTGCTCTTCCACGGCTTGCAGTTGTTCTCGCATCGCCTGCATTTGAGCTTGGTGGCGATCGGAAACTTCCGGCGCCGGCACAAAACTGGAATTTCCTTTGACCAGTCTGAAAAGTTCTTGAGACAACTGCTGCACCAACTGGTCGCGCATTTGCAGCTCTTCGGTGAGACGAGATACCTCTGATTGCAGTTCTTTTGAGCTTACAAGTTTAGTTTGATTCATAATGACTCTCAGTGAGACGATATAGTTTGTTTCTGTGAACTACCCCACCTTACTCCTGGAGTGCTTACGCACTTAGGTCGCTGAGGGTGGGGCTTCCAGCTTCAATGGGTAGCGCCTTAGACACGGAAGATTTGCGTCTTCCAGCCTTTGGACTTACCTTCCCTCCACTGGCAGTAGCGCTAGTTCCTAACGCTAAAATACGTAGTCCTTCATCTCGAATATTGATAGCCGCATTCACGTCGCGGTCATGCTTTGTCCCGCAGTTTTGACACTGCCATGACCGAACATCCAAAGACAAACTGCCAACTCGATTGAGACAGACTGAGCAGGTCTTTGATGATGGGAAAAACCGCTCTACCTCTTGATAGATTTTTCCATCCATCCCTGCTTTATATTTGAGCATCCTGGTGAATTCAGCCCAACTAGCATCACTAATCGCTTTAGCTAAGTTGTGATTTTTCACCATGTTTTTCACTGCCAAGTTTTCCACAACGATGACTTGGTTTTCGTTCACCAGTTTGCGGGAGAGCTTATGTAGGAAGTCTTTACGGGTGTTGACAATACGTTCATGGACTCGCGCCACAATTCGTTTGGCACCCTTCCGAGTATTGGAGCCTTTAACCTTGCGAGACAGTTTTTGCTGTTTGCGCTTCAGGTTCTGAGACCGTTTCTTCAACACCCTTGGATTGTCGAACTTTGAACCATCAGATGCGATCGCAAAGTGAGTCAACCCCAGATCAATACCGACCGCCTTACCATGACTCTTATGCTCTAATTCAGATTGCCCATCATCAAACAACAACGAAGCAAAATACTTGCCTGATGGAGTTTGAGAGATGGTAACGGTTTTCAGTTTGCCATCAAACACACGATGAATCTTGGCTTTCACTATCCCCATCTTGGGCAGCTTTAAACCTTCATCGGTAATTTCGACATTCTGAGGATATTGAATTGATTGCTTACCATGCTTCGATTTGAAGTTAGGGAATGATGCCCGTCCTTCAAAAAAGTTGATAAATGCACGGGACAGGTTCAGCGAAACTGACTGCAACACTTGGCTATAGGTTTCAACTAACCACGGCAACTCTTTTTTCAGCCCTGGGAGTCGGTCATTCATCCCTTGCCGGGATAGACCTTTTCCAGTCTCTTTGTAAAGTCGATTAGTCTCAGCTAACGAGTTATTCCAAAACCAACGAGCACAGCCAAACGCCTTGGACAGCGCTTGTTTCTGCTCATCGTTGGGATAAATTCGTACTTTGACTGCTTTGATCATGCTCTAATTTTCACACGAATCACCGAATGTGGTAAATATATTTTCGGTTTCTGGCGCGATCTTGTGGAGACTCCGATCTAGGCTACATCTCCCTGGCTTTCATCCCCAACCAGCTCCACTCCGAAAATCGCTTTGCTGTTTCTCCGTTGCGCGAGGATGGGGAATTCCCGCCGAATCAGTTAAAAGTTTTGAACCCCACGCCGCCTAGATCGATCGACCTTCGGGCCAACTGCCCAGCCCAGTTTAACTCACATCAGGCATCAAAGCCAGTCAATTTGAGATTTGAGATTTGAGATTTGAGATTGCTGATTTTATAAGCGTTTGAGCCAAATATTAGGTTAAAAAACCCAGTTTCGATGCACAATTTCATCTGTGCGGACTCGCTTACCTCAGAAACCGGGTTTCTGCGTAGATTTCTCGTCACTGTTCGCAAAACTCGTAGAAACCGGGTTTCTGCGTAGATTTCTCGTCCCTGTTCGCAAAACTCGTAGAAACCCGGTTTCTAGCTATAGCAACCTTCTTGGCTTTTAAGACATAGATAACCTCATGAATAGAACCCGAAACCCCTCTACCCTAAACGGTTTGATTCCCATATCTAACTGTCAACTGTCAATTGTCAACTGTCAACTGCTATACATATCGTGATGAGCTTTTTCTGAGGATAGTGCCAGATATTACATTTCACCCGATCGCCGCCGAGAGCACTTTGCCGGCTTCGTCCAAAGTGCTGCCAAAACAGATAATTCCGTCCTCGTGGCCGGCCATTGCCAAAATTTTGCGATCGGCTAAATTCTCCTCCTCAAAAAGTCTAAACATTTCTAAGGCCATCTGAGGAGTGCCGTAGGGTATCTCTTTTCTAGTAGTAGGAATCTTAAACAGCAGTTGCTGCCATAGTTGAGGATTGTGAACGTGAATTATCCCGTTCACATCATCTCTGTGAAGGTACAGAGCCGCGTGAGTCAGGGACTCCGACGAAGCTGCTACGGGGCCCCGACAGCCGAGGAAATTTTGTTCTAAGTTAAATTCGGTAACAGTACAGTAAAATTCAGGCCCCAGATTTGGCAAGTGTGCCGTCTGGGTGCCTGAAATCACGAACTGGCAAGAATTGCCTATTCTGACGCTGATGTTACCAAAACCAATATTATTTTCGTAGACGCCTATTAGTCCCCAAGAGTGGAGTCGATCGCGCCAGTCCATCAAATCTGCTATGTCCTCGGCAGCTACAGAGTCTGCCTCTTGCCATTCGCAGCGGTACTTAACGACTCCTTCATCCATCTATTTTTATGCCGATCGCCTACAAGGCACACAGGTCTTATCCTGAGACTTCACCGAAGTTGTGCAACTGCTTTTTTTGCCTGTTGCCGAATGTCGAGAGTGCGTGAGTGCCTTCAATAGTCTACATTCCGGTGTCGCCGTAATTCGCGATCGACATTAACAAAAAGTAAAATACGCAAGAAGAACAAATTATTCCAAACATCATAAGTCTAGCCTCAACAGGTGATTACAAAAGTTGAATATGAAAACGCACGCTTTCTGGCTGGGAGTTTGATTCTTGGCTTTTGCTAGAGCGAGTTTCTTCTGTGAAACTATCTAGCGTCCCTCAACAAGTTATTGAGCGAGAGTACAGCATTTATACTGAGGTTGCTGACCCCCTTAAGACATATGTAACGATCGAGTAACCCTCGATCCGGGAACTTAGGTAAAATCAACCGTACATTTACTTATTTCCGATCGTACTGATATTTCAGCGAGCGCAACACCAAATAAAATAAATTTACCAAATCAACACAAATGCCAGTTGATATCAACACAAATGCCAGCCGATCTGGAGTTGTTAATTACTGAAACCCTTGCTATTATTGCTTTTCCTTTTTGTTATACAACTCAATGAGCTTCGCTTAAGACTGTCAAATCGCCAAAACTAGCTGAAACCCTTGCTATTATTTTTTCCCTTTTTTCATATAGAGCTTTGCTCGCTCCCGAGTGAGGTATGTCTGAAGCCTTCTTCCTGCAACATCTGCTCGCCCCAACAAAGGCAAGCCGATCGAGCTGTGATGCCCGATCGGCTAAGGTAAAGAGAGGAAAGGGCGATCGCCCGCAGCCCTTTAAATGTGGAAGTGATACAAGATACTGCCGTCGTCTTTAATTTCGCAATTGGCATTAAAGACTTCAGCTTGTTGGTTCAAAAAACGCTGGGCGACATCCGGCGACAGCCGCGTCTCCATCGCAAACCGCACCAGAGTGATTTCGCCGCTGCCTTCTTTGATCAGTCGGTACAAAGCACTTTGGAGCCTTTCGCTCTCTTCTCGCTGAAAAGCTGCTTTGTACCTCCAATCCGCCACCGAAGGAATCAAACCGCGGCTGACCAAAATCGCCAACAGCAGGCCAACTCCCAAAATCAGAGGCACAGTCGGATCGCTCGTGGGCGTCGCCACAATTTGCGGCGCCTCTGCGGGGGCAAAACTGCTCACCATTTCTTTTTCCGAGGCTTGCGTATCCGCCATTGCAAGCTGAGTTTTGTTGTAAACGTCTTGCTGAAGCTTCATTTGCTGCAACAGGCGAGCGCGCTCTCTTTCGTATTGGTCGAGTTTTTGCTGAGCTTGTTTCAGGTCTTGAGTGACTTGTGCCAAGCGTTGGTTGAGCGATTGATTGACTGATTGCCACCGATATCTGTTAATCAGGCGGCTTTTTTCAACCATGCCCTTCATCAACATATCCGCTGTTTGGATGGCTTGCTGCCGATCGAGCGAGCGATACCCAACAGCAATCTCTAGCGGTTGTTCCGGCTTAGAAATCTGGACGCTAGCATTTTGTCGCACTTGCTGCGGCGACAGCTTAACTGCATCTGCCACTGCTTTGACAACATTATCTGCCAGCAGAACATCTGGAGTCAGTTGCTCTCCCTGCTTGAGAATTGTCGTGCCCGTGCTCGAAAATTTGACGGGCGGATTATTAGAAGTGAGAGTGCCTTGAGCCATGAATCCGGGCGGCGGAGCTAGGCGGTAGGCAAGGGCCCCTGAAATACCCATAATTACAGCAAAACTGCCTAAGGCAATCCATCTGTATTGATTTGCTGAAGATCTAAAACGTAAATTTCCCATTTTGATAGTCAAGTCATAACTTTCACTTTGCTTGCAGCTAGTCCCAAACCAAAGAGCGACGATCTCTTTCTTTTGAGTGAAATTGACTGCTGAAAAATCTCTCAGATTGTAGCGAAAAGCTCTCAGACCGGCTTTTCAGAGTTGCCAATATTCATGTTCGGAAAAAAGCATCGTACTTGTGTTTTCTCGTAACTATAACCTCAGCTTTTATCTTTAGGAATTACTCAAAAATTTACTCGGCGATCGGGATTCAGGAAGTTTGCTGCCACCTGCGGCCCATGGCGAGAGTCCGCTCTCACGAGCTTCGCCGTGTTTGTTGACACTCACAACCTTGACCTTGAAGCCTGTGGCAATCCTCCAGTTATTTTACGTCTTGCTGGGCATCTTGCGTTCGCGATCGGGCAGATGCGTTGTTACTCGATCGCAAATCAGAGCAAGTCGCCAGTAAATTTTTACTTTGGTTTAGCGGCGACGTTGGTTCTGTCGCGGCACTTCGCGAAAGTCTGAGACGTTGCCAAACTCGATACTTCTTCGCGTCGGCATATTTAAACCCATCACACTTACAGAAAGCCAAGCGATCGCCCCTACAGACTCGATCCGAGCAACTTTCGCTACTCATAACAAACTGCTAATGCGTGTTCGATCTTCTCAAATCTGAGCCTGTCAAACAATGAAAAAAACCTTAAATATTCTTCCTAAAAAGTTACTAGCCAAGAATTATACCATGCACTAAGAGTGTTTGCTACAAATAAAAAAAGTTGTGGAGCAAGTCTCGCGGCCTGCTCCACATCAAATGATGGTTTGACAAAGGTACGATCGATCGCACGGGCCAATGTTCAGAAGCCGATCGGCAAAATAAGACCCTCGCGGGCCATAACAGCCTTGGGGAAAGCGATTTGCACATCTTCGGCGATGCGATCGAGAAAATCGTCAGTATGAGCCGGATCGTGGTGAAAAATCACCACCCGCTTCACCCGAGCCTCCTTAGCCATTCTCACGGCTTCCTGCCAAGTCGAGTGTCCCCAACCCACCTTCGGAGACTTGGGGTTGTGATATTCCTCGTCTGTGTACATCGCATCGTAGATCAGTACGTCAGCATCGAGGGCCAAATTGTAAACATTCTCATCGAGTCGATCTGGAAAATGTTCGGTATCCGAACAATAAACAACAGAACGTCCCTGCCAAGTCACCCGATATCCCATAGCAGTATTCGGGTGATTCAGAGAACCCGTCCTAATCTCAATATCATCCAGCATCATCGTCTGGTTGTGATCGATCTCGTGAAAATTCAAATCTGCCGGCAAACCCATCAGCGGTACCGGCGAATTCGAGTGTAACACCCGTTCGACGAAGTGCCTTTTGAGACAATCTCCATCCGGCGGAATCGCCCCGTAAATATCAAAGCTATTGCCGCGGATGAAAGCTGGGGCGAACAGCGGGAACCCTTGAATGTGATCCCAGTGATAGTGAGTAAAAAACATATAAGCTTGCACGGGCATTTCTTGCAGCAACTGGTCTCCCAGCATCCGCAAGCCAGTTCCGCCGTCAAAAATCAAGCGTTTTCCACCGACTCGCATTTCCAAACAAGAAGTATTTCCCCCGTAGCGAACAGTTTCCGATCCGGGTGTCGGAACACTGCCCCGCACGCCCCAGAACTGTACTACAAAATCATCTATACTTTTCATTGCTTCGGAGGGTTGAGGGCAATCAACGGGATTTGCCACTACAGAGGACAAGCTGATTTCCATTTTAAAATTCAGACTTTAAGGTTCCACATTGTCCGTGATGGCGCAGCAAATGGTCGCACAACACTAAAGCTACCATTGCTTCCACCATTGGCACAGCTCTTGGCAAAACGCAAGGGTCGTGCCGTCCTTTGGCCGCTAGCAGCGTTGCTTCACCATCTCGGGTAACTGTACGCTGCTGCTGGCGAATTGTCGCAGTTGGCTTGAAGGCCGCCCGCAGAATGATATTTTCACCGTTAGCAATGCCGCCCTGAATTCCGCCGGAGCGATTCGTTACTGTACGAATTTCTCCTTGTTCATCAGTATAGTATTCATCATTATGTTCGCTGCCCTTCAGTAGAGTCCCGGCAAAGCCCGAACCAATTTCAAAGCCTTTGCTGGCCGGCAATGACATGATCGCTTTAGCCAAATCGGCTTCTAGTTTGTCAAATACGGGCATTCCCAGGCCTTTGGGTACGTTGCGGGCGACGCATTCGACTACACCGCCGATCGAATCTCCGCTATCGCGCACTTTCTCGATCAATTCAATCATTTTGGTGGCGCATTCGGCATCGGGACAGCGGACGATGTTGCTTTCTACTTGTTCTAAGGTAACAGTGTCCGGGTCGGCGACGCATTCTAAGTCTTTGATGCGTTTGACGTAGCCGACTATTTCGACGCCTGCTGCTTGGAAGAGAATTTTTTTGGCGATCGCCCCTGCTGCTACTCTACCAATTGTTTCTCTCGCCGACGAGCGACCTCCGCCTTGCCAGTTGCGAATCCCGTACTTAGCATCGTAGGTAGCATCTGCGTGGGAAGGGCGGTAAGTTGTGGCCATTTCGCCATAATCTTGGGGGCGAGTGTCTTGATTGCGAACTAAAATGGCGATCGGCGTTCCGAGAGTTTTGCCTTCAAACACCCCCGACAGAATTTCGCAGGTATCTGCTTCTTTGCGGGGCGTAGTAATTTTGCTTTGTCCGGGGCGACGGCGATCGAGTTCCGCTTGAATTTCCGACGCGTCGATCGACACCAGCGGCGGACAACCATCAATTACTACTCCCACACCCCCGCCGTGAGATTCCCCAAATGTCGATATCCGAAATAGATGCCCAAATGTGTTGCCCATGATGCTTTTGCTTGAAACTTGATAATTTTTACTTTAACTGGAAGATAGATTTCTTAAATAATAGATTTAGCGTATTTTGAAGAATATAGCATTGACTGGGGGTTTCAGGTCGATCGCAGCACAGGAGTTCGATCGCGTCGTGGTAAAAGAAGATCCACGAGGCAGAGAATTGGAAGAAGAGGAAAACTCTCAAAATTTCCCTTCTTCCCTATTCCATCCGTTACATCCGTTACAGAATCCGTTGCCGAACAGCCTTCCATCCGTTACATCCGTTACAGAATCCGTTGCCGAACTTCCTTCATCTCTAATCTTCGTGTTCTTCAAAAGGGTCTCTCAATTCCTTAGCCGGAGGGCCGAAAGCCGTGTAGATCGAGAAACCGGTGATTGCCACCAGACACATACCGAGAGAAATGCCGAGAACTGCTGCTGGTTCCATATTGAAGAGCGATTATGAGTGATTCCCTCTATAATATTACAAAAAATAACAATTCGTCTCAAAGTCTAGTAATTTTAGGCGCGGTAGGGTATGGCAGCCTCGCGGTGGGTTGGGGAGAACGGGAAACTGGGAGAGTGAGGGACTGGGGAGTGGGGGACTGGGGGATCTAAAGAAATTGCGATCGCAATTAGGGGTGGAAATATGTCAAACTTTTCTGTAGAGATTCATTGGTAAGTGACTTATGGCACAACGGACTTGGTTGGGAGACAGACTCAAACCCCTTAACTCAGAATACGGCAAGGTAGCCCCCGGTTGGGGAACCACCCTATTGATGAGCGCATTCATCGGACTGTTTTTCGTGTTCTTGTTGATTATTTTGCAAATCTACAACTCTTCTCTGATTCTAGAGAATGTGGATGTCGATTGGTCGAGCCTCGGCCGCTAAATTTTGAGCACCGAAATTTAAGACTAACAGTAAAAGCTGAGGGTAGAGGAGAAATGGTAAAAGCTAAGTTTTCCCATTTTCCCTTGCCCTTTCCCGTTAGTACCTCGTAATTAAATGCTAACTAATTAAACAAATTGCAGGAGAAACAAAATGAATATTTTTGGCATTGGTTTGCCGGAAATGGCAGTAATTTTTACGATCGCCCTATTGGTATTTGGCCCGAAAAAGTTGCCAGAAATTGGTCGGAGTTTCGGGAAAGCATTGCGGGGTTTTCAGGATGCTTCGCGGGATTTTGAGTCGGAGTTTACGCGGGAAGCGAAGCAGTTAGAAGAAGCAGTGGCTAAGAAAAAGCCGGAACCAGAAAAACTGGCGGCTGCTAAGGAAGATAGCACAAACAGTTAGATGAATAACACTCAGAAGTCGGAAACTCCAGCGGAGTTAGTGATTCCCCAGCTAATTGTGGGTTTGGGGAATCCTGAACCAAAGTACGATCGCACGCGACACAATATCGGCTTTAATGCAGTGGATGCTTTGGCGAAAGCTTGGCAGATTTCGCTGTCGGAAAACCGCAAATTTCAAGGCATATTCGGCGAGGGAAACCGGCCGCGGGGACAGAAAATCCGGTTGCTGAAACCGCTGACGTACATGAATCTGTCCGGCCAATCGATTCGGGCGGTGGCGGATTGGTACAAAATACCAGCGGAGTCGGTATTAGTAGTATACGACGATATGGATTTGCCGATCGGGAAAATGAGAATGCGGCTAGCCGGTTCAGCGGGCGGGCACAACGGGATGAAATCGACAATCTCTCATTTGGGCACCGATAAATTTCCCAGATTGCGGATTGGCATCGGCAAACCTCAAAGCGATCCTGCTAAAAATGATAAAGACACGATTTCCTTCGTGTTAGGAAAATTTTCGTCAGAGGAAAGTCAGTTAGTAGAGAAGATGCTGAAATTGGTTGTAGAGGCGATCGAGCTAAGCCTACACCAAGGAGTAGAAAAAGCCATGAGTCTTTACAACAATCGTACCATTGTAGAAACAAACGCGGAAACAAAAGGGTGAGTTCGAGACGTTTGCCTGAAACAACTGCATATGTACGAGTTACAGGCCAGTCTTGGCTAAAAGGCACGATTGAGGGTGAAGTAAGTGCCGGTAGTTTTCTGTGGCAGTTTCAATGGCGTTTTCGGGAGGAAAAAACACTAATTCTTCAGCCTTCTCAGGGTAGAGCATTAATTCAGGAACCGCTGCACCGTTTTCTGGAAAAATGGGATTATCAGCTTGAACCGGGGGGCGATTATTCGTTTACAGTTAGAGCTCAATTTTAGTCAGAAACCTGGTTTTTTAGATAATACTTCGTTACTACACCCTAAAACTATCAAAAACCCGGTTTCTTTGGCCTCGATGCTACGAACTAATTAATTGTAGGGTGCGTCGCCTGCGATAAATCCCAACTTGCATATCAACAATCTGATAGCGACGCACCTTAGATATACGAACTAACTAATTGTAGGGTGCGTCGCCTGCGATAAATCCCAACTTGCATATCAACAATCTGATAGCGACGCACCTGAGATAATTTATGATAACTCTTACTCGGACAAATATTGGGTTTGTTTGATTAACTATTGTGTCAGGTGCGGAGCTGTGAGATTGTCGGTTTTTATTCAAGTATTTTAGATGGCGACGCACCCTACGGCTAACTAATTGTAGCACCTGAGATAATTTATGATAACTCTTACTCGGACAAATATTGCGTTTGTTTGATTAACTATTGTATCAGGTGCGGATCTGTGAGATTGTCGGTTTTTATTCAGGTATTTTAGATGGCGACGCACCCTACGGCTACTCATTCCCAAATAATCTTGAAATGCATCTGCGTTGCATCGTCGGTTGCATCTGCCTGACATCTGCGGTTTTTGTTTTTTTAACCGCAGATGAACGCGGATTAACGCAGATGAAATACCGGACAATCAATTTGTTTGTGGTAATTTCAGCAATTCTTGAATTAAAGCAGGCGCAGTTGCTTCTCGGTAAGCGCCGCAATAATACATCGTCAAAACTGCTTTGTAAGCCCAGTGATTTGATGGCACATCGCTAAAAGGATTGGGCAGAGTTTCGGCGCGATTCTGCACGCAAGCATTGAGGATTTGTTCGCGGGTTGGCTGGACTTGAACTAAAGAGTTATTTTGCTTTGGTTGTGCAGGAATTTGCGATCGTGCGGGAGATGAACAAAAAGCACTAACTAGCAGTATAATTGTGGAAACCATTCTGAGTTTAAGCATCTTATTAGTTTTTGTGCGACAATATATCCTAACTTCCACTGCATTCTCTGAAAACTATGCCGAGTCCTATTCTCCGCAATCGTTATGAAATTATCAAATACTTGTCCGGAGGCAGTTTTGGTGACACTTACCTCGCTAAAGATTTAGACTTACTCGGACATCCCCACTGCGTTGTCAAACATCTTCTATAGAATTCTGTGCCCGGTTATCTCAACTCACTAAACACAATTATAGACTGCCTAGTGAGGCCGAATGGGAATATGCTTGTCGTGCAGGAACGACGACACCTTTTTATTTTGGAGACACAGTTACCCCCGATTTAGTTAATTATAACGGGAATTATCCCTACGCTTGGGATCCGAAGGGAATCAATCGTGAAAAAACAACTCCTGTGGGCAGTTTTCGGCTTAGTAATGCCTTTGGACTTTATGATATGCACGGGAATGTCTGGGAATGGTGTCAAGATGTTCGGCACGATAATTATAATGGTGCGCCGACTGATGGTAGTGCTTGGGAAAGTGCTGGAGATAGTAAATCCCGGCTGCTGCGTGGTGGTACGTGGAGCGGCAGTGCTAGTAATTGCCGCGCCGCGCTTCGTGCTTGGCTTTGGCCGGGTTCCCGCAACTACTATTTCGGTTTTCGGGTGGCCCGTGCGTAGGCGAGGACTCTTTAAAGTCAGAACTAATTTTTGATAGCGATAGACGAAGTTTAATGGTTCGGGTTTCATAAAGCTATTCCCTCTTTACGAATGTTCCTCAACAAAGGCCCGTTGTAGTGCATGAACCGATTCTCGTCCATAAATAAACAGCTAATCACTTCATCATTCTGTAGAGACAAGTCTGCCCGAATATAGCTGGTTCTTTTGATTTCTTCACCGGGATTGACTTTTCCTTTGAGAACCACCAAGACATCAATATCTGAGTCTGGCTGTGCGTCGCCCCGCGCTTGGGAACCGTAGAGTACCATTTGCGCGAGCCGATCGCCGTACAGGATCTCGAATTGATCTCGCAATTGGGTTAAAATAGTTTTGAGCCGATCGTTGACGTTCATATTTGTGATGGATGCTGGAATGGCGATCGGCCTTACGCACTAACAACTGTAGCTTGACCTTTAACTACGTTAGCTAAAATCGCCAAAATATTCGGCACCACTGGCTTCAAATCTGCCAAGCGGTTAGACGATGCTTGCAAAACAACCACAGCAATGTTAAACTGTGGCAGATTTTGCTGAAATGACAAATTGCGATCGACTGTAATAAAAACATCAAACTCTGCTTCTACTAGAGCCAAAAGTTGACCATTTTTAATTCCTGCCCATCCCATCTGTGGAACGGTTTTTACCTCATAGCCCACAAACTCTTTTGCCAATCTGCGATCGATACACTCATCCAAGATCAGCCTCATTCTACGCCACCATCGCGATCAATTGTTTTCTAAGAACTTCCAACAAAGCAATTACTTGCTCCCTAGTGACAGTGGGAAATCCCTCTAAAAAATCATCAATTGACTCTCCGGCTTCTAAATAGTCAAAAAGTGTTTGAACAGGAACCCTAGTGCCAATAAAAACAGGAGTTCCGCCCATGATTTCACCAGAAGCGCTAATTATCTGAAAATTCTGAGACATAAGCCTAATTAGTTGTAGGGTGCGGATCCATGAAAAATTCCTAACTAAATACCAACAATCTCATAGCGACGCACCTGATGAATATATTACAAACCTTTGGACTGTTCCGACATCTGCCGCATTCCCACAGCCAACACGCTCAAAAACAATAGCCCGATCGCCCCAGCCAACGGATTGCCGTTAATTCCCGTCACCCAATCGGGAACAGAGCCAGAATATCGGACTAACTCCCCGACGTTAATTATATAGTATCCCCAGACTAAACCTGCATGAAGCCCGATCGACAAACCCAATCGATTTTGACGGCTGCGCTTTGCCAAAACCAGGATCAAACCCAACAACAACAAGCCCGGAAACTGAGGCCAAGTCCGCAACATTCCCTCCACAGGTTTGATAAAATGAGATAGGGCAAACACCAGACTGTTCGCCCGCACAGACATTGGATAACTGTAATCCCGCTGCAACTCGTCGAACAACCAACCCCGGAATATCAACTCCTCGAAAAAACCGACTGCAAAGGCGCTTAATAGCCCTTCTGCAATGATTCGAGGCAAATTATGAGAATTTTGCCATGCGACAAAACCGAGCAGCCCTTGCGCTAAAAATAGGGTGAAAGTGATCGAAATGCCGATCGTCAATCCAATCAAAAGCTCATAACCGTTTTGTCGCGTATTTATTAAACCGTAACTTTTGAGCAATTGAGTTTGTCCGTAAACCTGTTTTCCCCAGCGTGGAAGTAGCAATAGAAATTCGGCAAACAACAATCCCATTGTCAGAATAGTTGCGAGGTTGCTATCTTTAACGAAGAGATAAATTGGTGCGGCGATTGGTAGCCAAATTGCTGCCAAGATTAATAGAAAAATTATTATACGTAATAAAAATGGATAACTGGCTATTTTTTGGCGGTTAATCATGGTTGTAAATTAAATGGATTTTACCTAAAATTTGTTGAGATAACAATGCTCATTGGTGTTAACTTAAGGTCAAATGTATTCAGAGACTGCTATTTACCGCCGAGGCCAGATCCCCCCTAGCCCCCCTACAACCAGGGGGGAACCGGAAACACTCAAAGTCCCCGACTATCCAGGGAATTTAGGGGGATCGAGGATCGGCTATTAACGAACTTAAGAAGGGGGGACAAGAATCTTCTCTTTCGTCCCCCTTTTTAAGGGGGATTTAGGGGGATCTGGCCTCGGCTATAAACGAGAGAGACAAAGGTTGTCAGGTTTAATTTGACAGTCGCAAGCATTATCCGTCCCCAATGTACAAAGCCCGCAGAAAAAGCTAGAATAGCATCATATCGGTTAAAACTTTAAGTAAAGCAAAGCTATAACATCAGGTAACAATGACTGAAGTATCAGATTTCTCAAATGTCGATCGCGAATTAGACGACACAATATTAAGTTTCGCAGACATTCAAGCAGAACTCAACCTGCGCCGCGCTAAAGATGCTCTGCGAGATATAGTAGAACATCTCGATTTGACACCACAAGAGCGAACTGGACTGGAGCCGGAAATTGGCGGCTTGGAAACCATGCTCGACAAGCTAGAGCGCGCTTGCGTGCAAATCGCTGTGTTTGGGATGGTGGGAAGGGGAAAGTCTTCGGTTTTGAACGCGCTTTTGGGTCAAAATGTGTTTGAAACGGGGCCGACTCACGGGGTGACTCGCACCACAACTATTGGCCAGTGGGATGTCGGAGATGGTGTTGATGATGATTTACCCGATCGACTTTCGCCGGTTATTTACCGTTTGTCGCAAGTAGAATTAATCGATACTCCGGGAATCGATGAAGTTGACGGTGAAACTCGCGAACTTTTAGCCCGTCGCGTCGCGCAACAAGCAGATTTGATTTTGTTTGTCGTGGCTGGCGACATTACGAAGGTGGAATATCAAGCACTTTCGCAATTGCGAGAAGCTGGAAAACCGATGTTATTAGTGTTTAATAAAATTGACCAGTATCCCGATGCAGACAGACTGGCAATTTATCATAAAATCCGGGACGATCGCGTGAGAGAATTGCTATCTCCAGATGAAATTGTGATGGCGGCGGCTTCGCCTTTGACAGCGCAGGCGGTGCGCCGTCCCGATGGAAGTATGGGGGTAAAAATGACTCGGAGTTTACCACAAGTTGATGATTTAAAATTAAAAATTTTGGAGATTTTAGACCGGGAAGGTAAATCTTTGGTGGCGCTGAATACGATGCTTTGTGCTGGTGATATTAACGAGCAGTTGGTGCAGCGAAAAATGGAAATTCGAGATGCTGCTGCTAACCGGATTATCTGGAATGGGGTAATGACTAAAGCTGTGGCGATCGCCCTAAATCCAATTACAGTAGTTGATATTCTCAGCGGGGCGGTAATTGATGTGGTGATGATATTAACTCTATCTAAAGTTTACGGCATTCCGATGACCGAAGCGGGGGCGGTGGAATTGCTGCAAAAGATTGCGATTAGTATGGGGGGAATTACTGCGGGGGAATTGTTGGCGAATTTGGGCTTAAGTTCTTTGAAAGGATTGTTGGGTTTGGCGACGCCGGCGACAGGTGGTTTGGCTTTGGGGCCTTATGTTTCTGTGGCTGTGACTCAAGCTGCAATTGCTGGGGTTTCTTGCTACGGAATCGGTCAAGTTACTAAGGCTTATTTGGCTAATGGTGCTTCTTGGGGTGATGATGGGCCGAAGGCTGTTGTCAGCAAGATTTTGGCTTCTTTGGATGAGGATTCTATTTTAAATCGAATTAAGGATGAGTTGCGGGCTAAGTTGGATTTGGGGAGTGTGGAAAAACAGCAATCTCGTTGATGTTTTTGGGAGCAACATCAAATTTGGTTCGTAGTGAGGACTTTAGTCCGCATCCATCCCAAATTTAGTTCGTAGTGAGGACTTTAGTCCGCATCCATCCCAAATTTGGTTCGTAGTGAGGACTTTAGTCCGCATCCATCCAGGACTAAACACCTCACAAAATTTGGCTCGTAGTGAGGAATTTAATCATCAGGAAGAAGGACTGAAGTCCTCACTACTAACCTTTATTAGTGAGGAATTTAATCATCAGGAAGAAGGACTGAAGTCCTCACTACTAACCTTTATTAGTGAGGAATTTAGTCATCAGGAAGAAGGACTGAAGTCCTCACTACGAACCTTTTTAGTGAGGAGTTTAGTCTTGAGGAAGAAGGACTGAAGTCCTCACTACGAACCTTTTTAGTGAGGAGTTTAGTCTTGAGGAAGAAGGACTGAAGTCCT
>NZ_JAUBUN010000007.1:138715-229451 GCF_036702665.1 Microcoleus sp. Aus8_D2
CACTACGAACCTTTATTAGTGAGGAATTTAGTCTTGAAGAAGAAGGACTGAAGTCCTCACTACGAACCTTCGGAGCAACTTCATTTGGAATGTAGATATCGATGTTATTAACTATCTCCACAACTCGCGTTCCTGCTACGGATTTGGGCTATTTGCTACACAAACATCCCGATCGCCTTCAATGCTTTCCGATGACTTTCGGACAAGCCAGCGTGTTTTATCCTGAAGCCAATGCAGAAAGGTGTACGGCGGCTTTGCTGTTAGATGTCGATCCGGTGGCTTTGGTGCGCGGTAAGTCGAAATCGGGCGATCGCCCTTTGGAACAATACGTCAACGATCGCCCCTACGCAGCCTCTTCCTTTCTCAGTGTCGCCCTCGCCCAGGTCTTCCGTACAGCCCTATCCGGGCGCTGCAAAGACCGCCCAGAACTCGCAGAAACTGCCATTCCGCTGACTGTTAAGCTGCCGGTTTTGCCCTGTCGCGGCGGCGAGAAGTTCCTGCGCCAAATGTTTGAGCCGCTGGGCTATCAAGTCGCAGCAAAACCTCTGATTCTTGACGAACAATTTCCCGAATGGGGTGCGAGTCATTATTTTGCTGTGGAATTGCAAAATTCACTGCGGTTGGCAGATTTGTTGAGTCATCTTTATGTGCTAATTCCTGTGTTGGATGACGATAAACATTATTGGGTTGGTGATGATGAAATCGAGAAGTTATTGCGTCACGGCGAAGGTTGGTTGAACTCGCATCCCGCCCGCGAACAAATTGCTAATCGCTATTTGAAACGACAGCGCCGTTTGACGCGCCTTGCTGTGGCACAATTAGCAGAAGAAGATAATATAGATCCGGAGGATCTCGCAGTTGTTCGTGCTTCGGAAGAGGAAGTTTTAGAACAGCGAATTAGCCTCAACGAACAGCGTTTAGAAGCTGTGATGGAGGTTTTAAAAGCCAGCGGCGCTCAGCGAGTGGTAGATTTGGGCTGCGGTGAGGGAAAACTGCTACGATTGCTTTTAGCCGAAAGTGCGATCGCCCAAATTACCGGAGTCGATGTTTCCTATCGGGCTTTGGAAATCGCCAAGGAACGATTGCAGGTCGATCGCTTTTCTCCCGCACAGCAATCTCGCTTACAATTGATCCAAAGTTCCCTGATCTATCGAGACAGCCGCTTGACGGATTTTGACGCAGCAACGGCGATCGAAGTGATGGAACACTTGGATTTAGAACGGTTGGCTGCTTTTGAACGGGTTTTGTTTGAGTTTGTGCGGCCGAAATTGGCGATCGTCACAACTCCCAATGTTGAGTACAATGTTCGGTTTGAAAACTTGCCGGCGGGTAAATTTCGCCACCGCGATCACCGTTTTGAGTGGACGCGTGCGGAGTTTCAGGCTTGGGCGCATGGGGTTGCTGAACGGTTTGGTTTTGGAGTGGAGTTTCGAGGGGTTGGATCGGAGGATTTAGAGGTGGGTTCGCCTACGCAAATGGCACTATTCACCCGGTGAAAATAATATCTACACTCTGTTTGTCCTTACAATTTAGTTATACTTGGAAAAATGCAGGCTTCAGCTATGAGTAAATCTATCCAAACCCGCATCGTTAAAATTGGTAATTTTCAGGGAATTCGCATTCCCAAATCTTTATTAGAGCAGATTGGTATTTGCGAAGAAGTAGAAATCGAAGTTGAGGGCGATCGGATTGTCATTCGAGCAGCGCTAAAACCACGAACAGGTTGGGATGAAGCGTTCGCCAAAATGGCCGAACAACATGATGATATCCTGCTTGATGATTTCACGACTACTGAATGGGATGAGGTTGAATGGGAATGGTAATCAAACGTTTTGATGTTTTTCTCGTTAATCTCGACCCCACTGTTGGCAGTGAAATTCAGAAAACTCGGCCTTGTTTAGTAATTTCACCAGATGAGATGAACCAGCGCATTGCCACTGTCATCATTGCTCCAATGACAACAAAGGGGCAACAATATCCCAGCCGCATAGTTTGCCAGTTTCAAGGCAAAGATGGGCAAATCGTCCTCGATCAAATTCGGACTGTTGACAAAAATAGATTAGTTAAATATCTCGGTCAAATCGGTGCTGACGAACAAAAAGCAGTTTTAGATATTCTGGCACAGATGTTTGCTGAATAATATTTTAACTGATTTAACTTCCAGGCTGTGCCTGGAAACCCACGCCCAGAGGCTCTGCCTCGCAAACTTCCATGAATCGGTTGGAACGGAGGATTTAGAAGTGGGTTCGCCTACGCAAATGGCAATATTCACCAGGTGAAAATACACCGATCATTGTATGAAAGGCAACAAGTCAAACTCTTGCCGAAGTTCTAACAGAGAAATATCAAACAGAGGTTCCCAATCAAAAAATGGATAATACTTCCGAACACCGCGAGTTTTGAACCACATCACAATCAATTCTGGTAATAATCGCGGCAATACCACTAAAATTGAACCGTACAACCAAAGCACTCCATGCTGCTTGATTAAGTCGTCATACATGATGCGGATGGCAGGGCTAATTGTCGGATCTTTGACTGTACTCAAATAATCTCTGAACTTATAGTCACTTGTCCAGAAACACAGAGGTAATAATTTGATTTCGTCATACATATCTGTGTCGCAGCCAAGAATGATGTGGGTGACATCGTGTGCGAGCAAAATTTTGGCAAATTCTGGAGGCAATTCTCTGGGATCGGTGACAGTGGGATTCACAGCATAGTATTGTTCTAATCCTTGCCGAAGAGTCTGGGTGCTGTTTTTGTCTGTGTAGTGGGGGCGCTGGCTCATAATCTTAATTTCGATACGCTCGTGTTTCGTAATATATGATAGCATTCATGACGGATAACAACAAAAAGCCGCCGGGAAGACCCCGCAGCGTCAAATCTCACCAAGCTATGCTGCGAGCAACATTGGAATTGCTGGCAGCAGTCGGTTTTGATGCCCTGAGTATTGAGGCGATCGCCGCCCGTGCGGGTGTTGGCAAGACCACTATCTACCGGCGGTATACTGGCAAAGAAGAATTGGTTGCCGACGCAATTGAAAGTATTAGACAAGAGGTGGAAATTCCGGACACGGGCAATCTCTGGGGCGATCTGGATGCACTAATTAAAAGTGCCGCCCAAATTACGCTAAATCCATTGGGGCGACAAACTGTTGCTACGATCGTCAGCAGTGCATCAAGCAATTCTCAGTTTGCTCGGATCTACTGGGTAAAATACTTGCAACCTCGACGGCAAGGGTTTTCTGTTGTCATCGATCGAGCCAAAGCGAGAAATGAAATTCCAGCAGATTTAGACCCAGGCTTAATATTTGATATAATGAGTGGAATCATGCTTTATGCATTAATTTTTGAACCTACAAATGAACGCTGGGAAACATACGTTCGCAGCGCCATCGATCTGCTTCTTAAAAAACCTTAACTTAATAACTCATAACTGGTTCCCAGGCTTTGCCTGGGAACCCATGTAAGCGAGGCTCTGCCTCGCTAGCTTCCATGAAAAAGAGAGGCAGAGCCTCTGGATATGCGTTACTAGGCAGAGCCTAGTAACGAGTAAAAAATCTGAATAATATTATTAAACGATGAAAATTACCATTCCCGAACTATCTTTAGTCCTGCTCATCGGTGCATCCGGTTCCGGCAAATCCACGTTTGCGCGCCAGCATTTCCAACCGACAGAAATCATTTCATCGGATTACTGTCGCGGCTTGGTTTCCGATGACGAAAATAATCAAGCGGCCACCGCTGATGCTTTTGAAGTATTGCATTTGATCGCTGCTAAACGTTTGGCTGCGGGTAAATTAACTGTGATTGATGCTACGAACGTTCAGCCAGAAAGCCGCAAACCTTTATTAGAATTAGCCCGAAAATACCATTGCTTTTTAGTGGCGATCGTGCTAGATTTGCCGGAGAAATTGTGCGCCGATCGCAATCAACAACGTCCAAACCGCAACTTTGGGAATCATGTCATTCGCCGCCACGTTCAAAGTTTAAGACGATCGCTCCGAAATCTCGATCGCGAAGGCTTCCGCTACGTTCACATCCTCCGTTCCCCAGAAGACATCGCAGCAGCCCAAATCGAGAGACAACCGCTGTGGAACAACCGCAAACACGACACAGGCCCCTTTGACATCATCGGCGACGTTCACGGATGCTGCGGCGAATTGTCACAATTGCTGCAACAGTTGGGCTATCAAATTGTCGAAGCATCCAGCGCATCTGGCTTTTGGGATTATCCCACCTACGCGCATCCAGAAGGGCGTAAAGCAGTGTTTTTGGGCGATTTGGTCGATCGAGGCCCGCGCATTCTCGACACCCTCAAACTCGTCCGCAACATGGTAGTCGCATCAACAGCATTGTGCGTCCCCGGAAATCACGATATCAAATTGCTGCGAAAACTCAGCGGCAAAAATGTCAAAATCAACCACGGACTCGAACAAACCTTAGCAGAAATTGCAGCTTTACCCGATGAATCGCGCGAATCTGCGATCGCACAAATTAGCCAATTTCTAGATAGTTTAATCGGACATTACGTCCTCGACGGCGGCAAATTAGTAGTCGCCCACGCCGGAATGAAAGCAGAATTGCAGGGACGCGCATCCGCCCGCGTTCGAGATTTCGCATTGTACGGAGAAACCACAGGCGAAATCGATGAATTCGGCTTACCAGTCCGCTACAATTGGGCCGCCGAATATCGAGGTCAAGCTGCTGTTGTTTACGGACATACGCCCATTCCCGAAACAGAATGGTTGAACAATACTGTTGATATTGACACGGGCTGTGTTTTCGGCGGCAAACTAACAGCTTTGCGGTATCCTGAAAGAGAATTTGTCAGCGTTCCGGCGGCGATGATTTACTGCGAACCTGCCAAACCGATCGCCTTTCCATCCACTTCAACTCCACTTGACAGTTTCGACACACCGAATCTCACCGCCCAACAGCAGTTTGATGACGTGCTCGACATTTCCGACGTACTTGGGAAACGCATTATTTCAACTCGCCTGCAACGTAACATAGCAATTCGCGAAGAAAATGCGCTCGCCGCCTTGGAAGTAATGAGCAGATTTGCAGCCAATCCCAAATGGCTGATTTACTTACCACCCACCATGTCTCCCGCTGCTACCTCCCAAGAACCCGGACTTTTAGAACATCCAGCCGAAGCATTTAACTACTACCAACAACAAGGCGTATCGACAGTTGTCTGCGAAGAAAAGCACATGGGTTCCCGTGCAGTTGTCATTGTTTGCCGCGATGAATCGGCGGCTAAACGGCGATTTGGGATTTTTAACAACAGCATTGGCATTTGCTACACCCGTACAGGACGGCATTTCTTCGATAATTCTACCTTAGAAACAGAGTTTTTAACGCGGGTAAATCGCGCTCTTTCTGCCAGCAATTTTTGGGGTAAGTTTAAAACAGATTGGGTGTGTTTGGACTGCGAATTAATGCCTTGGTCTGCCAAAGCTCAAGGTTTATTGCAAGAACAATATGCTGCCGTGGGAACCGCATCCCGTCACGGGTTTGCAGAGGCGATTCAGCAGCTAGAACAGGCGAAACAGCGGGGAGTTGAGGTTGATTCTTTGCTGGCTAGCTACCGGGAACGAGCCGATTTAGCCGATCGCTATGTCAATGCCTACCAGCGCTACTGCTGGCCCGTAAAATCCATCTCCGACCTCAAGTTAGCGCCTTTCCACATCTTGGCAACCGAGGGAAATGTTCACACCGATCAGAATCACTGCTGGCACATGGAACAGATAGCAGAAATCTGTAATTTTGACCTAGAATTGCTGTTAGCTACTCAATACAAAGTAGTTAGAATTGCCGATCTTGACAGTCAATTCGCAGGGATTCAATGGTGGGAAAAAATGACTGATGCCGGGGGAGAAGGGATGGTGGTTAAACCGATGGAATTTATTGTAAAAAATAGCAAAGGACTCGTACAGCCTGCGATCAAATGTCGCGGTAAAGAGTATTTGCGAATTATTTACGGCCTGGAATATTCTTTGCCGGAGCATTTAGACAAATTGCGATCGCGCGGGCTTTCCGGGAAGCGTTCTTTAGCTTTGCGAGAGTTTGCTCTCGGTGTAGAAGCCTTGGATAGATTTGTTGCGCGTGCTCCGTTGAGACAAGTTCATGAGTGCGTTTTCGGAGTTTTAGCGATGGAGAGCGAACCTGTCGATCCGAGATTGTAATTTGGTTCGTAGTGAGGACTTCAGTCCTCATAAAAATCAGAGGACTGAAGTCCTCACTACGAACTTAAATATGGAAAGTTCGTAGTGAGGACTTCAGTCCTCATCAAAATCAGAGGACTGAAGTCCTCACTACGAACTTAAATTAAGCATAAAAAAATGGCGTTTGTCCTTGACAAACGCCATTTTTTAGACTTACAAACGTGGCGTCTTATCTTGTTTAAATGACGCCAGCCATCCGCGAAGTTCGTCGGCCGCAATCTCGCGCCCGCCCAAACCAAAAGCCAGAGCAATCCCAACGGCGATCGCCCCGAGCAGCAGCCCGAAAGCCAAATTCACAATATCGCTGCCAATGCCCATCTGTTGCAGCGCTAAGGCTCCAACAAAAGCAATCACCGCGATCCGAGCCGTTTGGCCCAACAGTCGCGCTTGACGAGTTCCAGAGCTGGCAATTAAACCAAAGGCCAGATTCGCCAAATACAAGCCGATCGCAAATACCACCAAACCAGACAAAACCCTACCTGCAACCAGCACAATACCGCTAACGATCGCAGTCAGCGCTGGAATCCGCAGCACGTCGGTAGCCGCCACCACAGCAAACAGGATAATACCCACTTGCACCAAAATTCCCACAAACTCCGAAGGCGTGCGAGTCGGAACATCCGGTTCTTGAAGAATCGTGGCGTCAGGATCGATCGAACTCGGCGGTAGCCGCAGCGGCTGTTTCGGCTGCATTCCCAACCAAGAAAAGACATTGTTAAAGCCAATTCCCGTGAAGATATTCGTCACCAAATCGCCGATCCAGCGCCCCAAAAAGTAAGCAACCGCGAGAATTATCGCTGCTGTAAAAATGTTGGGAAGCGCGCCCAGAATCGTGTTCAGCATCGCGATCGCCGGCAAGGAAATCGCCTGGATGTCCAAAGCGTTCAAAGCTGCGATCGCCGTGGGAATCAAAATCAACACATAGACAATTGTGCCGATAATCCACGACAGCGATTGTCCGCCCGAGCTCCGGGAAATACCAAAGCGAGCGCCCAAACTGTCCGCGCCAGCAGCAGCCAGCAGATTCGTCACAATCCGCTGCACAACTTGAGCCAGCAGCCAGCCGACAAACCCAATCAGCACCGCTTCCAAAATCTTCGGAATTGCCGCCAAAATTTGGTTCAGCAAATTATTCACTGGCAGCAGAGCCTGCTGTAAATCCAGCGATTCGAGAACCAACGGCAAAAACAGCAGAAAAATGAACCAATACAGCGCATTCGCGAGAGTATCGCTCAGCAGCAAAGGAGTCTCGCTGGGTGCAGTACCCACCTGCTGGTTCAAGCGCTCGTCTACGCCAAAAGTCCGCATCGCCCGCGATAGAGCCAATTTGGCAACTGTCGCCAACACCCAAGCAATCCCCAAGAAAATCAGGGCTTTGGCTAACTTCGGCAAAGCACCAGCAATTTGATTGAGAAATGTATTGAGCGGTTGCGAGACAGCCGTGAGATTCAGCCTGTTGAAAAAGGCAACTAGGAAAAAGATAAAAATGATCCAGAATACCGCACCGGAAATCCATTTTTCCACTTGCGGCGATCCTGCTCCTTCCGGGCGCCCGGTAATCCAAGCAGCCAGTCGGTTGTCGATCGTCGTTTTCTTGAGCAATCCCCCGACTATAGATGAGACGACGGCTGATACTATCAAGCCAATTAGCAGGATGCCGATCGCCCAGACGAGATTTTCAACGCTTGTCGAGCCTTGAAATAGATTGTTAATTCCGTTTTGGGCATCTACCAACGGATTCGAGCCTGGCGGGGCCTGTGCCAAAAGGCGATCGGACAACACCGCTATTGGGATCGATATCGGTTGAGTTATTTCTTGCCAAGTTTCATTCATTTTTTTCTCAGGTTAACGTCAGATTTTGACTGGGAGAAGACGAAACTTTCAGAATAGTTCCACCAAATCTAGACATCGCCTACATTCAATGTTTGTACGCTTTTAACCGTACTGGGTTAACTACAAAACCCTCTATCGAATTTGGGATAAACCCATCTCCGACTGCTTTTCTGCCAATATTCAAAGAACCGTTGACATCGGCATTTATGAGTTGTCCGCTTTGGGTTCTGAACAATCCCCTTTTTACTCTACAGCCAATGTACTCAGATTTTTGTTTAATTGCTTCCAAATCCAAGGCAGAACAGATCGATGTGTAACTCTCCTCTACTAACACCACTTTAATTCCGGCAAGTTGTCCTTTGTACTGCAACATTTGCACGAACCGCCGATGGGGAATGCTGGCCAACTTTCGATCGTCAACCACACCCGGATTAATCCCATCTTTAAAATCTTGGTTCCAGCCTACAACCAGCAACCAAATTTGATGATTGACGAGTTCTTTAATAATTGCCGAACTCGTTGTGTGGAGGTAATAATCCACTTTGCAGTTACGCTTGTGCCACAATTTGACAAGTTTTTTACTGTTTTTTTGTGCGGCAGGCAACAATGGTTTCAATGTCGATGAAACCCGATTGCAGTATTGGTTGGTAGACTTAATCGCCCGTCCGTCGTAGATTTTTGGTACTAACCCAGCCACATTGTAGGTTAATGTTGCCAGATTGTTTAATCCTAAATCTATGGCACTTACTCTCTGATTGACTTGTAAAGGCTGTTCTAACTTTTCATAAACGACCTCGACAATATAACAACCCACCTTGGGAACAATCCGGATTTCCAGAATCGAGGTCACTTTTGAGGGCAACCAAATATTAGTCCCAGAGGGACGAGCATATCCTTTTTTTAAGGCTCTTTTGCTGACAGCTTGACAATTAAATACAACTACATAGCGCCCGTCTGCTCTTTTTCGCTCTCTTGAACCTTGATAATAAGGGATTTTGGGTGCGGCTTTAAATTTAGTTGGGTCTTCCTGATAGTTTCGCACGACGAGATGGTAGCTAGTCCATGCTTTGAGCACTAAACCTAGGGTGGTTTGCGCTACCTTAGCGGGCAGTGCTTTGTAGTCCTCGCTGGCTTTGAGGGCGTGATAAACAGCCAGAGCGTTTGTTTGTTGGTTGGCGAAAAAGTTTTGACGGTAGATGTAGTTAGCCGAGTTGTAAAGATTTTTGCACAGCCATGACAGTCGATCGGCTTCTCGATAAAACCTATGATTTGGTTTGATGACGTGCCTTTCGACTAACTGCATAATCGGTATATATACTGTTATTTCAAGATGATACACTGTATTTAGCAGTGTGTCAATCTTTTAATTTCGGGAAAAATTGACGCTACAACTAAATAAATGACTATAAAGTAAGCAAAGTTTTATAATACCCTCCTTGTTGCAGGTTTCTATGTCAATTCGTCAAGTTTTCGAGCAATCCATTGAAATTCGCGCTGCTGCTACGTTGGTGGAGCGCTGTATAGTCGATCGCACTTTAATGCACAAATGGCTCAATCCCATGCTGCGCTGCGATCCCCAGGGCGAATGGGATACTGCTGTAGGAAGTCGCAGCTTATTTATCATAAAAATTCCCGTTTTGCAACCCACTTTAGAGAGTGTGGTGTTGGAGCGACAACCCGGTTTAATTGTGTGGGGGTTTGACGGATATTTCAAAGGATGCGATCGCTGGGAATGCCAGCCCCAAATCCAAGGAACTCTCTTGATTAACCGCTTTGAATTTCAAATTCCCAATCCTTTAATTAGATTTGGTTTCAATCAATTTGCAGCCCCTTGGACGCAGAAAGACATGAAAAGCCAACTCCGCCGGCTCAAACGGGTAGCCGAGCAATTATCTCAAGAAATTGGTAAGGTGTAATGGGTAATGGGAATGGGGAATTGGGCATTGGCCAAACAGGGAATTGGGAATTGGGAATGGGGAATTGGCCAAACACGGAATAGGCCAAACAGGGAATTGGTAATTGGTAATTGGTAATTGGTAATTAGTAATGGGCAATAACTGAAAACTAAGAGCTAATGGAAAAAAAGCACCAATTATCAATGCCCCATGCCCCATGCCCCATTCCCCATTCCCAATACCCCATGCCCCATGCCCCATGACCAATTCCCAATTAAGAGCAACTTCAGTTATTTATTTCGCACTTCCCGATGAGTTGGGCTGACAAATCATTTGTCTTGCTTGACCAGCCGTACTTTGCAAACCCGGGGAATTCTGATACATAGCTTGCAAATCTTGGACATCTTTAATTACTCGCTGGTAGATAGCGATCGCTTGATTGCCGTCCACTTCTAACGCAGGAGGGCTGTAATTTTGCATCACTTCTATCAGGGATAGTTTGCCATCTTTGGAAGCTGCGACTAAAGCATCGCGCAGTGCCGGCGCGCTTTGTGCCTTTGTTGCCGGGGT
Source organism: Microcoleus sp. Aus8_D2 (assembly GCF_036702665.1). Taxonomy (NCBI): domain Bacteria; kingdom Bacillati; phylum Cyanobacteriota; class Cyanophyceae; order Oscillatoriales; family Microcoleaceae; genus Microcoleus; species Microcoleus sp. Aus8_D2. Next base: position 149,246 of record NZ_JAUBUN010000007.1, read on the forward strand.
ATAAGCAACCTCGCCCAATTGTTTGAAAACAATTTCCCCAAAATAAGTATTTGCCAGCCGCGAAACTATTTGGGGATCTAAAGCCACTTCTCGCGTTAATATTTCGCGCACCGATTCGGGAGTTTGTTTCGCAAGACTCAAAACGCTTTGCAGTTGAGATGATGCTTTGCCGGTTTGTGCAAAGCTTTGCAAATCGCTCATGGGTAAAGTTACGTCAACAGCACCGTATTTTACGGTAACATTGTCTAATGCAAAGGCTTTGCCACTGCTCAGCAATACTGTACTTGTTCCCACCAAAAGCGCCAAACCTAATGATAAAGACTTTGAGATTCTTTTGGCTAAATGGGCTGACTGCGGTTGCATTCCGTGGAAATAACCTTGTTGAAACTTAAAGTTCATGAGTTTATGCCTCTTTACGTCAAAATACTTTTTCGTTCGATCGAATGCGCAGGTATCAGTCGGGAAAGTGGATTCAGGAGTTCCGTAAATGACCTAGGTATTATACAGTCATGTCAAACCAATTGAACCTATCAAAAGATAGGTGTTAATTGATAATTTATATGTTACACTCTGATTTTTGACAATTTTATATAGCTTTGCAAAACTTATAAAAGCGACATTTTGCCGTCGGGCAGCAGTTTATTGAGTGTAGCTTTCACGTGTGATGTTGTGCGAGCCAATAGCTGCAAGCTTGACTAGCGATCGCGAATTTAAGTTTAGCTTAACGCCGGAAGCCCCCAGGGGGAACGCATCTTATTGAACACCGTTCATCAGTGGTGAGTATATTTTAAGATAAATTCACCATTCTTAGAAGCTATAGACACACTTTGTAATGACTTTTGTAAGAAAAGAGGAACTGATTAATGGTGGTTTATACTTGCTGCCATTTTTGAGACAATAAAAATCTTACAACCACTGTTTACCAGTTGTATAATAGTTAGCAATGAGTTGTTTGTGAGAATTTAGTTAACTGAAACAGCGAGAATTTTAGTCAAATAGTCATCATCCCACCAGGCTCGAAGTCGCTTATTCTTTGCTCCGGTTTTTGAAGTTTTTTCTTGATTCAAAAGATTGAGAGAGATGTGTCTAAGAATAGCAAAATTATGCGGAGCATTATCTTTTCTGCTCCGACAATCATCTTCACGGAAACCTACATCTAATACCCAATATAAAGAATTTTTCATCCCCCAATGGCTGCGGACTGATTCACCAAGATGAGAGAGCATTATTTGGTAAGCTACTAATGTAATAACGAGTTTCAATAGTTATTTTTCCCTTCACTATTCGCACGGATTCTATCATTCCTCGATGGTGAAGTTTCTCCCATTTATTGTCGGGGTCAATTAGCTCTTTGATATCACTTAACATGGTTGTGATGTCGGATTTCTGAGCGACCGTGATTGTTCTCTTTTTGGGTTGAATAAGCTGTATGTGTAAATCCCGAAAATCCTTGTCTAATTGCTTGTTTAAACAACTCTTCTACTCTGGCATACAGGGATGGTTGGTTCTTTTTTAAGGTGATTACGTAATCTACTCCTTGTTCGACAATTGACTTCACAATTGACCTCTGACAGCCCATGGCATGGCTTGGTGACAATGCTTCCATTTAATTCTAATACTTTGAGTAAAGCCGGAATAGCTGCGATCTAATTATACTTTTTATCAACCTTAACTTGTCCTAAAACTAATCTTTGACTGGTCGCCCAAGCACTGACCATATGAATTGCTTTTTTATCTACTCCCCGAGCGTAATAATGGCGAAGATTTTTGCCATCAATTGCGATTACTTCTCCTCTCCTTGAAGCAACTAATAGATTGAATCCCACTCAAAAAAAATTCTGAAATTGCTCCGGTTTTAGGCCAGAAAATACTCGCGCAATTGTGTCAGGTGAAGGTATGCCATTCGGCAATTATAAAATTTTATTTAACCATTCGTATTTAGCTCGCCCGTAACTTTCGATATCCACCCATGTATCAGCACCGTAAATCACGGCACAAATTGAGAGGGTGATAATATCAATTAATTGATGATGTGCAAGTCCGCTCTCTTCTTGGATCTTCTCAGTCAAAAAAATGGTCAACAATGGTGATTTTAGGTTTGAGTTTCATAATAGTAAACTCTAATTAAATGTTTTGTACTCAATAATTCTTCTCCAATATACCAGTTTCTGTTAACATAAAGTTTAGATGCGTTCGCCCTGAGTTGGGGATTAATCGGTTTGATTTTTGGGATTTAGTCAACTGATTTGCGCTGTTTTGGCTGCTGATCGCTACTCGGCAAAGTGGTGTCGAATCTTTGCCGCGATCTGATTATCCGTCATCTTGTCAACTGTCTCAATACCGACGATACGTCCACCGAGGTTATTTGATTCAAGACGTTTTTTCAATTCATCCTTTGCCTCACCAGGGCCAAATATCAGAATATACTCTGCATCACGCATATACGCAATCACCTCATCGTAGTAAGTATTGAGTTGTCCGGTAAAAGCTCTCTGGCGGCGATCGTCTGCGGGTACTTGAGATGATTCGTAGTTACCCTCAAGAGGTGAATCACCAGAACGCCGGAGCTGTTTTTCTACATCCGATACTATCTCTTTTTTCTCTTCTCCTTTCTCAGTAATAGCCAGGATACTAGCTTTTTTATGGTCAATCCACAGCCCTGTTTTTGTTTTCATTAGAGCTCCTTTGTTCACTATTTTTTGAGAATTATAATTTTTACTAAGCCACAGGATGAATGTAATTTTGTTATGAGCTTACCCTTTAAAATTGACGAAAGTATTCTTCTTAAGGCATAGTTTTTATGAAGGCTCGGAATGCTAAAGCCAAATCAATTTGCGGCCTGCTAAAAGCTACCGTTTCTTGAGTGACCCCACGCCGCGCACAGATTCCTGGACTTGAGGAGAACCGATATACTCTACTGACCCCACGCCGGATACATCCGCGTCCAACTGCTGGCTCACATTGACCACAGCGCTCCCCACGCCACTGCTTTTAACCGTAGCCTGCTTAGTCTGGAACTCCGATCCCTGGAAGCTTCCGACGCCAGAAAGGTTGAGATCGAGCACATCGGCGCTTCCGGCGATCGCCACACTCCCTACGCCACTATGTGAAACCGACAACCGCTTGCTTTGGATATCCTTTACCTCAATACTGCCGACACCGGTCATGTTCAAGCCTTCTAGATTCTTGACTTCCACGACGAACTCAATAGGCTTGCTTGGATTGATGGCGGCATCGTTCACAGTGCCGAGATACAGGGTGCGATCGGCTACACGACCCTCCAAGAGGGGCAGGAGGTTGTCCTCGGCGCTAATTGTGAGGGACTCTTTTCCTGTCTGCTGCACCTTGACCATGCCCACAGATTTAAAGGAAATCGATGAGAATCCGACGACTTCTCGGGATTCGGTTTTGACGATTCCAGAGCCTCTAACCCCGTTATTACCAATGTTGAAATAGCAGCATGAGAATATGCTAAAAGCTACCAAACATGCCAGCAACCAGTATCGTTTCGTTTTCATTTTCATTGTTTTGTCTCCATTAGTTCAAATTGAAATATTGCGCCACTGTTAGTTATATCAATTCCGGCTGTGCCGGAATGATAGAGGAGACTGCACTGCCCATAGGTGTCAACTTAAGGTCAAACGCAGTCAGAGACTATTGTTTGACTATTAAATCTAGATCCCCCCGGCGCCCCCCGGATAGTCGGGGGGGACAGGAATCTTTTCTTGCGTCCCCCGACTATCCGGGGGAGTAGGGGGTATGCGAGGGGGATCTAGACTTAGGTAAAAGCGAGAGATACCAAAGGTTTCATGCTTAAGTTGACACTAACGGGCACGTGCAGTCTCCTCCGTCTCCTCTTCTATTCATCATTTCCGCACAAACCAATCAACGGGGCGGCGTAGCGAAACTGGTTCTGGATAATTCTTCAAATATCCAACTCGCAAAATGAATTGAATATTTTCGCTGATTCCAATCCCTTGATTTAGCTGTTCCCGCGTTGATGATTCTTCCAATATCTGTGTCATCGGATGAATGGCGATACTTTTTTCCCGCACTTTCAGGAAAAGTCGTTGCATTCTTCTACCAGTTTCGAGCAATGTCGCTACTGAATTGTCCTTGCTGGCAATCAGAATCCAACCTGCCGATTCTGATACTTGCTTTTTTATTTTATCAAGGGCTACCTCTCGGAAATCCTTTTTCATCACATTGTCTTTGTGGTAAAAATTCCGCAATATCCAACCAGAAAATCATTCTATTTCCCTACTTGCCGTTGTCAGTCCGTCGCGATATTTCTCGGCATTCTTAGTAGAGAATCTGATCCAGTCGGCTAACTCTTGCTGTGCTGGGTCGCGATCGGCTTGCAGGCGGTTAGCAACGATTGTTTGTGCGTCGATAAATTGACTTTCTTGGCTAGTGTTGGGTAGATAATGAATAAATTCTGGTTCTGAATTGACAAGATATGCGATATCTTCTTTTTTCAGCACATCGCTTAAAAAGTCGGAACGAACTGTGCGGCGATTTTTAATTTTTGCAGTATCGAAGGGATTCTTTGATGTTTGTTTGAGCAGTTTTACTTCTATCACCCGATCGTCCTGATTGGTTGTAGCGAGTAAATTACAATCGCAGACGTAGCCAAAAGCACCAGCGGCATATTCTAGATTTTGGATGAAACTGCCGATCGATAATATGGTTTCTCTCTGAGTCGGATCGACAGCCGGCAGCCATTTAGTGCGATCGTTGCCAATAATCCAGTGGTAAGGTTCGAGATATTGGACAAACCACGGCTGTGTGTTGTGGCCGCTGGGCGCCAGGGAGGCGAGAAGCAAAATCTCTTTTTCGTGTGGCTGGAGAGTTTCGGTGCGATCGTCTGTCGGCTTTAGATCCGCCCTGGAAAGGTTACTTTTATCGCTCAACAAATAAGCTGTTGTTACGGCTGCAATTATTGTTCCGCCGGCAATGCTTATAAACTTTTCTCTATTCACGATCGGCATCCTTTAATCTCAAGATTTCTGCTTTTTTCAAAACGATTCTGGTGTTTCCAATCAGGAAGAATGGCTCTCGCATTCCGGCAGGCAATTTATTAATGAGAACCAGAGATTTACTGCCGGAATGCGAGAGCCCCTACGAATATATTTGCAAAATACAGACGCACCCGTTTTAATCCGCTGTTGATCGCGATGCGAACTCATAGTCAATCTCTGTAATTCTTCCTTTAAAATAGAGCCGAATGCCTTCGGGATATTCCCATCCCACCTCGCCTTCTAAGGGAATTAGCATCCCATTGCGAACTGAATATTCCCAGAATCGACCGCACCAAGGCATCGCAGTCAGCTTGTCGCGATAACGAGCCTGGGCTCGACAAGTCGCGATCGCCCCTTCAGCATTAAAAGCAAATACGAGGGAGACAGTTGTCGCGCCATCCGTCAAAGTAGCGCGCGCAGAGGTATCATCGATCGCCTCCCAGCGCACACCTTGACTGGGCAATAATGCAGTCGGATACCAAGTAGCCTCAGCCAAGAACCGCAATAATTCACCTTGATTGTTTTCAGGCGCACCGTGCATTTTTGCAACGGTAAAAAGACCGAGTAATGATGCGTATAAGCTGCCTTCCCCTAACAGATAGGTATCATGAACAAAGGCATTAACTCCTGGTGCCATCTGGATGCGTGCATCCCAATCAAAACCCGGACGTTGAGCGATCGCAAGTTGAGTGGCAGTAAACGGGCTCCACTTATCCTCCGTCTCACTCATATTGAACAGTCCCTGCTGAGAGAGTTTGACCGCAGAGGCGATCGGTTGTCCGTCCTTAATTACTGTCCGAAAAAATCGCTGTACGGGGGCTGGCAAACCTTCAATCTCTTTCTGGTCATAGATTTTAGGCTTAATTGTTCGCCGTCCATCTGTTAATTTTGCTCGTAATTTATCAGTATTTGACTGCCAGCGATAGCTTCCATAAATGGCAGCAATTCCTAAGCTGACTGCGATTGAAATACCAATAATTGCAATCCACTTAATCCACATGATACTTACCTATGTTTGTTGATTCAGAATTTGATATATTGTGATGATTGTAGCGAGCGCGCAAATAGTTGTATAGATTAAATCAGCATTTATGACACCCTACTTACTGAGTAGCTATTTGTGGTTTTTCTCTACCAAATTGCCACAGCAAGATCGCACCCAAGCCGAACAGATTGACTAGGAAAACTACTAACCCTCCGAAAAATGGAATTAGTGTCAGAACAGTCACGATCGCCAAACCCACCAAAAACTGCTGCTGCAAAGATCGATCGCCCTTACCAACCACACGTTGACCGGCAAAAAGCGCCACACCCAATGAGCCAACTAGAGCCGTGACAACCGCCGTCAGACTCAGGAGTGGAATCAGGGGAATACCAATCAGCGTAATCGCGAGAAACACCGTGGCGAAGACAAAGGAAACAGTCGCCCCAATGCCCCATAGAGCAGTCAAACCGCGACGTTGACGCAATTGTGCAGCCAAATTCGGCAGGAATTGTGGGCTGCTATGCAAAATAATCAGTCCCAGAATAGCTGCTACTACTGCGGAACAAGTTCTAAAAAGGGCACTGAAGAAATATTGAGCGAAGAAGCTACTTCTGCCGCGATTAGAGCCATACATCATGCCATGTCGATCGCTGAATGTAGCGCGTTCACCACTAACGATCGCACCTGGTTCCTGCACGATTTTTCCGCCAAAGGAGTAAGCATCGCCCTCTACCCGCGCTCCTTTTTTCAGGATGACATCTCCGCCAAAAGCCATCGCAGTATCTAAAACTCTGGCATTAGGCGAAACCGTAACGCTTCCCCCAAAAGCATGGGCATTTTCGACAACTTGATTCTCTGCTACGATGATGTTTCCACCAAAGCGAATCAGGTTAGTATTGTTGATATTGATATCAGTCTGAGCTAGGGCAGTGCCTGCAAAAATCAAGCAGATTGTTGCTAGAAAAGCTAGAAGTATTTTGGGCTTTTTCATAGATTTTATTCTCATCAATAAGCAGAATGTGGACTATATTTCATGATATTAAACAAAGGTGAGGAAACTGTGAATAGAGCTTAGGCAGAATGGCAATAATTTATATCGTTTCGTTTCGGGTTGTATCGGAATGATTAAACCGCAGAGAACGCAGAGAACGCAGAGTCAGAGAATAGAGAGAGCAATAATTCGGATGAAAAGCGGATTTGATATCACATATCTAAATTTTGTCGTGTTAAGGCTTGAATCTCTGTTCGCAGTGCGCTAATTTCTGCTTGCAAAGCTTGAATTGATTTTGTACCCGCTATTTCTGCGTCACCATTCTCCGCATCCCGATCGATAAAAAATGTTGCCAGTGTTGCTGTTAAATAACCGCATACTCCGATCGCATACAACCCCAGCAAAAAACACAGCACCCGCCCGAACGCCGTTTTCGGGAAGTAATCAGAGCCGATCGTCGTCATCAGCATTGGCGTCCACCACAGCGCCGTAGCATAGTCAGTAATGCCACCAGTACCATCAGGAAGTTTGCGCTCAAACGCATAGATTCCAGCCGCCCCAATTAAAGTGACGATCGCAGTTAACGCCACCACATAGCCAAACCCCCGACGCTGAAAACTGGCAGAGAGCAATCGCATTCCCCGACTGGTGCGGATCGTCAGACGAACTAACTGGAATCCTCGCACCGCATGAACCGATCGCAACGGCTGGATAACTCGCAAAATCCGAAAGATTCGCAACGCTGGAATCAGCAATGAGAAGGCCATTAACCAGTTGTGCTTCAGGTAAGAAAGTTTGTGAGGAGCGAGGATAAATTTGAGGCAAAAATCCAAGATAAAGACGATCCAAATAGTAGTTCCGATCGCCTCTAGCAAAGAATTCAATCCCCAAACTAGCTCGACGATAAACAGTCCCAACCAGACAAAACTCAGCACCAGCATCGGCGTTTCTAGCCAATCTTCCCACTGTTGCAGCACTTCGCAGCGCTCTCGATCCAAGGCTGATTCGGGCTGATTTCGATCGCTCATAATTTCTTTCATCTTACTTCTGCAATAGGATTTCGGCATCCACAGGCATACCCTGTTTCACAAAACCACCGGGTTTATCAAAGCTCAGTTTTACGCCAAACACTTGCTCCACGCGGTCTTTTTGGAAATAGATATTTTCGGACTTTTTACAGTTAAATTATTCAAACGGCTTTGGATCAGTTGTTGGTTTGCCTCTGCTGTTTTGACATCTGCCTGTGCTCCCAAAAGCGCGACTTTTGCTTGGTTTACCTGGGTTTGTACGCGGCTGATATTCGTTTCTTGGCGATCGGGATTCAGGGCTGTGGTTTGTGGTTGGGTTAATTTTCCCTGAGCAATCGCGATCGCGACTGGTGTTTTTTCTAGCGTCATGGGAACTTATATCAGCTACCACATAGATAGTTTCATAGGCGGATGTATTGTGGTACTGCAAACGCTGTTGTTTGTGTTGGCGATGATTTTTGCTCCGAAACATGGTTTGTTGGTTAGGGCGAGGAATTCAGGGGCGATCGGTGAATAGAGCAGGAGTCGATCGTAATTATGTCCGGTAGCATCGTCACTACCACACGTATATACTATGTGCTAGGGAGTGCGGTACACGTTATTTTGAAATGGTGTTACACAGTTTCAAGATGATTTGTCTGGTTTTGTGGGATGCGTGTCTCGTCTGTCCCTTGGGCTAGAAGCGCAGGATGTCCAACGCCAGTTGCTACAACGGAAGGAACCTCCCTCCGGGTTCACAAGAGCATAGCGAGAGTGTGGAAGCCCCGCTCTTTCAAGTGGAGGATAAAAAAATTGCCGTGCTGCTGCTGAGATACGGTACCCTAAAAATTGGTCTGAACTAAAGTTTAATGTCTGACTGTAAAAATTTCCGGAGTTCCCCAGAATGTCAACGTAGCTTTTAAACGAAGGTGAGTAAAAAAACTACGTTTCAGTTTCACATAACACGAGGTCAATCAAAATGCCAAAGTATAGCGTAGAAGAAGTTTTGGATATCATTCAAACTCTGACTGCCGACGAAAAAAGCCAACTACAAAATCAGCTCTCCAAGGTTTTGAGTAATGCTACTGAACCAGGTACTATTCAAAAGTCTCAAAGTCAATCTTTCGGCAATATCACTATGGGTAATGGTGGTAATTTTGGAGCCAATCAAGCGAGTGGAAATATTAATTATTCTCAAAACAACACTCAGGCTTCAGTGGAAAATACGAGCTTACAAGAAGCATTAACTACATTGCAGGGACTCAAACAGGGCATCGATCAGAGTGATGTTCTCAACAAGCTACAGAAAAGAACTATTATTGATGTAACCATCAAGACTATAGAAGAAGAAATAAGTAAGCCACAGCCTGATAAAGGTTTAGTCGCACAGGCGATAGAAAGTATGAAGCAAGGCTTAGAGGGTGTAATAGCCCTAGCTGCACCTGTTACAAAACTAGCTGATTTGATTGCAAAAGCTTGGATGATTTGAGATGGAACAGGAACTTGTTAGTAGTCAGCAACAGATACAAACTTTCGGCGATTTCAAGATGGGTAATGATAACACAATTACCATTAGCCAGAAGACGACTATTAAAATTTCTGTTGAATCAATCCAGAATCGTGAATTGTTCAAATATTCGCCATACCAAGGATTAAAACCGTTCCAACTCAAAGATAAAGAGTTCTTTTTTGGTCGAGATCAGTTAATTACTTGGTTATTTGAAAAAATCGCCAGTAAGAATTTAGTTTTGCTGCTAGGAAAATCAGGAAGTGGTAAGTCATCAGTAGTGCGTGCAGGTCTAATACCTAAATTACAGAGGTTACTAGGCCAAAAGTTCTATGATTTTACTTTAACGCCCAATAAAGATCCATTTGAATCTCTTCGTATGAGCTTAACGTATGAATATTACAGTCATAAAGATGCTGAAATTGCTCTGGCTGGAACATCAAATACTCTTACTCAGGTCGTGGAAACTCTAAAAAAGAGTGAGTCTCAATGGCTAATTTTTATAGACCAATTTGAGGAGATATTTACCACTTGTCCGGAAGATAAGCGTAAAAACTTTATAGAAAGTATTGTCAGACTGGCTAAGTCTGGAGATGATTCAGTTAAGATTATTCTGACAATGCGTTCAGAATTTATGGATAATCTGACTTCATATACTAATTTATGGAAAATTTTGGAAGGTCATCATAAATTTGTTACAGACTTACAGGATGATGAGTTAAGACTTGCAATCGAGCAACCAGCCGCAAAAAATGGTGTTGTTTTTGAGGAAGGTCTAGTAGAAGAAATTATCAAAAATGTTTTAGGACAAGCTGGATCTCTACCATTATTACAGTACACCCTTGATTTACTTTGGGAACAGGATGATGTTACGGGGCGAACCTTGCACAAAGATAAGTACCGTCAAATAGGTGGTGTCAGAGGTGCATTAGAAAAGCGTGTAACTGAAATATATGAAGCTTTTACTGAAAAAGAAAAAGTAGCAGTTAAGCAAATCTTTTTAAAATTAGTCCATATAACGTCACTTGCCAAAGATGGAAGTCCAACAGTAGTTAGCAGAAGAGCTTATCTGTCAGAATTTACAGATGAGACTGTAAAAAGGATACTCAAAAAATTAATAGATGAGCATAAACTGTTGGTGAGCAATGGAGAACACAAACAGCAACCCACTGTGGAACTAGCTCATGAATCTTTAATCTACTCTTGGAAAGAATTAACAGAGTGGATAGAAGATAGTAAAGAGGCTTTAATTATGAGAAATCGGTTGGCTGATGATGTTCTGAGATGGAAAAACAAACACAAAGATAATCAAAATAAAGCTGAAGATGAACTTTGGAGTGGATCGAAATTAGAGCGGGTTTTAGAATTCAGGCGGGAAAAAATTTTTGAACTTAAGTTTCTAACTAACTTAACCAAAGAAGAAAATGAATTTATTGATACCAGTGTTGAAGTGCGGGAACGCGCCGAAAAACAAAAGCAAACAACCACACGGCTTATTTTTGGAGGACTAATAACAGGATTATTAATCGTTTCTGGGTTAGGTGTATCGGCAGAATATCAACGGCGGCAAGCAGAATTTCAACGAGGACAAGCAGAATATAGAGAAAAAACCACTAAATCGCTTCAGTTAGCCACTGCTTCTGAAGCAAATTTAGAGGTAGACACAACACGTAGCGTTTTACTAGCAATTCAAGCCAATCTAATTCAGGAAACACCTCAAGCTGCTCAGTCTTTATGGAAGGCTTTTCAGCAAAATCACGAGCAATTACAACTAGAACATGATGGCAAAGTTCTTTATGCTGAATTTAATCCTAGAAATTCAAAACAAGTGCTAACGGTTAGCGATTATCACACCGCAAAGATCGGGAATTTGGACAATCGCAGTGAGACTCCTATAGTGTTAAAAGGACATACCAAGAGTGTTACTTATGGTAACTTTGATGCAAAAAATCCTAAACGAGTATTAACAGTCAGTAACGATGGTAATGCCCGCATTTGGGATATTAATGATGTTAAAAAACCGATAGTCATCAGTCTTATTAGCGATAGCACACAACCTATCAGCTACGGTCGAATTAATCCTAGCAATTCTAATCAAATCTTAACAGTTAGCCAACGTGCCGCTAAATTATGGGATATCAGTAATCCTCAAGCTCCTAAAATTTTAAACAGCTTACAAGGAAGTGAAGGGGAAGTTTGGACTGGTATCTCTGACTCTAAAAATTTTAATCTGGTCATAATCAGCAGTAACGGTATAGCAAGGGCATGGGATTCAAGCAAATCTGATAAACCTGTAATTTTAACAGGCGATAAAGCAACTATTTGGCAGGATATTTTTGATCCTAAAAATTCTATTTTTTATGGTGCTGTTAATCCAGTAGACTCGAATCAGGTCTTAAAAGTTAGTGCAGATGGAAAAGTGAAAATATGGGATCTTAAAAAATCTAGTGCTGTTTTAACTTTTTACGGTCATACAGCACCAATTAGATGGGCAAGCTTTGATCCTAAAAACCCCAAGCGAATCTTAACAGCTAGTGAAGATAAAACAGCACGAATTTGGGATATTAGTGACAAATCATCTATAATAATATCTAATCGAAAAGGTAAGCAAGGCTCTAATATTGCATCTGCGTCTTTTGTTCCCGATGCACAAGACAAAGTATTAACTGTCGCTAGAGATGGCACTCTCACTAACTGGAATATTAACAACCTCAAAGAAAACCAAATATTATCAAATAAACTTGATTCTATAGAGGATGCTTGGATTGATCCCAACAATCCAAATCGCATTGCAACTGTTAACCGAGATGGTATTGCAAAATTAACAACAGATAAATCTGTAATTCCACTAATAGCCAATGGCAGAGTAGAAAGTATTACTTTTGATCCAAATAATTCCAATCGTATATTAACAGTAAGCAATATTACATCAATAGCAACAGTTTGGGATGTGAGTAGCAACCCTCCTAGAAAGTTGCAAGAGCTAAAAGCACCACCCAGTAGTCCTATGAACCAAGGGGAATTTGACCCCAACGACTCAAATCGTGTAGCAACAGTTGGCAGTGATAGAATAGTCAGAATCTGGAATCTTAAGCGATATAATAAACCAGAAAAAGAATTGACTGTCAGCCAAGACCAATTATGGCACGTCAGTTTTGACCCAAAAGACTCTAACCGTATTTTGACAATGGGAAGTGATGAAGTAGCACGTGTCTGGGATATTGCCAGGGATAAAGTAATAACGGAATTAGCTGGACACAAAGGTGTAGTAAGATACGGTAGCTTTGACCCTAAGAATTCTAATCGAGTGCTAACTGTTGGTGATGATGGTACTGCTCGTGTATGGGATTTAAGAAATCCAGATAATCCATTAATTCTCAATGGAGATAATCAAAAGATATTTTATGGTAGTTTTGAGCCAAATAATTCCAATCGAGTGATAACAGTAGATAGCGAAGGAGTAACACGAATTTTTAAGATAGGTGGCAAGGATTTATTATCTCTTGCCTGGAATAATGCTAGTCGTTGCTTTAATGAGAAGGAAACAAAAGATTATGACTTGAACAACCAAGATTTTTGGAGCCGATTCTCTGCATATATTAACAATAAGCAATCAATATATACTCAAAATCAGCGTCCACATTGTAAGTAACTAATTCTGGAGATTAAACATGAAAAACAAACTTGTCATCACTTTGCTGTTATTGTCCACCAGTCTGTCAGTTGTCCTAACAGGATGTAATCTGAATAATAGCTCTCAAAATAATAGCTCCCCAATAAAAGCACCTGAGTGGAATGAAGTAAAACTAATAATGAAAAAAGCCGAAATAAGCACGGAGGATTTAAATAAAATTAGTGGCAACTATTTTGATCCAATTACTGACAATGAAATCAACGAAATAATAGATATTTATAATTCTAGTCAAAAACTAGAAATTAGAAAAAAAATACTAATCATACTGGATAGCAACTTATCTAATCTCACACAAGGTAACAATTTTTCAAAACTCTTAACTTTATATCAAAATATTGTTAAAAGTAATGACAAGGCTCTAGCTCCTATAGCTTTAAAGGGACTTGTATTTGTAGAAGGAGATTCTCAAAGTCCCAAATGGCAAAAGGAAAATTGGAGTTGGTCAAAAGAACTTGTTATTTTACTAGAAGAAGCTGTCAATAAGAAACTTTATAATTTATCTACATTAGGATATTATGAGCAATTAGCTTTAGCTAATAAATACCCAAATTCACTTTTTACCAGAGGTTGTAAGGAATATGTGAAATTTTCTGGAGGGACATATTTTGCTGGAAATCAAGATCCAAAGATAGTTTTTAGACAGCCATTTAATCCTCAAAAAGAAATAAATCGTTGGAAAGATTTTGTAAAAAAATATCCTGGACACCCTGGTTCAAATGATGCACTATATCGTTTGGCGCGTGCTTATGAGGTACAAGGAGATTATGAAAATGCAATAGTATATTATTACGAATCATCTGAAGCGCCTGATGGTCTTTTGATATCTGAAGCAAAAGAAAGAATTCTTTTGATTATAGATTTATTAATGTCTAGCGAATTGCTAGCCAAATTTCTCACTAATCATCCTAATCATCCTCTAACTGGATACATTAAATATAGTAAAGCAGTTCATTTAATACGGGAATATAAATATTCACCTGCTGAATCTGAGCTTGAGGATTTTCTGAAAAATTATCAAGATGGTAAATATCCGCTTCAAGCAGGCTTTTTTAATGAAGAAACGTATGTTGGCTCGTTTTTTTTGACTAAGGTAAAAGAGCAATTAGACCAAATAAAAAAATTAGCTGAGATTCGCAATCAACAACCTAGTGATAAAAATTTGTATGCGGAAGCTAAGTTATGGATTGATGAGCATCAAATAGATGATGGATTTACTGCATATAATTATTTGTGGAAACGAGGCTTAAGCACCACACATTACAATCTTGTTCCTCCAAAATGGGAAGGTAATATCACTTATAATGCAAAAACAGTAACTGCTGATTTTATCAATAAAACCAACCATAATTATAAATCACAAATTAGTTACTTGAGAAGTATAGAGTTATTTGAACAGCTCATTAAACAGTATCCCAAGTCTGAGCTTATTGAAAAAGCTAAATATTCTATTGCTCTGAACTACTACTATTTGTGGGGACGTGAATATCCGACATTTTCTGAAAATACAACTTCTTGGGAAGATCAGGCCGTTAAGAGCTTTGAAGAATTTGTCACAGAATTTCCCAAGAGTTCTATGGTAGATGATGCCTTGTATACAATTGCATATATCAGCATTAGAAATGAAAGTAATGATTCACAAAAAGCTGCTGAGGAAGCACTGAAAAAGTTATTAAAAGATTATCCCAATTCAAAGATTAAAAAACAGGCTGAAGACCTGATGAAACAAATAGTTTACAAGCGTTAGCTGATTTAATCTCACTTGCCGAACCCTATGCCACTTTGCGGCTTGCTAATAAGACTTGAGGCTCGGCAATCAGCGCACAACAGAGGGCTAATTTCTGCTTCATACCACCAGAAAGACTATCGGCAAGGCGATATCGCAAAAAAATGAGGACACGGCAATGCCGTTTCCCTACAATTTATCGGGGTAGGGACACGGCACTGCCGTCTCCTCCATTTATATCTTGATATCTTCGACAACCAGATTATCAGAAATCAAAATAGGTAAACCTTCAGAAGCTCTTAAAGACCAAGTGCGATCGGCAGTCAAATCCAAAATTGACTGGTGATAATTACTCAAACTTTCTCGATGTCCAATGCTCAAAAATGTCATTCCAGAGTCTTGTAACTGTTGGTATAAATATTTTTCATTGTGAGGGTCGAGGGCGCTAGTAGCCTCATCTAAAATAGCATAACTAGGTTTGTTGAGCAGCAGACGTGCGAAAATTAGGCGCTGCTGTTCTCCCAAAGATAGAACCTGCGCCCAGTTTTGTTCAGTGTTAAATCCGCCATGGGTTTGCTCTAAGTTGGGTAAATTTACCTGAGTCAAAATTTGCCTCAACTGCGAATCTTCGACTGACCCATCCATATTTGGATACAGCATTTGATCTCGTAATGTTCCTAAAATCATGTAAGGCCGTTGTGACAAAAACAACATTTCATTCAGGGTAGGCCGCAAAATTTTACCACTCCCTGTATCCCACAATCCAACGATCGCCCTGAGCAAAGAACTTTTCCCGCAACCGCTTGGCCCTCTCACCAGCAAACCCTGGCCAGTAGGGAGTTTCACCGATATATCCTCTACCAAAGTCCGTTGGCGGTTCGGTGTTTGGAGCGTCATATTTTCGATCGCCAGTCGATCGGCAATTTCAGTTTTGATACTTGTTTTCTCAACGCCCTCAGACTCCTGAGAAGTTAAGTGATGAGTTTCCAAACACTCCAAAAAGGTGTACAAACGCTCGACACCCGCGCCAAAAGTAGCAAGGGATTGAAAGCGTGCCACAATTAGGTTGAGCGAGAAAAAGACTCGAATAAAAGCCCCTTGCGCCTCGGTAACTTTCCCAACTTCTAAGTCACCCGCAAAAATGCCGGGAGCGACTACAATTGCAGGCAAAATGAAAGGAATAAATTCATAGGCGTTAGTCAGGATATTGAGATTCAACTCCCAAAAAATCAAGCGCTTGAAATTATCAAAAGCTTCGACAAATCTGCCTTTTATGCGATCGGACTCGCAGTCTTCTCCCTGATAAAAGGCGATCGCCTCCGCATTTTCTCGCACCCGCACTAAACTAAACCGAAAATCGGCTTCTTTTTTAAGCTGTCCAAAATTGAGTCGCATTAAGGGCTTCCCAAATACCCCAACCGTCGCCAAGGTGCCAACCAGCGCGTAGAGCACCAAAAACAAAATTAACGGCTGAGAAATGCCCCAGAGCACGCCACTAAATGCCACCACCGCTAACAAAGAATCAACTACCGCTAGCAGGAGTTTTAACGATTCTTGGGTAAAGCTTTTGACATCTTCAGCAATCCGCTGATCGGGGTTATCAATGTCCGCATCAGCATGATTGAGATTGTAAAATGCCCGATTCTGGAAATAGCGATCGATAAAATCGTTAGTCAGCCAGCGCCGCCACTCCAAGCCCAGGCGATCGCGCAAATAATCATAGCCCGCATAAAGCGGTGCATAAATAACTAATGTCCCGCCAAAAATCAGAATCGTTTGCCAAAATCTAGCTTCATCTTGAGCCGATAATGCCGAGATTAGCTCGCCTCGCTTATTGTTGAGCAGCACGCTCAGTCCCGTGTAGCCAAAGGATAACAGGATGACCAACAGCAATAAGCCGCGCGCGCGCCATTTTTCGTCGCTTGACCAGTAAGATTTGGCGATCGCCCAGAACTGTTTCAGTATAGTTAGATTGAATCGTTGCATTACTTTTATTCATACAAGGTTGCTCACCTTAATATAAGACAAAAATAGTATTAAAAACGCAACCCTGCAACACTATCGCCTTTGTTTGACGCGACGGGATGTGTCGCTGGAGATTGTTAACTAATCGTTGGATTACTTACAGCAGATTCCACATTTATGAAGTACACCAGCCGATCGTTAGTTCCCCGTAGGGACGCGGCACTGCCATAGGTGTCAACTTTCCAAGTAAAACCGATAGTCAGACAGGGGTTTCAACCCCCCTCTTATAGAAGACAGTCCTCTTGCATAGGACTCAAGAACTCATCAGTCCTATGCAAGAGGACTTGCGCTCCATCGACAGGGGTTTAAACCCCTGTCGGACTCGCGGGATGACTAACAAACTTGGCGGGCCCAGAGCTTAAGTTGACACGCTTTGGGCTCTTGGAGTGTCCCTACACTTCACAAACCTGGAACATGAGACAAAATAGTCGCCACCTAATCCAACTTCACCACCATTTTGCCAAGATTTTTGCCTTCAAAAAGACCTATGAACGCCTTTACCGCTTGGTCAATTCCGACTACAACTGTTTCCTGATTCTTCAATTTTCCAGCTTGGAAATAACCGCCAACTTCCTGTTCAAATTCGCTTTGACGATCGAGCCAATCACTAACGATCATCCCTTTCATCGTCAACCGTTTGCCGATCGTATTAAAGAGATTGGAAGGGCCTGGCTGCGGATCGTTGTAACCGGAGATGCTGCCGCAAGCAATAATCCTGCCGTGCACCCGCAAGGCTGACAGCGCCGCTTGCAGGGTTTCGCCTCCTACATTGTCGAAATAAACATCTATCCCGTCTGGTGCGGCTTGGTTCAATTGTTCGAGGACTGGGCCGGAATTGTAATTGAAAGCGCGATCGAATCCACATTCTTCCAGCAGAAACTTGACTTTTTCGGCTGAACCTGCTGAGCCGATTACCTGACACCCGCGCAATTTCGCCAATTGTCCCGCCACACTTCCCACCGCGCCCGCAGCACCCGAAATAAAGATGGTGTCGCCCGCTTTCACATCCACCAAATTCAACCCCACCCAAGCCGTCATCCCCGTCATCCCGAGGGCACCGAGATAAACCGAAATCGGTTGAATTTCGCGGTTGACGGGATGCAACTCTTTGGGGGCTGCGGTGAAGTATTCCCGCCAGCCAAAGTTGGAAGTGACAACATCACTCCTCTTGAATTCTGGGGCACGAGACTCGATGACTTCGCCGACTGCGCCGCCTTGTAGAACTTTACCTAACTCGAAGGATGGAACATAGGATTTGCTCTCGTTCATGCGTCCGCGCATATACGGATCTACCGAAAGATAGAGATTGCGCACGAGTACCTGTCCCTCTTGCAGCGGCTTGATTTCGGTTTGGGCGATCGTAAAGTTATCTGTTGTTGGCATTCCCTTGGGGCGGGAGACTAACTGAATCTCGCGGCTGATGATATTTGTCATAATTTTTGTTGTTGATGTTAATTAAACAGTTGACAGTTGACCTGGGACAGTTGACAGTTAACTGTCAAGTAGGAAGCGTGAGGTTTTTCTATGGGGATTTATATCATGTCCGGTCGATTACTATAACAAAAACAGTTCGTAGTGTGGACTTTAGTCCGCTCTTTGTTGCGGACTAAAGTCCACACTACAAACCTTTCTGATTGCGGTCGAGCGACCGGACTTGATAATTAAACCCCACTCCCCCAGGCCACATGAATGAAGTGAGGGAGTTAAACCCGCCATCGAACAATTGTCAATTGTCAATTGTCAATTGCCCGCTGTTTAAAATTGCTACCTTATCAGAGCCGGAACATAAATCAAGCCTGTTGCAACGATGCCATATCAATCACGAAGCGATATTTCACGTCGCTCTTTACCAGGCGATCGTAAGCTTGATTGATGTTCTGAATCGGGATGAGTTCGATATCCGCAGTGATGTTATGCTTGCCACAGAAATCCAGCATTTCCTGAGTTTCTTTGATGCCGCCAATCAGGGAGCCGCTGAGACTGCGCCGGCCAAAAATCAAGGTACTGACATTAAGAGAAAGCGGTTCGGCCGGTACCCCGACTTGGGTGAGGTGGCCATCGCGTTTTAATAGAACGAGGTAGGCGTTGATGTCGTGTTGCGCCGATACAGTGTCGAGAATGAAATGGAAACTATTTAGGTGTTTTTTCATCTCGTCTGGATTCTTGGAATTGACGACTTCATCTGCTCCCAGCCGCAGGGCATCTTCAACTTTGTTCGACGAGGTGGTGAATACGACGACATGGGCGCCCAAAGCCTTCGCCAATTTCACCCCCATGTGTCCCAGTCCACCGAGTCCCACAACACCAACTTTTTGACCTTTGGTAACATTGTTGCGGTGCAATGGTGAATAAGTGGTGATTCCAGCGCAAAGCAGCGGGGCGACGCCGGCGAGATTCAAATTCTGCGGCACTTGCAGCACAAAGGCTTCATCTACGACTATGCTGTCGGAGTATCCCCCGAAAGTCATGCCGCCAACGTGTTTGTCCGGGGAGTTGTATGTGAAAGTCGTGTTGTCACAGAACTGTTCCAAGTCTTCCTCGCAGTTAGCACAAGTGCGGCAGGAATCGACCATGCAACCGACTCCTGCGGTGTCGCCTTCCTTAAATTTTTGGACGTGCGCGCCAACTTTTACAACCCGTCCCACGATTTCGTGGCCGGGCACGCAAGGGTATGTGGTGTTTTGCCATTCGTTGCGGGCGATGTGCAAGTCGGAGTGACACACGCCACAATAGAGAATTTCGATCTGGACATCGCGATCGCCGACATCGCGGCGTTGAAAGTTGAAAGGTGCGAGTGGAGTCGTGGCGTTTTGGGCGGCGTAGGCGTTTGTTTTCATGGATTGCGATCGTGATTGTTTTTATTTATTTAAAATTTAGCAGTCAAGTGCGCACCTGCTAATTTGACTGCAATGCAATTGCTGGCGCCAAATCCTAACGATTGACGGTGCTCATGTCGGGGTAACGATCGCCCGCGGCAATTCCTGCTAACCGAGGGCGGGCACGGCGGGGCACCGCCCCTACAAATGGGATCTTCTGTTTCAGTTGTAGGGGTCGTGCCCCGCCGTGCCGACCCTCCCATCAAGGCTAGTTCGCCAAATCCTAACGATTGACGGTGCTCATGTCGGGGTAGCGATCGCCCACTGCAACTCCTAAGGGCAGCGCTTTCCCGAGCTCGTCTAGTTCTGCTGGAGTCAGCGTCACATCGGCGGCGGCAATGTTTTCTTCGAGATAGGTGCGGCGTTTGGTGCCTGGAATCGGCACGATGTCTTCGCCCTGGGCTAAAACCCACGCCAGCGCCAACTGTCCGGCTTTGATGCCCTTAGCCGCGGCCATTTGCTCGATCTTCTCGACGAGATCCAGATTTTGCTGGAAATTGTCGCCTTGAAAGCGAGGATAGCGTTGCGATCGATAATCTCCTTCAGATAGCGTGTCGAGGCTCTTGATTTTGCCCGTGAGAAAACCGCGCCCCAGAGGGCTGTAAGGCACAAAGCCAATCCCTAACTCTCGACAGGTAGGCAAAATCTCGGTTTCGGGCTCGCGGCTCCACAGCGAATATTCCGTCTGAAGTGCGGAAATCGGATGCATTGCATGAGCGCGGCGGATGGTGTTGGTGGCGGCTTCGGAAAGGCCGAGGTAGCGGACTTTTCCGGCTTGGACGAGCTGCGCCATTGCGCCGACGGTTTCTTCGATCGGAGTATTGGGATCGACTCGGTGCTGGTAGTAAAGGTCGATCGTCTCTACACCCAGACGCTTGAGACTGGCATCGCAACAAGATCGCACGTATTCGGGTTTGCCGTTGACGCCCCCAAAGCTGCCGTCGCTACCGCGCACGTTGCCGAACTTGGTGGCGATAATCACTCGATCGCGATGCCCTTTAATCGCTTTACCGACTAATTCTTCATTGTGACCGACACCGTACATATCAGCCGTGTCGAGGAAAGTCACGCCTAACTCTAAGGCGCGGTGAATCGTGGCGATCGATTCTGATTCATCGGTTGTCCCGTAGAATTCGGACATCCCCATGCAGCCGAGTCCTAGTTCCGAGACGATTAATCCTTGATTCCCCAGTTTTCGCTGTTTCATGATGTTCTTTGATTCTAAAATTACTGAAGTGTCGGACGAACGATCGTTTTTATTCACTATGAAATTCCTTAAATAAGCAAGGCTACACAGATCCTCACTTGAACTCCACGAGATTTTGACGCACGAATTCACGGAACAAGATCGGTGGTTCGCCAATGATTTGGCGGATATTGTCGTAGGTATCGGCAAAGTCAGGCAGTTGTCCGGCTTGCAGCAGTTCCATCTGTCGCACAATGCACTCAAAATATGCCGTTTCCATCGTTTGACCGATCGGGAGTGTGCGTAAGTCGGATGCTGGCAGGGGTTCTTCGGCGATCGCTTGACTCAATTCTTGTGACAGAATTTGTGCGGCTTCGGGCATGGTCAGGGCTTCGACACTTAGGAAGTAGCGTTGTCCGGCGTGTTTGGTTGGTTCACGCAAGGCTGCTGCTGCCACACGCGCCAGATCGAAACAATCGATTAGCCCCACTCGTTCCTCTCCAAAGAACATTTGCAGTTTTCCATCCTTCACCGCACCAAAGAAGTTTTGCATGAAGGCATTTGGATGCAGGTGAGTCCAAGCGATACCACTAGCTTCGATATAGGTCTCAATCAGTTGATGCCAAATGTAGTGACGAATCAATTTAGACTGAGGGCGACTCGGTTGATGAAAGGTGCCAACATGGACGATGTATTCAACCCCCGCAGCTTTGGCAGCATCCGTCAGATTCTTACCCTGATTCAGCATATCAACGGTGTAGCCAGTGACCATAAATAGGCGTTGAACGCCCTGAAGTGACGTTTCGTAAGTCGCGAGGTCATCTAGGTCAAGATGCACGGTTGCAATGCCTCGTTTCGAGAACTGTTCTGCCTGTTCGGGTTTACGAACGGCAACACGCAATTCGAGGCGATCGGATTCCGGCTCTAGAAGCTTGACGAGATGAGATCCAGTTCTACCGGTCGCACCCAGAATGAGAACAACGGGTTTTGTATGATTCATCAGGTTTCATCCTTCTTTCATAATCTTCTATGACTCTAAAGTTCTTGACGTGTCGGACGGATCGAACATTCAATCCTGTTTAAGCCGAATTCAGCACGATTCAACCAGCTCAATTAGCTTGTAGCTCGATCGAGGTTTGTGTCCCAGCAGCGTCACTAATCCGAAGGGCTATCACCACACCGTTTGAGTTTTGTCCGGTTAAAACTTCAGTGGGTGAATCGATGGTGTGAGCGTATGTCACCTGATCTTTACCCACTTCAATCACTAAATCATCTCCTTTGCCAGGGCGATCGTAAATCATCGCCATTAAAGGTGCCTCGTGAATCAATCAATTCTGCATCACCGGCTTCTGAATCGATGATTTCGATCGAAATATGCCGTCCGCGATTGCCATCGGTAAACTGATCTAAAAATTCACCCCATCGCTCGCGGGGCACAGATTTGTTGATGTCAATCTTGTTGGTCATTTCCATTTTATTCACCATGGTGATTGTTTGTGAAAAGCTAGTAAAAAGCAGCCGAGCCATGAAATAGTTACTAAGTACAAAAGTGGAATTAAACGGAAGACGACTTTAGGGTGGAAATTGCCAACCCTGTCAAGTTAACTCGCAACTTTGTACGCGCCGCCTCGTTCTAATGCCCGTTGATAAGCTGGGCGGGTGTGAATGCGATCGAGGAAGTCCATCAACTTTGGTCTGCTGGCATTTAAACCTCCTCGCACCACTGCTAACTCGATCGGAAAACTAATCTGAATATCGGCTGCGGTGAATTCATTTCCCACAAACCACAAGCTTTTTCCCAGCTCTGCTTCTAGGTAATCAAGATGCTGCGTGATTTGAGGTTCGATGAACGAAGTTTTGGTACCACTTGCGATCGATCGCGCGATCGGTTTGAGAAAAAACGGCATGGGCTGCTGCTCTATGCGATCGAAGATCAACTTCAATAGCAGCGGCGGCATAGCTGAACCTTCGGCATAATGCAGCCAGTAAGTATATCGCAACCGATCGGGTGTATTGGGTGGAGGGGCAAACCTTCCCGTACCATATTTATCAACCAAATACTCAATGATGGCTCCAGACTCCGCCTCCCTTAGCGCCCCGTCCGTTATAACAGGCGATTTACCGAGTGGATGTATCTGACGCAGAGATGCTGGCGCTAGTAGGGTTTCGGGGTCACGCTCGTAATACTTGATGTCATACTCCAGTCCAAGTTCCTCTAGCAGCCACAATATGCGCTGGGAACGAGAATTATTCAAGTGGTGGACGATAATCATGAGCTTCAATAGTTGCAGGACGGTTAGGGTTGGCGATCGCACCAGGGACAAAAATTGTGATTTTTGATTTATTATCTATTTTTTGACGCTCAATTTCACCCGATCGAGCTTGCATTGGATCTCAACTTTGGTTTGTTTCAGCGTCACCTGAACTTTAACAAAGATTGCCAATTATAATCTCTACCTTTTGATCTAAAATATATATAATTTTTCCCAAAACCTCTATGCCTTTTGATTGTTTCAACGAGATATCACATCAAACTAAAATAGCGGAACAATTGGCATTATTCCGCTCGCAAGCATCTATCCTATATTAGGTAAAATCTGGCATATTTGAAAAGCAAAAGTAAGGACAAGGCAGTGCCCATGGTGTCAACAACCAGGCTAAAACCCTTGAAAAATCTCGTTTTCACCATAGTCTAGATCCCCCGCGCATCCCCCTGGTGGGAGGGGGACTTTGAGAAGATTCCTGTCCCCCCCTCCCACCAGGGGGAGTAGGGGGCAAGAATTCGGGGGGATCTAGACCTAATAGTCAAAGAGTAGACCGTCATTGCCGTTTCCTCCGTTGCTTAGTTTAAGCGTGTCTTACTTCTGCGTAGTTCCCGCAGCAGTTGTTGCATCTAATCTGGTGCAAATCGCTTTCAAAGTAGCTGCTTGGCTTCTTCCATCGTCGCCATTGCGAATAAAATCGCTGTATTCGCATAGTCCTCAGCTTGATCCGCCCGATGTTCGAGTTTCTTGACTTCGCGACTCGATTTCCATTCCTCGACGTTCGACTTCACCTCAGATTCTTTTTCCTCGAATTGAGTTTGGAGCTTGGCCCGATACTCATCAAATTCTTGTTTTTTAGCATCTAGATTTGTCTTGATTTTGTCGATTTTCGATTGCAGCTCAGCTTCAGTATTTTTCGTTGCAGAGCGAACGCTTTTCTTCAGGGATTTTGCCCGGTCTTCAATCGCTTCTAAATTGTCGTGGAGTTGCTTTGTGAAGTTGTCAATTGTCGTACTCATGGTGATTTCTCTTGTATGTTGAGTTTATGGGACTTGTCGATAGTGTTATTAAATTGCCATCTGGCCACAAAAGTCTTTGTTGTAAGTGACCTCATCTACTGGTGAAAGACTAAAATAACTCTTTAATGATTTGATGCTGCTGAGTTATTCTTTTTAAGATTAGCTTTAAATTGTGAAGGAAATCTGAGGTTTTAGTAAAATAAATATATCGCTGATTTATCGCTCTGGTGAGGCGTTTTGGCGCATCAGAACGGTTGGCTTTACCGCAGATTGTAGAGCGACGCGGGATCGCATTTAAATTGTATATTCAGGGCGGGCGGGACGCCCACCCCACTCATTGGGGAATTGTTTTTTGACATACAATTTAAATGTACAACAGCTTATATCACTATTTTTACCGTCAGCAACTTTTGCTGCTATAACTAATATTATTCAGTCTCTGGCTATGGCCTGATTTTTGTAGTTTGCTTTAATAGTTCAAACCAGATTAAGCTAATCAATCCACCGCCCAAACAAATTGCTAGATCGATCGATCGCACGCAGCAGAGAAAAGCTGAACAAATGACGCAAAAACGGCACATACAGCACCAGCCCGAGGAACAACAGTCCCCCACCAAGCACCCACCACAGGGCAGGATTTGGGGATTTAAGTATTTTCAAGCCCAGGCGCGAGGTCGAACCTTCGCTCAAAATTAGTCCTAAATTTGCTAAAATCAACGTCGTAAACGTTAACGCCCGGGCTTCAAATTCGCCTTGTCTGCGATACAGGGCGATCGCAAAAATCGCCAGCACGATCGCCAAAATTCCGCATCCTTGCAACACAGCCAACGAGAGCGTTTTCTTGCCAAATAAAGGTTCTTTGGGGTTGCGGGGAGGGCGCTGCATCACCGTTGCTTCTGCGGGTTCGGCTTCTAAGACGATCGAGCAAGCTGGAGCGATAATTAAATGTAAAAATGCCACATGAACCGGAAGCAATACTAACGGTAACTTAAACAATACTGGAATCAAAGACATTCCGGCGATCGGAATGTGAATTGCAATCAAATATGACATGGCTTTGCGGAGATTGTCAAAAATTCTGCGCCCCAGTTTGACTGCTTGGACGAGCGACGAAAAATCATCATCTAATAACACTAACGCCGCAGATTCACGAGCCACATCCGTACCTCGCTCTCCCATCGCAATCCCGATTTGAGCAGCTTTGAGAGCCGGAGCATCATTCACACCATCTCCCGTCATCGCCACGACTTCGCCCTGGGATTTCAAAGCATTAACTAACCGCAACTTGTGTTCGGGAACGGCTCGTGCAAAAATATTTGTACTTTGAATCCGCTGCTCTAATTCAGCATCGCTCATGCCATCTAATTCTGCTCCGGTGACAACGGCTCCCATTTGCATCAATCCCACTTGACGAGCAATGGTTTGAGCAGTTTCTGGATAATCACCTGTAATCATCACGACTCGAATCCCAGCGGTATGACATTCTTGAATCGCCGCCTTAACGGTTGGACGCACTGGATCGGACAGTCCCACTAATCCGATAAATTCAAACGGAAAGTCATGTTGTTTTTCGGGCAAATGATGAGGATTGAGCGACGGATGAGGCGGCAAAAATGGCGGCACCAACAAGCGATGCTTTAGCAACACCTAATACCCGCAATCCTTGACTTGCCATTAGACTGACTTGCGCTGCCATGATTTGCTGCTGTTTGGGCGTGAAATGGCAGAGATCCGCGATCGCCTCTGGTGATCCTTTTGCCGCAACTTCATACAATTTGCGATCGGCTGATTCCCAAACGTGAGACATTGCCAACAGATGCGGTGATAGCGGATATTCTCGTAACAGTTTCCAATCGCTGTGCAAATGTTCGGTATGCGCCAAATAGCGATCGCCCAATTGCTTAAAAGCTTTTTCCATTGGATCGAACGGATCTCTTTGGCTTGCCAAAATACAGAATTCGACTAATTGATGAACTGCTTCTGGGAGTGCCTCTGATGAATGCAATCCCAAATCGTAAGGCTGAGGGTTTTCTGCCTGGTTGTAGGCTAACAACTGCTGCACAGCCATCAGATTCTGAGTCAATGTCCCCGTTTTATCCACGCACAAAACAGTTGCGGAACCTACGGTTTCAACGGCTGAGGCGCGGCGAGCTAAGACATGATTCTGAGAAATCCGCCAAGCTCCCAAGGCTAAGAAGATTGTCACCACAACCGGAAATTCATTCGGCAAAATTGCCATGGCTAAGGTAATGCCGGCGAGAACTCCTTTGAGCCAATCTCCTGTTGTAAATCCATAAATTACGACAATTGCGACACAAAGCGATAAAGCAATGCCAAACAAGCTGCTCACCAATCGCGTCATTTCCAGTTGCAAAGGCGTCGTTTCTGGCTTAATTTTCTGCAAAGCTTTGCCAATCTTGCCCATTTCTGTTTGAGCGCCGATCGCCTTAACTTGAGCAATTCCCTGTCCCTGAACCACCAATGTGCCAGAATACACAAACGGCAATTCATCACCCCCCGGACGCGCTATCTCCACGTTACCTACAGCGGTAACTTTGCGAACAGGTAGGGATTCTCCGGTTAATAACGACTCATCGGTTGACAGATTTGAGCTCGCGGAGGACGATCGCATCCGCAGACACGCGATCGCCCTCCGCGAGCACTAAGAAATCGCCCCGAACCACTTCTCGCCCCGCAATCCGTTTTCGCTCCCCATCCCGAATCACCAAGGCGCGAGGGCTGGAAAGATCGCGCAAGGCTTCTAGGGCGTGTTCGGTTTTGCCTTCTTGGTAGAGACTAATTCCGGTGATTAAAAAGACGAAACCTAGCAAAATCAAGGCTTCTTGTAAGTCGCCTAAAATCCAATAAATGATACCACCGCCGACGAGTAATAGAAAGATTGGATCTTGAATGCTGTTCCAGGCGATCGATAACAGATTGCGCGACTCAGCCGAGGGGAGTTCATTGTAGCCGTCGTCTTTGAGTCGGGCGATCGCGTTTTGTTCAGATCAGCCAGCCACCGTATTGAGATCGAAGGTTGAAAGCATATTTCTTTTTCCTATGAAATATCAAAAATAGATCGATCCGACTTGATGTTAAATGCCAAATTTAGTGGTATTGATTCTGACTCTTTGGGGAATAATTGGTCTATCTCAGGAGCGACTAAAACTCCAGACTTGACGATCGATGAGCCTGATGCGCCTTAAGCTGTGCCCGTAATTGAGCAATTTCAGCCGCCATATCGAGCACCATTGCGGCTCCAACTAAGTTCAAGCCCAAGTCTTGACGCCAGCGCTGAATCTGAGCAATTCGAGCAATCTCGCGCTGATGCAGCATTGAGCCTTACGCCTCGATTACCCCTAACTCAACATAAACTTGTACAAGTGCGATCGAAGTTTCCGTCACAAATGCGGCATATTCAAAGGTGTAAAGTTGCTCGCCTTCGAGTGAAACCACTGTTGTTGAAAGGCTGAAGCTCATAATTTAATCTCCTCTAACTGGGCGCGGGGGTTAAAGTTGGTATTGGCTTGGATTTTTTCGTAGCATTCTTGCTCGATCGCACTTAAGTCTTTCGGCGTGACAATCGGGAGTTTGGCGAGTAGATCGCCGCGTCCCCCTTTTTGCAATGTCCAGCCTTTGTCGCGCAGTCTGAGGGATTGTCCCGAGCGCACTCCTTTAGGCACTTTCATCGTCACGCTACCATCCGGTGTGGGCACGCTGATTTCGGCCCCTAAAACTGCTTCATCCGGGCGAATTGGCACATCACAAACGAGATCGTCACCCTCGAATCGGAAGAAGGGATGGGTTAATAGCTCGATCGTTAGATACAAATCGCCACGCTGTTGAGAAAACGGGCTAGCGCCGCCTTTACCCTTGAGGCGAATGCGACTACCTGGTTTGGCGCCTGCGGGAATGCGAACGTTGATGGTTTCATCGTCGAATTGCAGCCGTTTCTGGACACCGTGAAACGCTTCGGAAAATGTCAGGGCGATCGCAGCTTCGCTATCCGGTGCGGGCGCTTGCGATCGAAAGGAGCCACCAAAATCATCGAAGCCGCTGGTTGCGTTGGTTCTAGGTTGCGATCCGTTGCGCGATCGACCTAACAAATCCTTGATTAATGAATCAAAATCGGCGTACTGATCGAAGTCAACCGTCCCAGGATTAGTTCCTCTGGATGGTGGCGCTTCACTGTAAGCAGGCTGGTTCCAATGTTCGCCAAATCGATCGTATTTCGGCCGTTTCTCGGAATCGGAAAGCACCTCATTTGCTTCATTGAGGTCTTTGAATTTTGCCTCTGCGTCTTGATCTCCAGGATTTAGATCGGGATGATATTTTCGAGCAAGTTTGCGGTCAGCGCGTTTGATTTCTTCAGGAGTTGCTGTTTTGCTGACTCCTAGGATGGTGTAATAGTCTTTAAAATCCGTTGCCGTTGGCATTTTTGACCTTTTGAATTTGGTATATTTTTAGTTGGGAAGTTAAATCATTGGCGAGAAAAGGGAATGTTATTTTGTGATCTTAATTTTGGTGGGATCGGATTTTTTAACCGCTCCAGAGCGCAGAGAACGCAGAGGAAGAGAAGAGGGAGACGAATAATTTTGATGATATATCTAGTTCCCAATCAAATTTAAATACCCTTCTTAGTCCGCGGAGGCGGACGAAAGTTTGTGTAGAAGCGGTTTCAACTGCCGAATCATAAAGCTTCAGTCTATTCCTTTCTGAACATCAAAACCGACCATTTGGGGAGATTAATGTAGAGTTTTCCATCTTCCTGAACTCGTAAATCGTACCCATAATTTCCCGAATCATTCCAACCATCATACTGAGGTGCTTGAAAATTAAAAAATTCTTCCCACCGACCCGTTTCTGTACCCATATGAATGCCATAATTATGTTCTTGCCATTGACGATCGCTCAAATTCACAACCACCACAACGATATTGCCGGACTCATGCCAGCGTTTGAAAGCTAAGACCGTATTCGCGCGATCTTCATGGATGAATTGTAAAGTAGAACTGCGTAAAGCCGGATTGTTCCAGCGTACCCAATTGACATCTCTCACCAGATTTCGCATTGGGATACCGATCGCATCTCCGGCAATTTCCCAATCAAATCGATGTTCTGAAGTCGCTGGATTGCGATCGGGGTTGGGCCACCAATAACCCCAGTGATGACATTCCGAGCCCATAAACAGCATCGGCGTGCCGGGAATCGCCACATTTAATGCCCAACCGAGTCGCGCTTTCGATCGCGCATACCAGTTATCTCGCCCTCCAAATAGCTCAACAAAATAGCGATTCTGACGTTGATTGCCGCTATTACCATCAGCAATTCGATCGTGTGAACCGAGCAAATAGCGCACTAAATTCCAGGGGCGATCGAATCCCATCCAGCCGATAAATGACTTTAGTTCATCGATCGCATTCTCTGCATTTGCGGCGCGACGATAGGCGAACGGATCTGCCATGCCCCAAACCGCATTGAATCCTAATTCGCGGATCGCTTTACCCCAGCAATTCTGTTGATCTCCCGTCCATTCTGCAATCAAATACTTATCCTGCCAATAGGGATTTTATCGTATTCCTGCAATAATATGCTGAGTACATTCCCACGTCAGATTGTGCGCCATATCAAACCGCAAACCATCACCCTGATACTCATTCAACAGCATCCGCGCGTTGTCAAGTAGAAAGTTTTGCACTTCCGATTTCCAGTGAGCAAACGATCGACCATCTTCATCACGGGCTGGTTCATATTGAAACGGATCTTCAAAATAAATGCCGCCACTATCATTCGTATTACCGTCATATTCCCAGTAATGATTGTGACTGCTTGAAGCATGATGATACACCACATCAAAAATCACGGCTAGACCGCGAGCGCGTGCAGCATCAACGAGCGATCGCAGCTCTGCTGGAGTCCCGTACCCATCATGAGGTGCAAACAGGTTGGTGGCTCCATAGCCTTCGTTATCCACGCCATCAACTTGTGCGATCGGCAATAATTGCAGTGCGTTAAATCCGAGTTCTCGAATGTATTCCAGCTTCCTATGAAAGTCGGCAAACGTGGCATAATTTGGAATGTTCAGGCGATCGTGCAGTCCGGCAAATGAGCCGACATCAGCTTGATAGATAATTAGATTTTCAAATTTGGGCGTAGTAAACTCAGACCATTTTTGCTGCCAATCGACGACGATTCCTCTAGCGTTATCTTCAGCACTTTCGACTTGCCGTGCATAGGCATCCACACGAGTAACTGTACCGCCGGGATTTGTGGCATCGCCACCTTTGTTTTCAATTAAGAACTGATAGAATTGATTCGCCACAACGCCCGCAAGATCAACTGACCAATAGCTAGGATTACTCGGTTCTGGCGCGAGTGAAACTTGGGACATTTGTTCATCACGCCAAATGCAAACCGCAACGGCGATCGCATTCGGTGCCCAAACTCGAAACGAACACTCACTGTCAAACAAATTTGCGCCCATACCGAGATGAAGGCTCGGATGAGCAGGTATCGATCGATCGGTTGAGTTCGGATTGGTTGAAGTATGCGATCGACTAATCAACATCACAGGCATCCTCACAGTAATAAAATATTATCGTCTACGGTTGTTTCGGAATGATTGAACCGTAGAGACCGCAGATCAAAAGAAAAGAGGGATGAATGATTTCGACACCAACGGATTTGATATAAGTTTTTTCTGAATTTTATCTGGTTAAATTTATTTTTGATATGCCCACCTCAACTACACTCGGAATCCCCAGTAAATAAATCAATCAATAGACAGATATTTGACTCCGAATTTTTAAGTGTCATCTCTATCAATAGGAATAGATTAAGCAATCAAGAATGAGGACACGGCAGTGCCGTTTCCCTACAATTAATCGGGTAGGGACACGGCACTGCCGTCTCCTCCATTTCTATCTCAGCAATCAAGAATGAGGACACGGCAATGCCGTTTCCCTACAATTAATCGGGTAGGGACACAGGGGGAACGCATCTTATTGAATACTGTTTATCAGTGGTGAGTATATTTTGAGATAAATTCACCATTCTTAGAAGCTACAGACACGCTTTGTAATGAATTTTTAGACAAAAGAGGAACTGATTAATGGTGGTTTTTACGCTCGCTGCTCATTTTGAGACAATAAAAAGCTTACAACCACTGTTTACCAGTTGTATAATAGTTAGCAATGAGTTTTTTGTGAGAATTTAGTTAACTGAAACAGCGAGAATTTTAGTCAAATAGTCATCATCCCATCCAGCTAGAATTCGCTTATTTTTTGCTGGGTTTTTGAGGTTTTTTCTTGATTCAAAAGATTGAGCGAGATATGTCTAAGGATAGCAAAGTTTTGCGGAGCATTATCTTTTATAATCCGACAATCATCTTCACGGAAACCTACATCTAATACCCAATATAAAGAATTTTTCATCCCCCAATGGCTGCGGACTGATTCACCAAGATGAGAGAGCATTATTTGGTAAGCTACTAATGTAATAACGAGTTTCAATAGTTGTTTTTTCCTTCACTATTCGCACGGATTATATCAGACCTCGACGGTGAAGTTTCTCCCATTTATTGTCGGGGTCAATTAGCTCTTTGATATCACTTAGCATTAAGTGATGTCGGATTTCTGAGGGACCGTGATTACTCTCTTTCTTGGTCGAATAAGCTGTATGCGTAAATCCCGAAAATCCTTGTCTAATTGCTTGTTTAAACAACTCTTCTACTCTGGCATACAGGGATGGTTGGTTCTTTTTTAAGATGATTGCGTAATCTACTCCTTGTTCGACAATTGACTTCACAATTGACCTCTGACAGCCCATGGCATGGCTTGGTGACAATGCTTCCATTTAATTCTAATACTTTGAGTAAAGCCGGAATAGCTGCGATCTAATTAGACTTTTTATCAACCTTAACTTGTCCTAAAACTAATCTTTGACTGGTCGCCCAAGCACTGACCATATGAATTGCTTTTTTATCTCCTCCCCGAGCGTAATAATGGCGAAGAGTTTTGCCATCAATTGCGATTACTTCTCCTCTCCTTGAAGCAACTAATAGATTGAATCTAACTCAAAAAAAATTCTGAAATTGCTCCGGTTTTAGGCCATAAAATACTCGCGCAATTGTGTCATGGGTCGGTATGCCATTCGGCAATTCTAAAATTTTATTTAACCATTCGTATTTAGCTCGCCCGTAACTTTCGATATCCACCCATGTATCAGCACCGTAAATCACGGCACAAATTGAGAGGGTGATAATATCAATTAATTGATGATGTGCAAGTCCGCTCTATTCTTGGATCTTCTCAGTCAAAAAAATGGTCAACAATGGTAATTTTAGGTTTGAGTTTCATAATAGTAAACTCTAATTAAATGTTTTGTAGGTACTCAATAATTCTTCTCCAATATACCAGTTTATGTTAACATAAAGTTTAGATGCGTTCGCCCTGGTTCAATACCTGATGGGTTCAAAATCAAAACCGCTTCCGTTACTAAAAAAGCTGATGGTTTTTATCTAAGTCTTTCCTGAGAAGATAAAACGGTTCCTGAAATTAAACCTGATTTTAATCCAGACAAAATCACTGGTATTGATGTTGGCTTGAATGAATTCTTGACAACTTCCGAAGGTGAAACTATTGGTATACCTCAACACTACCGTAAAGCTCAGAAACGCTTAAAGGTTATCCAGAAGCGAGTATCACGTCGCAAAAAAGGTAGTAAACGTAGACAAAAAGCGGTAAAACAACTGGCTTGTCAGCACAAGAAAGTAGCGGACAAAAGGAAAAATTTTCACTTCAAAACAGCTAATTATTTGCTGTCAAAATATGACGTGGTTACTCATGAAGACCTAAATATTAAAGGTCTTGTTCGTACCCGGTTGGCTAAGTCTCTGTTGGATGCTGGGTGGTCAAGCTTTCTGTCAATACTTGCTTTCAAAGCCGAAAATGCTGGGAAAGTTGATAATTCCTGTAAGTGCCGACAATACCTCACAGAATTGCTCTAATTGTGGCGAGAAAGTGCCAAAGAAGTTGCATATTCGTTGGCATGACTGCCCTGATTGTGGGTGCAGCCAATGGCGGCGACCATAATGCCACGATTAACATTAAAAACAGAGCGGTGGGTCATCCCGTTCTTAAAGCTCAGTTAATGTCCCAAGCGATAGCCGGAGTCTCTGAGAAGCCTACACCATAATGTACTCAGTTGGTATAGGAGATGTCACTTCTGGTCGAGCCTTTCGAGCAAGAGGCGAATTCTAGCAGCATCCTCAGCATTCGGAGCATTTCTCAGATATAGTTCCAAGTCGTGGCGCGCCTCGGCCAAGCGGCCCAGTTGATAGTAGAGAATTCCGCGATCGCGCCTTTCGCCCAACGCATCGGGAAACAGCAGCAAAATCCGATCGATCGCCCCCAGAAACCTCATAGCATCACCCTGTTGGAAGTAAATCGCCTTCAGATTTCCCAGCATTCGCCCCAACAACTGCCGCGGACTTACCGGTGCGAGAAAAGCCGGCTGCAACTCCATAGGTTGACCGTAAATTTGAGAAAGCCTCCCTTGACAATCTTCAGGAAATAGTATCTCGCCGCCATTAAACGCATCCACAAAAATCCCAGCATCCTCAAAATCCGGCCTAATCAAAAAATGCCCAGGCATCCCAATCCCCACCATCGGAAAATCAATCCGCTTAGCAACCTCCAAATAAACCAAAGATAAAGAGATGGGAATGCCAGTGCGGCGATCGATCACTTGATTCAAAAAGCTATTGCGGGGGTCGTAATAATCAGCATTATTGCCGGAGAATTCCAAATCGTCATACAAATAGCGGTTAATAGTTTGAATGATCCGCAGTGGATAATTCTGTGGCGGGAGGCGCAAACGCACTCGATCGCCGATCGTGTCAAGTGCGTTGAGATAATCCAGAGGCTCAAAATTAGGGTATTCTTCCAAAGCCATGTACAGCGCAGCTTTCGCCAGGTCGATCGAAGCGTCGGGCTGATTAATTTCTTGATAAAAGAGTTGTCGGGCGATCGTCAAATCCATATTTATAATTGATTAATTTTTTAATAAACATCGTGCGAGATTGCCTCTCGCCTATTTAAATTGTATATCCTGATTGAGAGGGAGAGAGGGAGAAGGGCAGAGGAAGATAGAATTCTCCACAGTCATCTAAATATACAATTTAAATGCTGCAACAGCTTAGACATCCCGCGAATAACCTATGAATGGCAGAATGCGAGTTCGATCGGGAGCATCTCAGTTTTACATTATTATTATAGTGCGAGCGGTCGCGAGCTCGCATATTGTACAATACGCGAGCTCGCGACAGCTCGCACTCAAAGAAAAAATGCTTTTTACAAAACCCAGATGCACCCGAATGCGAGTTCGATCGAAGATGGTAGAAACTCCTATTTTACCCTGAAATTCAGCTTCGGGAATATACCCGGACTCATTTAGATAGAGACAATACTTTAATTTAGATTTTAAATTGATCAAATGGTAATATATAGCAATTCTAAATGAGTCGTAGATTTTTTACCCCACCCCAACCCTCAGAGCGAGTTCGGGGAGGGAGTAAGAAGAAGTTCACAAATGATTTAGGATCGCTATACTGCACAAATATAGATAATCGAAATTGCAACCGTGAATGTAGAACAAATCGATCGCCTGCTAGCTCAGTGGAAACAGAATCTCGCCCGCATCAGTCAAAATCTGATTGATTTGCATGGATTGCCAACTTATCAACAACTCACTGCAATGCCGTCTGATGTCGAGCTAACTGGCAAAACACGAGCAAAGGTTGTTCCCGCACTCAGTGTGATGAATGACCTATTTCAGAATTTTGATTTGTTAGTAAACACGATCGATCGGGCTGTGATGCTCCGCAAGCAAGTTCCTAAGTTTTTGACTTCCACCGCTGAATCTCAACTGCGTGAAATTGAATATCTTTTAACAGGAACTTCGATTCAACTTGCAGAACAACAAATTCCTCTAGCACAGCGAGATTTACTCAGTGCCGCCCAAGCTCAAAATGCAATTACACCTGCGGAATTACTGAAGGTGATGACTGCTGCTTTTCAAGTCGGAAAAAATGTGGTTGTCGAAGTGGAGACAGCACAATCGCATTTAGCAGCACAACTGACGCGAGCCCAAACTGAAATGCGATCGCTCCAAACTTTTGCTGACTCTCTCGGTGTTCGCACGAGTAATGAACTAGCAGTTGCTCAGCAAAATTTGCTCGATTTTGGCGATCGCATTATCTGCGACCCTTTAGGTGTCAGCGATGAGTTCGAGCGAGAAATTGAACCAATTATCATTCGTTCTAGACAGTATTTAGAGGAAATCGCTCGGCAAAAAGCATCGGTTAAACAAGAATTATCTCAAGCGCATCAACTTCTGCAAAACTTAATTCATTTAAATCAGCAACATCAAACTATTTTTGCAGAGTATCAGGAAAAAATAACAGAAGCTGCAACACGATCGCAGCCTTTAACAGACGAACAAATTGAAGCTTTAAATCAGTGGATCGACCGACTAGAAATTAAGTTCAAAGAAGGCATATTTCAACCAGTTAAGATTGGTTTACAGAATTGGCGTCTCAGAACACAAGAGTATTTATCAGCTCAACAACAAGCCTATAAAGACCATCAAACTGCACTAGAAATGCGTCAAGAATTGCGAGGACGACTCCATGCACTGCAAGCTAAAGCATTAGCCAAAGGGATGTCAGAAAACGAACAATTAAATCAAATCGCCCAACAAGCCAAGCAGTTATTATATACTCGGCCCACTCCGTTAGAGCAAGCAATCCAGCTTGTCAGTGAGTATGAAAAGGTATTGAATCGTTCTTGTAAGTTGATATAACTCAATACGGTTGACTTAAGAGAGGGCGGGTGCCGGCCTAGATACAGTCGATTATTTCATGAATTATTAGCCGGCACGCGCCCCTACAAATTTTGGTAATTGCGATCGCAAATTTATCGGCAATACATTGTTGTTACCTAATTGGATCTTGGCAATCAACACAAGATAAAATATCCGATCGCAATCCTGTAGGGGCGGGTTCGCCAACAGCCACCGAAGGTAGCAGACAGCTTAAATAAACCCGCCCCCACCCCACAAAAAAGCCCCAATTGCACCAACTCACTGGATAATCACAAATATTCCTTCAAACGCAGATTGAGTCCTAAAAAGGTTAAAATAGCGATCGCACTAATTAACCCAAGACTCAATATCTCAACTTGGTAGGTATTTTTAAACGCTCGATCGAGCATAGCAACCCGCAAAATATCATCGCTCGATTGCTGAGATTTATCGGGTACGTAACCCACACTTCGGAATCCTCGATCGAGATTCTCTGCAAACGCAGCTAAATTAATGTCGCTTACATCCTGATGTTCCTTGAGGAATCGATCGAATGCCCAATTAGATTGCCCTTGAGCGTTCCCCGTACACAGTGCGATGGCTTCAGCTTTTTTGCCGCTATTTGCCAGCGCTCGAATCTGTTTGTCAATGTCAATATAAACCCCAAATGCGGATATCATTTTAACTGCCGCTTCTCGCTCTCCACTAAAAGTAATATTGGCAAATTCTTCGGCAAATAATCCCTTAAAACCCGCGACTTTGTTGGCGTTAGATTGCTTGAATTCCTGAGCGAGGGACTCAAAATTCAGATTAGCGGGTACTGTGGCAATTTTCGCCGTTTTCTCAATAAAGTTGCGTTCGTGTTGAGGTGCAAATTCTCGATCGAGTAAATAGCGACTTTCATCGGCATTGGCACTGTAGGCAATAGCGCGAGCCTGTCGCAACGGCAAAAGCGAGTTAAAGGCATCCTCCTTAGCCACTTTCAGATGATAGGAAGCCGCATTTAGTGCATTGGTGATATAAAACAAAAAGACGATCGCGCACAGGCTGGCTGCCAGCAAATAGGGGTTGAGATTGCGGCGCATTCGGTGGTACAGAAATAGTTGCAATAGTCCCAATCCGACAATTGGCAAGAGGTTGGCAATAACTGCGAGGAACAAGAGACGACTCGATCGCATTTTTTGTGAGGTGTAGGCTCGATTCAGACTCTCTAAGTTAACTTTTTGTAATTGTTCAGCAGCAGGCAGTAAAATCGAGTCCAAAATGTTGGCTGCTTTGCGATACGCCTCCAACATCGATCGCGAATCGCCCCTTTCGTTCGCCAATCGCGCCCGTTCGATTTGCGTCATGTAGTCCCCCAACGATAGGATCAGCGTGCGAATCTGTTGGCGTTCTGTATCCCCCTCCGTAATATTCTCCGCCGCCAAAGCTAAGAGTTTAGACAGTTTTTCTTGTCGTTCCCGATACGCTTTAGTGGCTTCAGCATTCTCGCCCGGTTTGACGAGCAATTCGTTAGCAGCATTGGCATCCAAATCGGCGATGCTATCTTTAATTCGCTGGGCAGTTAAGACGCTGGGTGCGGTGTTTTTGCCGATCGTTTCGATCGCATCGCGCTGCATTCTCACTGCTTCATTGGCAGTCCCCAAGGCTACAAGGCTGACTCCCCACACGAGGTACAATCCCCATCGCAGAATCTGAGGGGTGGTGAATTTGGTTTGCCAATTTGCGATCGAACTGGGCTTTTTTCCTGAATGAGAATTGGTAGTAACTTGGCTCATATATTTGGTAATGGGTAATTGGTCAAAAGATGCGGACTTAAGTCCACACTACGAACCGTTTTTGTTATTCTGGTAATCTATCGGACATGATATAATTTGTCATTTGTGGGGCAGTTTTTATCAATTACCGATTTGCCTGCTAGTTAAGACTGGGTAACATTAACAATCAGCTTTGTCCAATGTCCCAACGTAATTTCATCCCCATCTTTCAGACTAATATCTGTCATCGGCGCAAGTTCAATTCCATTGAGAAATGTACCGTTGGTGGAACCGATATCGCGCAGAATTAACGCTCCATCTGGTTGGCGGTGAATGACGGCGTGGCGGTGGGAAATGGCATCGTCCAAATCGAGGGCGAGATCTGGATAAATGGCGCGGACATCGCTAGTGCGTCCGATGAGAGTGCTGGGTTGTTCCAGAGGGAAAGTCATGGGTGTAAACTCGGGCGGTTCCGGGCTACCTTCGCAGCGCAAAGTGCGATCGACGGTGATGAGGAGTTCGGGAGTTCCTGTCGTTGTGGGTGAGGTAGATGTCGGAGAAACACGGGTTGCGCCCGCATCTATCGTACCCGCATCCGGGTTAGAAGAGGCGATTCGCGAAGCGATCCCTTTGGGAATTGGAATTTCTCCACTCGCACCCGTGACGAAGTTATAGCCGCAAATTTCGCAGAAATTGCCGCTATCTTCCTCGTGGGGAGTCGCGCAATCGGGACAGTTAATTGTAGCTGTGGCAACTCGAACGGGCGGACTTTTAGATTCGACAACTGCGCCTCCATTAATCTTTGCGCCGCATTCCGAACAATAGTCAGATTCGATCGATTCGTGACCTTTTGGACACTGATAGACAGACATAATTACCTATACGATTTTGGATTTTGGATTTTAGATTTTGGATTGCAGATTTTGGATTGTCGATTTTGGATTGTCGATTTTGGATTGTCGATTTTGGAATGGCTAATTTCTGGAAATTCGTGTTGTTTTAGTCGATCGAGTTTCCAATGCCATTTCATCCTCCTTCGCCACATTCCGCTTCAAACGAACTGTTCCAGTCGGTGCATCCTCCACTTCCACCACCTGGCGCAGCAGTTTCGCCGTGCCCTCATTCCCAGAGTCATGGGCGAGTTTGACAGCCCGTCCCAGCTTTGCCGTTGCTGCTTCTACATCACCTTTATCGCGAGCTTCGAGTCCTTCCTGAATGGTTTGTGCTAGTTCTGCTTGTCCGGTATAATGTGCGACTCGCCGATCGATTTTTGTGGATTTCTGTTCGTCATCCGTCCACACCGCCAGAATCCGCGCCTCAGTAATTTTCGTTTCCACCCCATCAACCGTGTAAATTAAACTCGCCCGTCCCGCCAGCATCTCATCTCCCACGTTACCGGGATTCACGTCAATACAGAAGTGGTAATCGCGCGATTCTGCCGTCCCCCAAGCGCCTGTCGGATAGTCGCAAACTTGAGGTTTAATAGATTGAGCGCGATCGGTCAAATCGACAATTTGGGGACTAACTTGCTTGCAGAATCGCACCTTTGCCCCTTGGGGAGTCCACAAACGGAGGGCTACATCACTCACCGTTTTAGTCATCGCTTGGGCGAGAATGGCTTGGAAATCGGCTTCTATTTGCACCGCGTTGGGGATGATATCGGTGGTTCCGAGTAGCTTGTTGGCAATAAACTGAAGCTGCTTGACGCGCCAGTCGGTACCCACCCCCCGACAGTCGCACTGAAATACACCTTCACACGCTTGCAGCACCTGTTCTAGGCGTTTTTCGTCAGAATCATCGTTCTGCCCGTCGGTAAGCAATAGGGCTTGTTTGACAGCATTGGGCATCTGTTTGAACTCGGTTAGTGCAGCTTCCAGCCACTGAGAAATTAATGTACCGCCACTGGGTTGGACTTCTTTAATTTTGGAGATGGCTTTGGCTTTGTTTTCTGCGGTGGCTAGAGAAGTGGGAAATACATAGGCGCGAGTGGAACCCACCACGATAAAAAAGGAGGTATCGGCAGGAATTAACTCCACGAGTCTAATCATCGCATTTTTGGCGGCGTGGATTTTTTGGCCCTGCATCGAACCGGAAATATCGCAGATAATCCCGAAAAGTTTGTCTCCAGTTTGGGGTGCGATGGCGATCGTTTCGTCCCCACGGACGGTGACCGTCATAATGGCATTGACTTCTCTGGAACCTTGATGAAGGTAGGGATTTTGGAAGACTTCGGCTTGGAATTGGGTAGACATTGTTTTTGAGTTGTTGAGTGAATTTTGAGTAAATGCGATCGATGCTTTTTTCAGTAAAAATGATGCTAATTTACAGATTGAGAAAAGAGATTAGAGTGTAGGTTGAGTAGAACTGAGAGCTTGCAGCATTATCAATAATCCTGTAAGGGCGGGTTCACCCACCATCTATAATGAGTACCAACAATTTACAAAAACCCGCCCTCACCTAACGACAGAAATTCGATCGCACAATCTCAGAAACCGGGTTTCTTTTTATATGCTTCGTACTCAGCAGACCTTATTCGCAGAAACCCGGTTTCTCGCCAGCCAGCGATAGAATTGCGATCGCACATTCCCCAATTTTATCAAAAAGCGCGATCGTGAATCTCTCGTTGGGTGGGGGCTGGTTTATTAAGATTGTTGGTACTCATTAGACATGGTTGGTGAACCAGCCCCTACAGGTTAATGGAGAACGTTGCAATATCTCATTTACATCCGTTACATCCCGTACACCGCTTCATTGCCAAACTTCCTTCTTCCTTCTTATAATATTATCCTCAAACGACTAACAGAGTGACAGTAATGTTATCTCGACCGCCACAAGAGCGAGCAAATTCTACGAGATGGCGCCCCATGCCGATCGCATCTTCTGAAGCATTACCATAGACTAGCTCGGCGAGTTGTGGCGCGTCGGGTGCATAATTCCACAATCCATCCGTACAAAGTAACAAATATCCAGCACCGGGAATCGGAAACTGCACGATCGAAGGAACCGCATCCTCTTTAGCATCCACACCCAGCCAGCGCGTAATGGCATGAGCTTTATCGGACTTGCTAGCTTCGGCTGCGCTCATTTGTCCCGATGTAACTATTTCGTTAAACCAAGAATCATCTCGCGTCAGCAGTTGGGAGTTTTCCCGATCGATCCAGTAGGCGCGACTATCTCCCAACCAAGCAATTGTCGCGATCGAATTTTGCACGACCGCCGCTACAATCGTCGTCGAAGGTGCATCTTGATTCAAACTCCTATGAGGAATAACACAGACTACATTGAGTGCGGCAGCGATTCCCTGTTCGAGAGCTGTTTCTGGGGGGAGATGTTTTTGCAGAGCAGTGACAATGGCATCTCTGGCACCTTCTGCCGCTGCTTTTGATGCCAATTCGGGAAACTGAGAACTCGACACCCCATCGCAGGCGATCGCAATATAAGTGTTACTGCTTTCTATTACCGCACAAGCCAAGTAATCTTCATTGCGTTCGTGTCTCAATCCCCGATCGCTCACTCCCGCGAAATTAGGCTGAAGATTCACTTCAATGCGATCGGTTTCTCGGACTTGCCGGCGTTCATTCTTGAACCCACAAACCGAACAGTATCCATCTGTATCGATCGCCTCTGGTGCCGCGCCGCATTTCTTGCATAATAATTTCGTCGTCGAAGTTTCAGTAACATTAACGGGTGAATTGGCGAGTGGCGTACCGCATTCTTCACAAAAGCGATCGTCTATTTGAACTACAGCTTGACAGTTGGGACATTGCATAGTTTGGGTCTTAAAAAAGCAAAAGTAAAGTGCACCTGAACATAAGATAATACGGTTTAGTTAAGACCGATCCCCCCTAGCCCCCATTAAAAAGGGGGGACAAGAGAGTTCTTAAAGTCCCCGCAACGATTCGGGGGATGCGAGGGGGATCTCTAGGAATAAGCAGTGTTAACTGAACGGTATTGACCTACAACCACGTTCTCGGACGCACGCGATTCGCCTCATCAACCAAGCGAATCTTTTCCGCTCCCGTGGATAAATGTGCCATGTCGCGCAAGGCTTTTTCTAACCCTTTTCTCAGCTCAACTTCTTGCAGTTGATGCCCCAAAAGGACGATCGCCGATGGCTGAATCGCTTTTGAAGCGATCGATCCTAACGCGGTTTCTAAAAGCTGTTTCGTCAACCGATATCGCTCCATGCCTTCGAGCGTTAAAGCTTCGAGCGTCGTAGCTGCTAAACTCAACTCCTTGGCTCCCGGTGCGGTATGTTTGGGATCGATCAGCATCCGTGCCGTTTCCACCCGCGATCGCACCGACAAATTCGAGGTGGGCGGCACTCGTCGGAACGCCTCCACCGCCGCCTGACGATCGCCCGTCGCACTCAAACACCTGGCCAAGCCGAACGTCGCGCTAACATAACTTGGGTCAGTTCGACACACGCGATCGTATAGTTTAATAGCTTGTTTGCGATCGCCGGCCAATTCCGCCGCCAGCGCTAATGCCAGTTGAGGGGCCAGTTCCCCCGGCAGTTCCGAGTAAACGCGATCGAACTGTTCCTGTGCCTGTTTGGCGCGACCCCGCGCCAGCAGCAATCGACCGCGATACCAGGGTACGCGCCAATCCCAGGCATCGAGTTGTTCGGCTTGCGTTATTAGTTCCACTTCGGCGACTGGATAGTTGCGACTCTCGATCGCGCTGTCAGCCAGTCTGAGCAAGGCTTCGCGAGAGTTGGGATACTGCTGCACCACCTGTTCCAAAGTCACCTGACGTTGTATGGGGTCAGCGATCGCTTGGGCATTCAATACCGCGTTAAAAGCTGGATCGTTGCTATCGATCGTCGGTACGGGAAGCTGTCGGAAGTCCGCGCCAATCGGTTCCAAATTTGAAGATGCCGTCAGCGCGAGCATATCCGAGCCGAACAGGTTACTGGGAGCCGGATGCGGCGTATTTGTTTCCAGTGCTACCACTTCCCGCAACACTCCCAACAATCGATCGGCCATTTCCTCCGCCGACTCGAAGCGATCGTCAGCGTTGTACGCCGTGGCTTTGAGCAAGAAGCGATAGAGGGATTCTTGCTTGGCGAATAGGGGTTCTTCCTGCGGGCTGGGTAACTTGTACTGGTGCTCTTTGCTAAAGCCGGAAACGTTCGTTACCAGGACGGCGAGGGTGCGGCCGATGGTAAATAAATCCGAGACGACGGTGGGCCCTTCTCCTGCCTCCGGTGCGCTATACCCCACCGTTCCGTAAATGTCCCCGTCTAAGTCGTCAATGCGCCGCACCCCACCCATATCGATCAGTTTCACGTCATTGCTTTCGAGCATGACGTTATCGGGTTTGAAGTCGCAGTACACTAAACCTCGATCGTGCAAGTAGGCAAAAGCGCCGAGAATGCGGTGAAT
Organism: Microcoleus sp. Aus8_D2; assembly: GCF_036702665.1. Classification (NCBI taxonomy): domain Bacteria; kingdom Bacillati; phylum Cyanobacteriota; class Cyanophyceae; order Oscillatoriales; family Microcoleaceae; genus Microcoleus; species Microcoleus sp. Aus8_D2. The sequence goes on from NZ_JAUBUN010000007.1 coordinate 192,550, forward strand.
GTAGGCGATCGCTTCGGCAACTGGTAACGGGCCGCGCGTCTTGCGAATCTCCTTGAGCGTCTGACCTCCAACGTACTCCATAATGATGAAGCCTTCGTTGAGATGGTTGACGAAGTTGTAAATCCCAACGATGTTGGCGTGTTTGACAGAGGCGAGGAATTGGCGTTCGGCTACAGCGACGGCGGCGCTGGCTTCATCCTCCGTGTTGAGTAACCCTTTAAGAACGACGTAGCGCGACAGACTCCTATCAAATCCCAAATAGATCCAGCCGAGTCCCCCGTAGGCGATCGCACCTTTGACTTCGTACTGATTTATCACTCGATCGCCCGGTTTGAGGCTGGGAACGAAGGAATACTTATGGCCGCACTTCGGACAAAACCCTTTTTCCCGACGTAAGGCGTTGTTGCAACTGGAACAGAAGCGTTTATTTTCCGGGACGACGGCTTCTGCAAGCAGCGCCTTTTCCGGTTCAGTGGAAGGGAGTTCTGGAATCGACACCAATCCCGCACCTAATTGTTTGCGGCTGCTTCTAGAGGCGCTACCCGTGCGCCGGGAACTGCGGCTGCTTGCGGAGGATGAACCCGTCTGCGTGCTGGCTGTTGGGGAACTGGTTTTGGATACGCTCGCGTTCGATGCAGTGGGGAGAGGGGAGGAAAGCAGCCGTTCAGCGGTTTTGACAGCCGCCATACCGCAGACATCGCAATAGCCATCCTCGATCGTTCCCGTACAACCCGATTTTTGGCATTTATCGCCATCCATTATTTTTAAAGATTTCCTTAAGAAAGAATTGGTATACGGTGGATTCTTTCAGTATGCGCGATGAACCCAAGTTCGAGGATATTTGGGATAACTTTGCAATGGAATTTAACGAAATATTGTCGTTATTTTATTAATCCCTTTTATCTAAAAAAGCCACTATTTTTAATAAAGCTTCACGATAGATTTTTTTACCATCACCATTAAGGTGAACGCCATCCGAAGTCAAAGTAGCCTTCAAAGCTTTACCTTCAAATAACGGCTGCAAGCCAGCTTCATCAATTGATAATTTTTCAGCAGCAGCAACCTGGCCCAGCAACTGATTAAACTTATCAACTCTCGGAATCGGAGCAGCAACACTGATATCGCGGCTGGCCTCAACAGTCGAATAAAAAGCTGGCAACAAAATCACCTGTTTCGCCCCCATATCTTTTTTCACAGTGCTAATTATTTGACGCATATTTTGCACAAATTGCCCGTCCATAGTTCGGTAAATAGCATCATTTGTCCCGAGAGCCACAATCGCGCGATCGCACTTAACTCGAACAGCCGTTAAAAACTTAAGCTGTTCCAACTGAGAAATCGCACTCATGCCGCCGATCGCAAAATTGAAAGAATTGTCACCCAGAGTATTCCCCAGCATCGAAGTGATCGAATCTCCAAAAAAACAATTTTTGATATGCGCGTTCCGAGTCACAGCAACTTGATACTTTACCTCATCTTGCCACCAAGACTGAGAACTCAGCGTATCCGTCGGCAATTTCAGATAATTTGCATTCGCCATTACCAAAGTTCTGCCCAAATAGCCCCGCTTCTCTGTGTAAATCAAAATAATAGATAGCAAAAGTACATTCAACAAAATCGAAAGAATTGCAATATTTTTCATACTTGCTCCTGCTAGTTTCTTCCTCTCTGCGCTCTCTGCGCTCTCTTTGTCCTCTGCGGTTCAATAAAAATACTTCAATTATGTAGATTGAACACTAAATATCTTACCCTTAAATGTTAAATTTTAACTTTCAAATCCCGTGACTTTTCCCAAGCACCCAACTGCGGCGAAAAATCCGAGCCAAAGTCGATTCTTCCAAAGCAAAATAGATCGGGCGGCCGTGAGGACAAGTGCGCGGATTGCGAGTTTGCTGCCATTCATCCAACAAATTTTGCATTTCCAAAAGACTTAAAGGAGTACCGTTGCGAATAGCGCTGCGACAAGCAGTAGCAACTTGAGCCGCTTGCAAATCTGCGACTTTACTGAGTTCAAAAAGTGCATCCGCACAGTCATCTCTGGAGGCTAATAATTCAGGCACTTCCCGCGCCGCCCATAGCTGTTCGCCAAATGTTTCTACTTCCAAACCCAAGCGGGACAAATTCTCAATTTGCAGGGCAGATAATTGACTGAGAATCACTGGTTTTTCTAGAGATTTTAGCTGCCAATCCGCGCAGATACGTTCGTACAAAACGCGCTCGTGAGCGATGTGCTGTTCTACCAACCACATTCCGCTAGAGTGTTCTGCAACAATATAAGTATTGTGAACTTGAGCGATCGCCCTCAGTTCCATCAATCCTATTTTACGACCTGTTGTCTGTTCGTCACCGCCATCACTCTTTCGAGCTGAAGTCCCGACACTGTAAGCACTTTTTTGTTCTGATGCTTTCAGCAACTGTCCCACGCGATCGGGAATTGGCGCACTCACCAAAACTTCATCATTCAGGTGCAAAGCCCGATCGATTGCAGCGCCAACTTGTGCTTGCCAAAAACTCGGATCGTGCAGATAAATTTCCACTTTAGCCGGGTGGCGGTTCCAGTCGATTTCGGAGGGGGAGAGTTGCAGGTGAACAAAACACACGGGATAGCGATCGCGCGGACAAGTTCGAGCAAAGGCGCTGAGAATAGTTTGCTCTATTTCGGGCGATCGCACAACCCGCCGATTTACTGCCACCTTAACCCAATCCGGCCGCCTGCGGTGACAGCGATCGGGCAAACCAATTACTAACTCCAAAGACTGAGAATTGGTAACAGATGATTGGGAAGTAGCAACAGGTAATTGATAATTGTGATGGATTTTAGCTCCCACAAGTTGAGTTTCTCGCAACAGATTTGCTACTTTCTGATTCTCAGGACTCGCAGGCAAATCTAACTTTAAATATTGTAAATCGCTCGCTCGCACGCCGCGCACAAATTGAGGCAAAATTTGTTCCGCTGTGCTGGCCGAAGTTACGTAAAAACAAGGCGCATTTGCTTGGCGCAACTGCCAATTAACCTGCGGGTGACAAATCGCAATTTGCTGAATAATGGATTGGATCGATCGCATTTGCTGTGCCGGCGACAAAAAAGTGCGGCGCACAGGCCAATTACCAAACAAATTAGCCACAGTCACCACCGTACCCGGGGCGATCGCCACTGTTTCCAGCTCCACAGCAACGCCTGCGTTGTTGTAAACCACCCGCCAGCCCGATCGAGCATTTTCAGATCCACCCTTGTTAAACGATGATTTCTCAACTCCCCCCCTTAACAAGGGGGGGCTGGGGGGGGTTTCCGCAGACTCTCGATTTTCCCAAAAATCGCCCAATCCCAGATCGTTGGGCCTGCTCAAAACCTCCAAACAGCCCAACTGAGCCAAACTGTGCAAAGCTTCCCCGCGAAATCCCAAAGTAGCAATTTTGTAAAGGTCAGCTTCCGTGGTAATTTTGCTCGTACTGTGAGGCGAAGCCGCCTGCTGCAAATTTTCCAAATCCATCCCCGTACCGTTATCCGCCACTTGCACCCGCCACTGCTCGGGCCAAACAGAAACAACGATGCGAGTTGCGCCTGCATCCAGAGAATTTTCTACTAATTCTCTGACTGCGGAGGCGATCGAGTCAATCACTTCGCCTGCGGCAATTAAATTGATAACTTCTGCGGGTAAGGTTTGAATAGTAACTGGCATCAGATTTTTAGCGGTTCGTTAATTCAATTCTACTTGATTTTGTAACTCGCTACACACTATTATGACTTAAGTAGGTTGTGACAAATAAACATTACTTAAACTCGCTAGGCTCAAGCCATATTTTTCGGCAACCGGATGTAAAAAGTTGTCCCTTTTTGGTTTTCCGACTCATAAGTAATTTCCCCTTTGTGAGCATCAACGATTGACTTAGCAATTGCCGTTCCCAACCCCGTACCAGTTCTCTTGCCGTAAGTGACAAAAGGTTCAAATAACTTGTCCTTAATTGCCTGCGGAATGCCCGGCCCGTTATCGTAAATGCTAATTTCTGCCCAATTCTCACTTTGTCCTATAGCAATCTCTACTCGCCCCCCGCGTCCGCCAAAAGCTTCAACAGCATTCCCAGCTAAATTTTGCAAAACGCGCAAAATCTTATTTTCGTCCGCTTCCACTATCACTTCTGTCATTCGCAGCACCAAATCTACTTTGGCAGCCTCAAAATAAACTCTGTTCAACTTTTCAAACTGCTGCAAAATCTGGATGAGATTAACTGGTTTTTTATTTAATGCAGAGTTGCCGCGCGAAAATTCTAATACTTCCTCCGCCATCCCCAACATTCGCTGAACCTGCAATTGAATAAGTTCGCACCACTCCTGAGTTTCCTGATCCGGGTGCATTTCTTTTAGCATTTCGCTGGAGAGTTTAATTCCCGTAAAAGGACTTTTGAAATCATGAATAATTGTGCTGACCATTTCTCCTACCAAGACCATTTTTTGTTTGTGTACGAACTGGCTAACATATTGATCCGTGGTAGACCGCAAATTTTTAATAATGAAACTAAACATTTGCAGTACGGAACTGCCTTTAGCAAATTGGAGAGTGGCTATCAGTTCTTCGCGCCCTAATTTCGCCAAAGTCGTGCCGCCAACTGCCACAGCTCTAGCACTGCGCGGCTCTCCGTCTAAAACTCCGAGTTCACCAAAAAAATCGTCGGGCTTCGCGACAGCAATCGTTTGATATTTACTGTTTTCAATCCGCTTGCTAAACTCGACTTCACCTTCTAAAACTAGATATAAAAAATCGGCTGGTTCTCCTTCTTCAAAAACCAGGGTTTCCTCAGCAAAACTCTCCAAGACAGCTATTTCGCACAGGTGAGCAGCTTGAAGAGGTTCAAAATAAGACATAAATTGATGAGATGCCAGATCCATGTGAAAATACCTGAGGCTTAATCTAAACAGTTTCTTTCTTCTATCTTCGCCGATCGGCATCGGTGCGTGAATAAAATACAATACAGCTTTAATCTGCCTCTATTTTCTGGCATCCCAGGCTGTGAGGGAAGAGTTAGCCTCGGAATGCAGAGCCAGACTAGCACAGCAACAGCAGCCATCTTACCAAAATTCTCAGTTAGTTGACAAAAATACATAAAACCGATGTGGCGGTTGCTATATCTTGAGAGAGATGGTGCAAATTCAATGCCGATCGACTTTCATTGCCAAAAATTAACGATCGCCAGATAAGACGATCGCAGCATTCTGCCCGCCAAAGCCAAAACTCAAACAAACCGCATTTCTCACAATAGCCGATCGGGCACAGCGAACAAAATCTAAATCAAACCCCGGTTTTTGCATTCCAACGCAAGGTGGCAACATTCTATCTCGAATACCCATCAAACAAAAAGCCGCGCCCAAAGCTCCCGAAGCTCCCAAAGTATGACCAGTAGCCCCCTTAGTCGAACTAACAGCAACTCCTGGGTGAAACAATTTCTGAATTAACAGGGCTTCATGTCGGTCATTTAAATCAGTTCCAGTACCGTGAGCGTGAATAAAATCTATATCAACCGCCGTTAAATTGCTGCGTTTCAAACATTGAGTTACGGCCGCGAGCGCACTTTCCCCGCCCAACTCCGGCGCATTAGCATGACAAGCATCATTTGTCAAGCCAAAACCGGAAACTCTACCGTAAATTTTAGCACCGCGACGCCTTGCCAAATCAGCCGATTCTAATACAAATAAAGCCCCGCCTTCGCCGAGCACAAAGCCTTCGCGATGTTCATCAAACGGATAGCAGCCAGTGTTGGCCAAAGCGCCCATCCGGTTAAATCCAGCCACAGTCAGCGGTGTAATTGGCGCTTCCAGAGCACCTGCGATCGCCCGCTGACACTCACCGGTGCGGATCAAATCAACAGCGCGGGCGATCGACTGTAGGCCCGTAGCACAAGCAGCCATCGGCGCCAGCACAGGCCCCGTCGAGCCAATTGCCCTCGCCGCCGCGATCGCCCCCATATGAGGCAAAAAATCCACAAATTGGGAATTGGGAATTGGGCATGGGGCATCTTGCCCTGAGCGAAGTCGAAGGGTGGGCATGGGGCATCTTGCCCTGAGCGAAGTCGAAGGGTGGGCATTGGGCATCTTGCCCTGAGCGAAGTCGAAGGGTGGGCATTGGGAATCGGGAATTGGGAATTGGGCATTGGGAATCGGGAATTGGGAATCGATAATCCGGCAATTCTCCTTCTCTCCCCCTCTCACTTTCTCCCCCTCTCCCCATCTCCCTTTCTCCCCTTCTCCCCCTTTCCCCCTCTCTTGCCAACTGTTCCAAATTAGCCTGAAAGCCGCGACTGGAACCGATCGCAATTCCGCAATCAGGAATCGGCAAAGTTAAATCAGCATCTTGCAAAGCATCTGCCAAAACCTGCCGAATTAAAGTTATTAAATCAGCAGGTTTTTTGCCAATTAAACCCAAAGGTCGCCGTTCAAGTTCTAAAAAAGGTTGATGTCGCTCAATTCCCGAATCCTCAGCCAACAGTCTTTTCCAGCTATTTTCCAGATTCCCCAAAGCTGAAACAAGACCAATTCCCGTAACCACAACATCCATAAATAGAAAGCTTGCTTTCGGCAGAAAGTAGAAAATAGAAAGCAGTTGTTTTTCTAATGACTGCTGACTATTGACTAATGACTGCTGACTACTGACTACTGACTACTAACTAATTAACAGCCTTAAAATTTTCCAAACCCTGAGTAACAGTAGCCTTATCAATGCGATCGCCCGCTTGAATCTTATCGATAACATCCATCCCTTGCTTCACGTAGCCAAAGACCGCGTAGCTACCGTCCAAAAACGGCGCATCGGTCAAAGTAAAGTAAAACTGAGAAGAAGCCGAATCAGGACTTGGCGATCGAGCCATAGCCACAGCCCCGCGACTGTGCATCAACACCGGTTTCTGGGCAATCCCAGCTTGTTCTAGCGTTTGGCTGTAAGTAGGGTTTGGGGCACCTTTAGCTTTAATTTCCAGAGGAATCCTGCGTTCGACAGATGTTTTCGGGTCAATAAAACCCCCAGTTCCCAGTCGCGACGCAGGGAATTTAGGGTCTTTACCCTGGGGGTCGCCGCCCTGAACTACAAAAGGCTGAGGTTCCCGCACCACTCGGTGAAATACTAGCCCGTCGTAGACTCCTTTTTGAACCAAATCGACAAAATTGCCGGCAGTAATTGGGGCATTTGTGCCGTCGAGTTCGATCGTAATTGGAGCACCTTTAACCGTCATCACCACCGTTGCTTTTCCTTGCAAGCGCGGCAAATTGCTAAATTGCGAACTCGCCGCCACAGCAGCAGGCGGAGACCCAGACGCAGACAAAGAAATGCTTTCACCAGACGCCGGATTCGTCGGAGTTGAGTTCGCAGCAGGGGAACTACCGCATCCCCCGACAAACAGCGCACCAATTATTAAAAGTGAGAACAACCACCGCTGAATTTTGATTTGCATTTGCATTTGTATTTTCACTTTCACTCAACCAGGTAAGGTGCACACCGAGGCGCACCCTAGATTAATCGATTGGGTGCTCTTCGGCGCACCCTACAAGACATTACCAATCTCAAATCGAAAATCCCAAATCCAAAATCTCTACAGTCCTTCTAGGGGAACTTGCAAAAATCGAGCCAATTCGGCAGCTTGATTTTCCACTTGAGACAAAGCAATCGGCTGTCCGACTCTAGTCAGGGGAAACTGACGGCGGTCTTTGAGCTTGAGGTAAATACTGCGGCGGGGACTGAGACCTTCTTTGATGTCCACCCGCACAGATTGCACGTCCGATGTCTTGCAAGTAAAATCAAGTTTGCGGTTTTTGCCGGGAAATCCCCAGCGAAAGATCCGAATGTTACCAGTTTTGCGATCGAACTCATTGTATCCGCCGCCGACATCCAAGAGAACAGTCAGCCACAGGTAAAGCCCCAACAGCAGGGCGCAGACGCCGTAGAAACCCATCGCGATGCCTTGGGGGATGAAAATTAGTTGAGTCGGGTCAGCAAAAGGCAGCAGGTTCACGTGCAAGTAGCTGGAAATGCTCGACAGCAGGAAACCAGTCCCTCCAATGCTGACAACCGTCGCCCACCAGTAATTGCTGAAGCGGCGGGATCCCAAAACCTCGTAGCGGAGCACAGTATCGATCGAGGTCATTGTTTTTGCAGTCATAAATTTAAACAGCCTTAAAGCCAAATTTTAATTCAACCAGCCCACCTGTGCGTCACACTTCGCTGGCGCGATCGCGACGGGCCGATAGCGATTCTGTATCAACTCTTGATAATTATGTTGAAAATTGATGAACTTATAATATATAGTTATGTTAACTTTAATTAGAAACCTTGGTCTTTTAACAAGCAAAAGGATTTTATCGCTATGACAATCGCAGTCGGACGCGCCCAGACCGAAAGAGGCATCTTTGATGTCCTCGACGACTGGCTCAAACGCGATCGCTTCGTCTTCGTAGGCTGGTCTGGCATCCTGCTATTCCCCTGCGCCTATATGGCCATCGGTGGCTGGTTAACAGGCACCACCTTCGTTACCTCCTGGTACACCCACGGTTTGGCAAGCTCCTACCTCGAAGGAGCCAACTTCCTCACCGTCGCAGTATCCACCCCAGCCAACAGCCTCGGACACTCCCTCCTGTTCCTGTGGGGCCCCGAAGCTCAGTGGGACTTCACCCGCTGGTTCCAACTCGGTGGTTTGTGGGCATTTGTCGCCCTTCACGGCGCCTTCGCACTGATCGGCTTCTGCCTGCGTCAGATCGAAATCGCTCGTTTAGTCGGCATCCGTCCTTACAACGCCCTCGCATTCACCGGCCCGATCGCCGTGTTTGTGTCGGTGTTCCTGCTGTACCCCTTGGGTCAATCAGGTTGGTTCTTCGCCCCCAGTTTCGGCGTCGCAGCAATTTTCCGCTTCCTGCTATTCCTGCAAGGCTTCCACAACTGGACGCTCAACCCCTTCCACATGATGGGCGTTGCAGGCATCTTGGGCGGGGCGCTGTTGTGCGCTATCCACGGTGCCACCGTGGAAAACACCCTGTTTGAAGATGGCGAAGGTGCTAACACTTTCCCAGCTTTTAACCCAACTCAGTCAGAAGAAACCTACTCGATGGTTACAGCTAACCGTTTTTGGTCGCAAATCTTCGGAATTGCCTTCTCCAACAAACGTTGGTTGCACTTCTTCATGCTGTTCGTACCCGTCACCGGCTTGTGGATGAGCTCCATCGGTATCGTCGGTTTAGCATTAAACCTGCGTGCTTATGACTTCGTATCACAAGAATTGCGCGCTGCTGAAGATCCTGAGTTTGAAACGTTCTACACTAAGAACATTCTGCTTAACGAAGGCATTCGTGCTTGGATGGCTCCGACCGACCAACCCCACGAAAACTTCATCTTCCCTGAAGAAGTTCTGCCTCGCGGTAACGCACTTTAAAAAAATCAGGATTTGGATTTCAGCTTAATTTATGTTTTTTAAATTCAAACTAGAAATCCAAATTCCTATTCACCGGGTGGACGCAGTGCTCCTGCGGTCACCCGGAGAACAAAAAAACCGAAATCCAAAAACTAACATCGTTGGAGGTTCTACCGCGTGGTAACGCTCTCTAATTCCTATGCAAGCGGTCGCGACCAAGAATCCTCCGGATTCGCTTGGTGGTCAGGCAACGCTCGTTTAATCAATCTCTCAGGCAAACTGCTGGGCGCACACGTCGCTCACGCTGGTTTGATCGTGTTCTGGGCTGGAGCAATGACTTTGTTTGAAGTCGCTCACTTTATCCCAGAAAAACCAATGTACGAACAGGGCTTAATCTTGATGCCCCACGTCGCTACTTTGGGTTGGGGCGTCGGCCCTGGCGGTGAAGTCACTGATATCTTCCCGTTCTTCGTAGTCGGCGTTCTGCACTTGATTTCATCTGCTGTTCTCGGTTTGGGCGGCATTTATCACGCCGTTCGCGGCCCAGAAGTTCTCGAAGAATACTCTTCCTTCTTCGGCTACGACTGGAAAGACAAGAACCAGATGACCAACATCATCGGCTATCACCTGATTTTGTTGGGTGGCGGTTGCTTGCTGCTGGTTGCTAAGGCCATGTTCTTCGGCGGTGTCTATGACACTTGGGCTCCGGGCGGCGGCGACGTGCGTATTATCACGAACCCAACCCTCAACCCCGCTGTAATTTTTGGCTACTTGGTTCGCGCTCCTTTTGGTGGCGAAGGTTGGCTGCTCAGCGTCAACAACATGGAAGACATCATCGGCGGTCACATCTGGCTCGGCCTGATTTGTATCTCTGGCGGTGTTTGGCACATTTTGACCAAGCCTTTCGGCTGGGCTCGTCGCGCCTTAATCTGGTCTGGCGAAGCTTACCTGTCCTACAGCTTGGGCGCTTTGTCCCTCATGGGCTTCATCGCTTGCTGCTTTGTCTGGTTCAACAACACTGCTTACCCTAGCGAATTTTACGGCCCGACGGGCCCGGAAGCTTCTCAAGCGCAAGCTTTGACCTTCCTGATCCGCGACCAACGCTTGGGTGCTAACGTCGGTTCTGCACAAGGCCCTACCGGTCTGGGTAAATACCTGATGCGCTCTCCTACTGGCGAAATCATTTTCGGTGGTGAAACGATGCGTTTCTGGGATTTCCAAGGCCCTTGGTTGGAACCCTTACGCGGTACTAACGGTTTGGACTTGAACAAAATCAAGAATGATATTCAGCCTTGGCAAGCTCGCCGCGCTGCTGAGTACATGACTCACGCTCCTTTGGGTTCTTTGAACTCTGTGGGCGGCTTGGCAACTGAAGTTAACGCCTTTAACTATACTTCTCCCCGTTCTTGGTTGGCCTGTTTCCACTTTGTGATGGGTTTCTTCTTCTTGGTCGGCCACTTGTGGCACGCTGGTCGCGCTCGCGCGGCTGTCGCTGGCTTTGAAAGAGGTATCAATCGCGAAAATGAAGCGGTTCTTTCTATGCCTGATTTGGACTAATCGATCGAGCTTATGCTGATTTGATGGTCTAGTCAAAAAAAGCTCCTGCTCGCGCGGCAGGAGCTTTTTTTTGAGTAAATATCTGGAAAAAGTGACGTTGCGGTCGATCGACCTTTCTCTGAATAATTCTGCAAGTCTTGAGACTTGACAATTTTTATGAGTTCGGGTAAAGAGCTTGCAAGGCAGAGTCTACAAAGTTTATATTTAAAGTACAAAAGTTTTAATCGCACAGAATTGAAAGTTGCAATGAGAAGTTGCCATTTTAAGGCAGCTCGCTAGCGGTGCAAAACTAATCTACCATCGCCGTCAGAATATTCAAATTTGATTAAATAGCTGTGCTTGCCAAATTTTGTAACAGGCACAAAACTTTTGGGCCGCTTACTTTTATTGCTGGGAAAGCAAAAGATTAATAATGGACTCATTAAAGCTCCAAAATGTCAAGGTGAGTTACGATCGAGCAAATTTACTCTCGCGCATCGCCAACCGCATTCGCCGCTCTCTAGAATTGCCAGAAATTCTCAGCGCCACAGCAGCGGAAGTTCAATCGTTCTTGGGAACAGACAGGGTAAAAATCTATAAATTTCATAGCGACGGCAGCGGTGAAGTGATTGCTGAATCAATTAACGGCAACCGCTTACCATCATTATTGGGGCTGCATTTTCCAGCAGACGATATTCCGCCTCACGCCCGCGAACTGTTCGCCCAAGTACAGGTGCGATCGATCGCCGATATCGATTCCGGGTTGCTAGGCCAAAGTCCCCGCCGCGACGCGGTTTCCGGTCAAATGCTGCCCGATGAAGTGCTGTACAGGGCGATCGACCCCTGCCACGCTGAATACTTGACTGCACTGGGCGTCAAGGCTTCCTTAGCCGTACCAATTTTTCACGGCGAAGAATTCTGGGGGTTGTTAGTATCTCACCACTCCGAGTCCCGGAGTGTGGCAGAAGACGAACTGCAAGGCATTCAGATGCTGGCAGATCAGCTCGGCGTCGCCATCGCCCAATCAACCCTCCTCGCCCGAACCCAGGCCAAAGCTCAGCGCGAAGCTGCCGTCAACCGCGTCGCCGCAGCCCTGCACTCCCAGCCCGCGATCGAACTGCAAGCAGCTTTGGCAGAATGTGTAGCTGCACTAGAGGCCGTAGGCGGCAGGCTTTGCATTTTCCATAGCAACAATCTCACGAGTTTACTACCCTACTCGGACAATTCCACAGAGGCACTCAAAGTCTACACTTGTGGCTCAGGCCCGAGAATGCCTATTTCTGCCAAATACCAGCAGATAGAGCTATACAGCGTCTGGCACGAATATTTTAACTCCAGCGAGCAACAGGTTTGGGCAATTCCCGACTTGTACAAAATTAGCAGTTTGAGAAGCCTGCAACCTGCATTTCGATCGACCAAAATTCGCAGCATTTTAATCGTACCGCTCAGATCCCGCCAGCAAATATTCGGTTACTTGAGCATTTTTCGAGAAGAATTTGACATCGAAACTCTCTGGGCCGGACAGTTGGATGCCGACGGGCGGCTCGCCCAATCTCGGATATCTTTTGAAGTGTGGAAAGAGTCAAAAACTGCCCAAATTCGCGAATGGAATACTGAAGAAATTGAGTTAGTACAAAGTTTGGGGAGCCAATTTGCTCAGACAATTAACCACTACCAACTCCACCAACAAATAGAGGCACTTAACGCTAATTTAGAAAATCAAGTTCAAGAGCGCACAGCTCAACTGCAACAGTTGACCCAACAGCAGCGAGTGCTGTTTCAAGTGGTGGCCAAAATGCGGAAATCCCTCGACTTGAACCAGATTTTTAGCACGATGTCCCAGGAAGTGCGACGGGCTTTAAATGCCGATCGCGTTGGGGTTTACCGATTCGATCCCGCATCGGAATTTAACCACGGCGAATTCGTTGGTGAAGATGTTTGGCCAGATTTTGTGTCAGCAATGGCAGTTAAAGTGCACGATCGCTGCTTTGGAGAAAACTACGCCAATCTCTACTCTCAGGGGCGAGTTCACGCCATGTCCGACATCAGAAAAGCCGGACTGCAAGATTGCTTTCGGGAAATATTGGAGCAATTTCAGGTCAAAGCTACTTTAGTTGCACCCGTGATGAAAGGCAACGACCTTTGGGGGTTGCTGTGCGTGCACCAGTGTTCGGCTCCCCGCAACTGGGAATCTTCCGAAATTCAGTTTGCTACCCAAGTTTCCGATCAGCTCAGTATAGCTCTAGAACAAGCAGATTTGCTCGCTAAAACTCAGCAGCAAGCAGTTGATTTGCAGCAAGCTGCTGAACAGCAGCGGATACTGTTTGATGTGGTTGCTAAGATTCGACAATCTCTTGATTTAGATACAATTTTTAGCACAACAACTACAGAACTGCGGCGGATTTTAAAGGCAGACAGAGTTGGAATTTATCGCTTCGATCCCGGTTCAAATTTTAATGAAGGAGAATTTATTACGGAAGATGTTTTGCCAGTTTTTGGTTCGGCAATGGATGTGAAAATTCGCGATCGATGTTTTGGCGAAAACTATGCGGCTCAATACAGTCAGGGACAAATTCAAGTCCTGCAAGACACGGACTGTGCAGGACTCTCAGACTGCCATGCTGCTATTTTAGCTCAATTTCAAGTTAAGGCGCAAATAATTATGCCGCTGATGAATGGCAGCGAACTTTGGGGTTTGCTGTGCGTGCATCAGTGCGACGGTTCGCGCAATTGGAAAACTTCGGAAATCCAGTTTGCGACGCAAGTCGGAGCTCAGTTGAGCGTAGCATTAGAACAAGCAGATTTGCTGGCTAAAACGCGGCAGCAAACGATCGATCTCCAGTGGGCCGCCGAGCAACAGCGGATACTGTTTGAAGTGGTGGCTAAGATTCGAGAATCTCTCGATATTAATGAGATTTTTCAGACGGCAACTCAAGAAGTTTGTCAGTTTATGCAAGTCGATAGAATTGCTGTCTATCGCTTCAATCCTGATTGGAGCGGGCAATATGTTGCCGAGTTTGTGAAAGAGGGCTGGAGCAAATTGGTAGGAGAAGGTATCAATACGGTTTGGGAAAATACTTATTTGCAGTCACACCGAGGCGGCAGGCATCTCAATAATGAAACTCTAGCCGTTGACGATATCTATCAAGCTTGTCACTCGGAGTGTAACTTCGCTATTTTAGAGCATTTTCAGGTGAAGGCTTATGCGATAGCACCGATTTTTTTAGGACAAGAACTTTGGGGTTTGCTCGCAGCTTATCAACATTCCGGGCCGCGCTGCTGGGAAAGTTCAGAAGTTAAGTTTTTAGCTCAGATTGCCAATCAGTTAGGCGCAGCTATCCAACAAGCCGATTTGCTGGCCAAAACCCGACGCCAAGCAGCACAAATCGCTCAAAATTTACAGGATTTGCAGCAAACTCAAGCTCAATTGATTCAGACTGAAAAAATGTCTGGTTTGGGGCAACTGGTGGCGGGTATTGCTCACGAAATTAACAATCCAGTTAATTTTATTTACGGCAATCTCAATCACGCTACTGATTATACTAAAAATTTGCTGAGTTTGCTGGAAATTTACCAGCAGCAATATCCTGATTATAGTCCTGAGATTGGCGAAGTGGCCGAAAATATTGACTTGGAATTTCTGGTGGAAGATTTGCCGAAATTGCTATTGTCTATGCAGGTGGGAGCCGATCGCATTCGTCAAATAGTTCTGTCTTTGAGGAATTTCTCTCGTCTGGATGAAAGTCAAATGAAGGCTGTCGATATTCACGAGGGTCTTGAAAGCACGATGTTAATTTTGCAGCACAGGCTGAAATCTAATGGGGACAGTGCCAAGATTGTGCTAGTTAAAGAATACGGCAATTTGCCTCTGGTTGAGTGCTACGCCGGACAGTTGAATCAGGTGTTTATGAATGTACTCGTAAATGCGATCGATGCTTTGCAATCGGACAAGTTGCTCGATCGCAAATCAGTGAGTCCTCAAATTAAAATCTCTACTGCTGTCGGTCAACTTAATGGCAATGTTCCTAGCGCGGTGATTCGGATTTCTGACAACGGTTCGGGAATTTCGGAATCGATGAGACAACGGATATTTGACCCTTTTTTCACGACTAAGCCGGTGGGCAAAGGTACTGGATTGGGACTGTCAATTAGTTACCAAATTGTGGTAGAGAAGCACGGCGGCGTTTTAAAATGCAGTTCTGAATCGGGGAAAGGTACTGAGTTTGCGATCGAGATTCCGCTCCGACATCAGCCAGTAGTCAGCAGTCCTGCCGTCGGGCCGTCAGCAGTCGGGCCGTCAGCAGTCGGGCCGTCGGGCCGTCGGGCCGTCAGCAGTCAGTAGTCAGCAGTTATGGTAGGGTGCGTCAGGGGGCTGAATGTTTTCGTCACCAACTCAAGGATTCGGGCCCCCTGACGCACCCTACGGTTAGCTGAATTTCCCCTCGAGATTCCGATTAGTCAGCAGTCAGTTATGGTAGGGTGCGTCAGGGGGCTGAATGTTTTCGTCACCAACTCAAGGATTCGGGTCCCCTGACGCACCCTACGGTTAGCTGAATTTCCCCTCGAGATTCCGATTAGTCAGCAGTCAGTTATGGTAGGGTGCGTCAGGGGGCTGAATGTTTTCGTCACCAACTCAAGGATTCGGGCCCCTGACGCACCCTACGGTTAGCTTCGTTTATGTAGAGTCTCGGTTTCAACCGCTCAGTTGAAGAGAGTTCGATCGCCCGACGGGCGCAGCTTGCAGCATAGTAAGCTCCAAAACATGGTAAATTCAATAATCAGACAGAGTTTTGTCAAAATAGAAAACTGAGCGCTTGTAGTCGATCGCCCGATACGCCATGCCAGATTCCGAATTCTCAGACGATTTAAAATGGACGCCCGAAGCCAAAGCCAAGCTAAAAAATATTCCCTATTTTGTCCGGGGACAAGCCCGCGTCCGCATCGAGCACCTCGCCCGCGAAGCCGAAACAGAAGTCGTCACCATTGACTTAGTTGAGCAAGCTCGCATCGAGTTTGGGCAATAAGGGATCGAAATGTACCCTAAAGCTTTAGACTATAAAATGCGTTGTAAGGACAAGGATTTAAAAAAGTAGTGCGCAAAATAGTTATAGCTGGCAACTGGAAAATGTACAAAACTAGGGCAGAATCCCTAGAGTTTCTTCAAGGATTCATGTCCTGCCTGACGGAAACCCCAGAAGAACGGGAAGTCGTGCTTTGCGTTCCCTTTACAGATTTGAGTGTCCTCTCAAAAAACCTCCACGGAAGCCGGATCAGGCTCGGCGCTCAGAACGTGCACTGGCAAGAGTCGGGAGCTTATACTGGTGAAATTTCCGGGCAGATGCTAACAGAGCTTGGGGTGCGCTACGTCATCATCGGCCACAGCGAGCGCCGGCAATATTTTGGGGAAACTGACGAAACGGTGAATTTGCGGCTGAAAGCTGCTCAGAAATCCGGTTTAATTCCGATTCTGTGCGTGGGAGAGACAAAGCAACAGCGGGATGCCGGGGAAACGGAAGATCATATTTTCTCTCAGTTAGCGCAGGATTTGGTTGGTGTTGACCAAGATAATTTAGTAATAGCTTACGAACCGATTTGGGCCATTGGTACTGGCGATACTTGCGAAACTAAGGAAGCTAACCGAGTTATTGGTTTGATTCGCAGTAAATTGACTAATCCTGATGTGCCGATTCAGTACGGCGGCTCTGTGAAAGGAGAGAATATTGATGAAGTTATGGCGATGCCTGAAATTGACGGGGTTTTGGTAGGCGGTGCGAGTTTGGAAGCTGCTAGTTTTGATAGAATTGTCAATTATAAATAATTGGTAATTGGTAATTTTGCCCAGAGCGCAGCCGAAGGGTGGTAATTGGTAATTCGTAATTGGTAATTAACTGGTTCCCACACGCTTATGCTGGGAACCGAGATCATATCCTGTCTGGTCGATGGATCGCAATCAATAAGGTTCGTAGTGTGGACTTTAGTCCGCAAAATACTGCGGACTAAAGTCCACACTACGAACGGTTTTTGTGATGTAATCGACCGGACGCAATATTGCTTTTGAATAGCGAGGCTCTTCAAAATGGAGGCTCGGTCTCGGAATGTGAATTAACAGGCTAAGCGCCTGCTAACGAGTATAAACATAGATTTAAAATAACTGATGACCGATCGCAAATTAACTATTAGATCTCAAACTTTAGAGTGGGGAAAACGCACTTATTTGATGGGCGTTTTAAACGTAACCCCTGACAGTTTTAGCGACGGTGGCGATTTTATTTCCATAGAATCTGCTGTAACGCAAGCTGAAAATATGGTTAAATCCGGGGTAGATATTATTGATATTGGCGGTCAATCTACCAGGCCCGGTGCAGCAGAAATATCCTTAAAAGAAGAGATAGAGCGCGTTATACCTATCGTACAAATGCTGAGGCAAAAAGCCGATATTTTTGGCTCAGTTCCGATTTCTGTGGATACTACCAGAGCGCAGGTTGCCAAAGCTGCGGTTGAGGCGGGAGCTGATATTGTCAACGATATTTCTGGAGCAACTTTTGACTCGGAAATGCTGTCAACCGTTGCTCAGTTGCAAGTGCCGATAATTTTGATGCACATTCGGGGAACTCCCCAGACGATGCAAAAACTCACAGATTATCAGGATTTAATTGGGGAAATTCGGGAATTTTTGGAGTCTCGAATTGCAGCAGCAGTTGCTGCGGGGATTGACAAATCTCAGATAATTATCGACCCAGGTATTGGCTTTGCCAAGACTTACAATCAAAATTTGGAAATTCTGCGGCAGTTGCCCAAATTCCGTGGTTTGGACTGTCCGATTTTAGTCGGAGTATCGCGCAAAAGCTTCATCGGTCAGATTTTGAATCAGCCGGAAGCTAAACAAAGAATTTGGGGGACAGCGGCGGCTTGTACAAGTGCGATCGCAAATTCGGCAGATATTTTACGAGTTCACGATGTCAGAGAAATGCACGATGTTTGTCTGGTTGCCGACGCTATCTTCAGAAATCAATCTTGAGCGGTTGATTGATCGATTAGTTTGAGTTCTCGCTCTCCCCCGTGAGCGTTCCCCGGGATATCTGGCATAGAACCCATCAACTCGTTGAGGGCTTCTGTCATGTTTCTCGGGTCCATAAACAGAATTTTGGCGTTGTCGCTTTCGCCTAGTTTTTGTTGAGCGTCTAAGTATTTTTCAGTTACTAAGTAATTCAAAACTTGCTTGCTATTCGGATGGGAGTCTAAAGCTTCAACTAAGAGCCTCATGTACTCCTTAGTGCCGATCGCCTTATTAACCATTGCTTGCCATTCGCTCTTAGTAGCGCGCTCCAATTCCATAGCTTCTTGCACCCTTTTCGGAGGTGTAATGCTTTGAATTTCTACGCGAATTACTTTGACGCCCCAAGTTTCGGTAGCCTCGTCCAATTTCTTGAGTAACTTTTTATTCATGTCATCTCGGGAACCCAAGATGTCTTGCATGGGCAATCGACCAATTTCAGCGCGAAACGTCGTTAAAACTAAGTTGGCGATCGCATTTTCAATTTGATCAATTCCATAATAAGCTTTCTGCAAATTCACAACCCGCCAATACACAACGGCATCGACTTCTAGGGCCACATTATCTCCCGTGATTGCTGATTGAGGTTTAATATCTAAAACTCTTTCACGGCTTGTGTCCACGCAGACGACTTTTTCTATCAGGGGACCGATCAAGTGTAATCCGGGCTTGAGGGTGCGCTTGTATTGGCCCAAACGTTCGACTAAAGCTTCGTCGCCGCCGCTGACTATTTTCACGCTTGAGTTAACAGCGTAGCCGAGGATGAGCGCAAAGAGCATGGTGAGAATAGACTGCCCCATTTCTACTTTCCTGCTAAGGTTGACTGAGAATCGATCGGGAATATTATCTAATTTAACTCAAAATCAGCCGATCGCGTGCTAAAATATCTCGACTGTTAATAACTATCTCAATAGTGGGCCGCCAGGTGTTCGGACTCTCACGGCGAAGCAGTGAAACCCAGGATATCAACAACACGTTTCCACAAAAGACATGAAAAACGATCGAGAGTTTCGCGCTTTCAAACCTTTGAGGTGGATCGCCCCAAGCATTTTGGTGGGTGCAGGAATTTGCAATATGGCAGTTGTCCAACCCGTACAAGCTGAACCAACTACAGTGCAAAATTCCCCAAACTTGCAGTCGCAGAACTTGCAGCCACCCCGCCGAGGGCCAGAAGTTCGGGAAGTTCTATCCTACGAGATGAAGGGAGACGAACTCAAGATTTGCAAGCAGCAGCAAGGGAACTCCGAGAAAAAGTGCGAAGTTGTAGGGAAAGGCTACACCGTGGGTTTGAGAACAGCCAACGACCTTTACGGTCAAGGAAATCTGGTGAATGCCGAAGCTTTGTACCGGCAACTAATCGCTCGCTATCCCAAACAAGCGGATGCTTATTACAAGTTGGGAACTTTGCTGTCGGGGCAAGGTAAAATGAGCGATGCGATCGTCCAATTCCAAAAAGCAATTGAAGTCAACCCGAAACACGCCAAAGCTCACAACGATTTGGGCGTGGCGATGGCAAGTCAAGGAAAGTTGCCCGAAGCGATTGTGCTGTGGAGACAAGCTGTTAAAATTAATAGCCAATATCCCGATGCTTTAAATAATTTAGGAGTCGGTTTGTACCAGCAAGGGGCTAAGGAAGACCAAGCAGAGGCCGTAGCCAGTCTCAAAAAAGCTAAGGAGTTATTTATCAAGCAGGGCAGAACTCAAGCCGCTACGAGAGTAGATAAAATTTTGGAGGAAATGAATTCACAGTCGAGCGGCTCTTAAAATCAAACTATGTTCGATACACCTAAAATAAAAAAGGTTTGTAGTGAGGACTTTAGTCCGCATCAAGAAGGACTAAAGTCCTCACTACAAACCTATCTTAATTATGGTCATCCTCTTGGGACATGAGATCGAGAGTCGATCGATCGAACCTTCACATAAAAAACAGCTCTGGCGATCGGCATCAATCAGCCTCCACCTGTGGCTAAACACGCCCGTAAGCCTCAATCTAAAGCATTTCCTTCAAAACTTGTAAAATCACATCTCCGTCCACGCGATCGCTCACAGCAGCCTCGCCCAAACGTACCGGCAGCACAAAGCGCACCTTGCCATCCTGCACCTTCTTATCCAGTTGCAAAGTCTTCAAAATCTCCTCAACATCCACACCTGCGGGCAACTTAGCAGGTAAAGCAGCTTTGGCAATTAAAGCAGATTGGCGGCGATCGCACTCAGAATCCCACATTCCCAACTCCACAGCCAAGCGGCTGGACGCAGCCATGCCAATTGCCACACCTTCACCGTGATTGATAACCTTGTAATTCGTCAAACTTTCTACAGCATGACCGATCGTGTGACCGTAATTCAAAATCGCCCGCAAACCCGACTCCTTCTCATCCTTGCTTACCACATCAGCCTTAGCTTGGCAAGACCTGCTCAAAATTTGGGCCAACAAATCCGCCTTCACATAGCGCATTTGATCCAAACGCTTGCAATTCTCCAACTTCCCGAACAATTCAGCATCCCAAATCACCCCATACTTAATAACTTCCGCCATCGCCGAACGAAACTCCCGCGCCGGCAGAGTTTTAAGTACATCCGGGTCAATCAAAACCAAACGCGGCTGATGAAACGCCCCGATTAAATTCTTCCCCGAAGGATGATTTACCCCCGTTTTGCCGCCAATAGAAGCATCAACCATCGCCAGCAGCGAAGTCGGAACCTGCACCACATTAATTCCGCGCAGCCAAGTCGCGGCCGCAAAACCCGTCATATCCCCAACCACCCCGCCGCCCAAAGCCACCATTGTCGAGGAACGTTCCAAGCGGTTAGCCAAAGCCGCATTGTAAATCTTCTGGATCGAATTTAAAGTTTTGTACTGTTCGCCCGGTGGTAAAATGCAGCTACTGACTTCCAGACCTGCCGATTCGAGGGATGCTGTTGCTCTTTCGCCATATTGCCGAAAAATCGACTGATTTGAGACCAGCAGCACTTTTTTGCCCAAACTTAGATCGCCCATCAAGGTGCCGAGTTCGTCTAAGCCGCCCGATCGCACGCAAATATTGTAAGATTGTGGGCCCAAGTCAACTTTAATTATCGATTGCATATTTATGTAATTTAGATATTAGATTTTCGATTATAGTTCTTATAGGTCTTTTTATTGATTATTTTGGAGAAATTGCAATGAGCCTTACCGGAGCAATAGCTTATTTGGGAATTTTCGGCGGCATGGTCGGCTTGGCGACAGTGCTGATGTTTGGTCTGCGGGCTGTCAAACTCATCTAAGTTACAGATTTGTGACTTGGAACTCAGAGGGTTAAACCTCTGGTAAGAGTATTGCTCGGGCGAAGTCTTTGCGCCAAAAAATCTCTGATTAAACCTGGAGATTTAGCGCGCAAATGCTTCGACCGATAAAACCTGAGACGGGAGATTTTAGATTTTAGATTTTAGATTTTAGATTTTAGAATTAGGGGATTGATGGATTGAGGGATTGGGAGACTCTGGGATTGAGGGATTGAGTCGATTTAAAGTAAACTCTCTGTTCAATTTAAAAAGCCGATTGGCAACTATGAGATGCTCCCCCTGAGACCTGAGACTATAATTAGCTAATTAGATCCTTGACTGACTGACAATTCGATGACCGCTAATAATGAGTCTAACCCTGAAGAAACTTCTTGGCACGCAGCGACCGCTCCAGAAAAATGTTTTGAAATAAAACGAAAGTAGGGCTGGAAGTTGTTGCGAATAAAAAGAGTCGAAGCAGATATTTTAAAAGTCAAGTGTATCTTTAAAGGACAAACTCGATTCCCCAACTATCTAGAAGAGGATGAAGATTAATTATGCGGAAATATATTATTTTCAAGGCTGAATCGATGTCAGCAGAAGGCTGGGAAAATAGAATGTTAGCTCACACTGGGGCAATAACTGACATTCTCTGCGAGTATTACGATTCCTCAGAGGAACCTCTACCTCAACCAGGAAATCGTCCCTACGAATTCTACCGGATAGAAGAATTTGACGATCCGCAATTCCCCAGTAGCGATACTCACTACCGAGTCGGAGATTGGAAAGTTGTAAGAGTTGAACAATACCCAACTGCTGCACCAGGAAGCAATTACGATATGATTGCTGTGTGTTATTGTCAGTACGCACCTAAACCAAGTCCGCTGATGCCAGTACCCAATACGGGGATTTCTATCGACTCGTTTGGAGGAGATGAGGCAGCTTATCAAGAATATCTTGAAATTAATGCTAAATCAGAGGTTTATTCGCGCTGAAAATCTATTGAGTCTGACATTGATTAAAAAAAACTGGGTTCAGGTGCAAAAATCACTATTAGATATTCAGAATACCTAGATTAATCCGATACCTGCTGCCACCTTTTCTCGATCTGTTGGTAAGGATAGCAGTCAATCACGCAATCTCTCATATAGCCACCTTTAGAGTCAGATTCCATCAATTCTGAACAGACATTATTCTGGACTTCAGAATATAGATAGGTTTTGCCACTATCAAAAATAACTTCCAGGGTAGACTCGGTTTCGTCGCAGTCCACAGCTTCGATCGTGCTAGATGCGATTGGTTGTAGTGTGATAATTTATGCCATTTATCATTTTTTTGTTTGTTGACTATTTTAGACAAAGGTGCGGATATATGAGATTGTCGATCTTTATTGAGAGATTGTCGAGAGCGACACACCCTACGACTATTTTTGCAAGAAGCCTTTTGATGATTTATACGGTTTATCAAAAAAAATTGGGTTTGTTTGCTGAAGGCTGTAGGCACAGGTGCGTCGCTATAAGATTGTCGATCTTTATTGAGAGATTGTCGAGAGCGACACACCCTACGACTATTTGATGTGACTGGTTGTAGTTTCAGAATTGTCTCTTCTAGTAAAGCTATTTGAAAAAAAACATAATACCCAGAGTCCCAATTTTTCAAAGAAGTTGGGTATCAAAATCCCAAATCCCAAATCATCGCACTCGCTTTAATCTAAAATAATTTCTACTCCTCCAATCGAAAATCGAATACTCCCCCCAATCTAAAATCCAAAATCCAAAATCTAAAATCGATATGTCCCATTCCACCGATATTGTCACCCTCGCCCGCTGGATGGCGGCCGACTTCAGCAACCAAGCCCAAGCCTTTGAAAACCCGCCATTCTTCGCCCACATCCGCGTCTGCATGAGACCTTTACCCGTGGAACTTCTGGGCGGAATGAGCTTGTATCTAGAACAAGCCTATGATATCGAACTGCACGTCCCTTACCGAGTTCGAGTTTTAAAATTAGTCCCGGTGGACGATCGCATCGACATCGAAAATTATGCCATAGAAAACGAATCACAATTCTACGGCGCATCCCGCCAGCCCCAACGGCTGCAAGAAATCAAAACCGAACAACTGACACTCCTCCCAGGCTGCACCTTTTTTACCCACTGGACGGGTAACAGCTTCAAAGGGTCTGTCGAGCCCGGAAAAGGCTGTGCCGTGGTCAGAAATGGCAAAAAAACCTATCTAGACAGCGAATTTGAGATTGATGGTAACAAATTTACCAGTCACGATCGCGGGCGCGACCCAGAAACCGACGCCCACGTCTGGGGAGCTCAAGCCGGGCCCTTTGAATTCACCCGCTGGGCCAGTTTCGCAGACGAAATTCAGGTTTGACACAAAAAAACTGACAGCCGATTTAGCAAAGAACACCCTAGATTAAAGGTTCACAATGCACCAATACCTGGTACATTAACCCAGTATTGGCAAGCAAGATTCACCGTTGATTTATGAAAGTCCTGGTTATTGGTGGCGATGGCTATTGCGGTTGGGCAACCGCACTCTACCTTTCTAACAAAGGTCACGAAGTTGGCATCCTCGACAGCTTCGTGCGGCGGCACTGGGATCTGGAACTGTGCAGCGACACCCTCACTCCCATTGCACCCATTCAGCAACGACTCCAGCGATGGCAAGATTTAACGGGTAAGTCGATCGACTTGTTCGTCGGTGACATCACCAACTACGATTTTCTCAGCAAAAGTATGAGAAAATTTGCACCAGAGGCGATCGTCCATTTCGGCGAACAGCGTTCGGCCCCCTTCTCCATGATCGATCGCGAACACGCAGTCCTCACCCAAGTCAACAACGTCGTCGGGACACTCAACCTGCTGTACGCCATCCGCGAAGATTTCCCCGACTGTCACCTAGTCAAACTCGGGACAATGGGCGAATACGGCACGCCGAATATTGACATTGAAGAAGGCTACATTACGATCGAACACAACGGCCGCAAAGATACACTACCCTATCCCAAACAACCGGGCAGTTTCTATCACCTGTCAAAAGTCCACGACTCCCACAACATCCATTTTGCTTGCAAAATCTGGGGTTTGAGGGCCACCGACTTAAATCAGGGCGTAGTCTACGGCGTGCTGACAGAAGAAACCGGCATGGACGAACTGTTGATCAACCGTTTGGACTACGACGGAGTATTCGGTACAGCATTAAACAGATTTTGCATCCAAGCTGCGATCGGTCATCCCCTGACAGTTTACGGCACCGGCGGACAAACTCGCACCTTCTTAGACATTCGCGACACCGTGCGCTGCGTGGAATTAGCGATCGCCAACCCCGCCGCCGCCGGAGAATTCCGCGTCTTCAACCAATTCACCGAACAATTCAGCGTCGGCGACTTAGCCTCATTGGTGCAAAAAGCAGGCACGGCAATGGGATTAAAAGTAGAAATCAACAACCTCGAAAATCCCAGAGTCGAGAAAGAAGAACATTATTTCAATGCCAAAAACACCAGTTTGTTAGGCCTCGGCTTGCAGCCGCACTACCTCTCAGATTCCCTGCTCGATTCTCTGCTGAATTTTGCTACAAAATATCAGCACCGTGTCGATAAAAACCAGATTTTGCCGAAGGTTTCTTGGCGCAGGTAAATGCGGGGATCTAGTTGCGGGAAAGATTTTTTTAAATGAACCGCGAAGGCGCGAAGGGCGCGAAGTAAGAGAAAAGAAGGGAAGAGAAGAGAAATGTTCGCAAATTCTGAAGGGAGTTCGCTGTATATTACTTTTTTGATTGCGGAAGATTATCTATCTTTTTTCTTGTTTGCTTTGTGTCTTCTGCTTCTTCTGCGGTGAATTTAAAAATCGCAGAAAGTTTTTAACGGCTAGCTTGTTTGGGAAGAAATGCTGTGAAAAGTCGAATTCTCATCTTGTTGCTTTTAGTTGTTCTGCCCGGATTTTCTGCAAGTGCAGTTTGTGCTTATTATTTAGTACCGGAATGGGCTGCACTAACGGCGAGTTATCAAAATTACCGCGCCGTTAGCGAATCGCCTTCTGCTACGTCCAAGGAAATCTTAATTGCCAAAACTGCACAGGAAATTCACCGAATTAACTGCTTTGCTGAAGGTGTGGGATTGCTTTTAGGTGGGATAATTTTATCAATTGGTATTCAGGGAATTTGTATCTTGCCGGAACAACCTCTCGATCGCAATTAAGTTAAGATGAAGCTGCTGACAGAACCTTACTTACACCAAACAATGCGGTGGCCGAATACAGGTCGCCACATTTTAGCACAATTTGACGATGATCGTGTTGTTGTCTATCAAGCTTACCGTCCGGCGATCGGTCACTTTGCAGCGGAACACGGTTATTTCGGCGGCGAATTTAGCTTGAATCGCATGAGTTGGATTAAGCCCAACTTTCTCTGGATGATGTATCGTTCGGAATGGGGAACAAAACCAGGACAAGAAGTAATTCTGGCTATTTGGCTAAAGCGTTCCGCCTTTGATGAAATTTTAGCATCCGCCGTTCATTCCAATTTCGTTTCAAAAGTGTACGGAAGCGAAAAAGAATGGAAACAACTTGTTAAAACTTCATCGGTGCGGCTGCAATGGGACCCCGACCACCATCCCAGTGGCGCGAAACTGGAACGGCGGGCCATTCAACTCGGCTTGCGGGGCAGTTTTTTGGCCAGTTATGCCCGAGAATGGATTGTGAATATCGAAGATATTTCCCAATTCGTGCGACAGCAACACGAATATAAAGGAGAAGATCGCCCGCAATTACTCACTCCCCGCGAGACAGTGTATCCTGTTACTAACCCCGACATTTGCCAAAGACTGGGAGTATCGATTTCGCCAACAATATATAAAGAATAACTAAAGCCTTCTTCCCTCTTCCCTCTTCCCTCTTCCTTCTTCCTGAAATCCGTTACATCCGTTACTTGCATCCGTTGCCGAACTTCCTTCGTTTTATGAAAATTGCTCTGTTCACTGAAACATTTTGGCCGAAAATAGACGGCATTGTGACGCGCCTGATTCACACTGTAGATCATTTGCAGCGATCGGGCGAACAAGTTCTGATCTTTTCTCCAGATTACGGAATTACAGAATACAAAGGTGCCCGAGTTTACGGAGTTGAGGGTTTGCCTTTGCCGATGTACCCGGAACTGAAAATGGCACTTCCCAGTCCGGCTATCGGTCAACAATTACAGCAGTTTAAACCGGATATTATTCATGTTGTCAATCCGGCTATTTTGGGATTGGGCGGCATATACTACGGCAAAAAACTCAACATTCCGATTTTGGCTTCTTATCACACGCATTTGCCTAAATACTTGCACCATTACGGTTTTGGAATGCTCGAACCTTTGCTGTGGGAATTGCTCAAAGGTGCTCACAATCAAGCCGAATTGAATCTGTGCACTTCCACTGCAATGGTGGATGAGTTGAGAACTCACGGCATTGAACGGGTAGACTTGTGGCAGCGCGGTGTTGATACTGAAATGTTTGTCCCCCAATTGGCCAGTCGAGAAATGCGATCGCGCCTTTCTGAAAATAACCCAGACAGTCCCTTACTCCTCTACGTCGGCCGCCTGGGTGCTGAAAAAGAAATCGAGTCTATTAAACCAGTCCTCGCTGCGATTCCCGACGCCCGCCTCGCCCTCGTGGGAGACGGCCCGCACCGACAAAACCTGGAACAATATTTTGCTGGCACCCCCACCAATTTTGTCGGCTATCTCAAGGGGCAAGAATTGGCTTCTGCTTACGCATCTGCCGATGCCTTCATTTTTCCCTCCCGCACCGAAACCCTGGGCTTGGTGCTCCTAGAAGCGATGGCTGCGGGGACGCCCGTAGTGGCGGCGCGCAGCGGCGGAATTCCCGATATTGTCACCGACGGTGTTAACGGATATCTATTTGACCCCACTGACGAAGCCGGAGCCCTCGCGGCTACCCAGCGTCTGTTTGCGAATCCCGAAGAACGGGAAACTCTCCGCCAAAACGCTCGCTCTGAAGCCGAACGCTGGGGTTGGGCCGCCGCTACGGCACAACTGCGGCGTTACTATCAATCGGTGGTATTTGCTCAGTCCATGCCTTCTGCTGCTTAAATGCCGGGATATTCTGTGGCGCCAACAGCACTGACAGCTTAGCTTGTCTCGCGCGATACTTCGGTTGGTAGCGGGGACGGATTTCTTCCAAGACCGATCGAACTTTTTTGCTGCTTAGATTGCGGTAGCTATCCTGCTGTTGCGTTTACCATTAAACTATGAGTAGCTTTGGAATGCTTCGCGGGTGGCCGCATGGGGCGCTTGGGCACCCGACCGGATACGGTCGCCGAGTTCGCTAAAACAGTCACACCGCGCAGCATCCTAGCACA
Source organism: Microcoleus sp. Aus8_D2 (assembly GCF_036702665.1). Classification (NCBI taxonomy): domain Bacteria; kingdom Bacillati; phylum Cyanobacteriota; class Cyanophyceae; order Oscillatoriales; family Microcoleaceae; genus Microcoleus; species Microcoleus sp. Aus8_D2. Next base: position 220,153 of record NZ_JAUBUN010000007.1, read on the forward strand.
GAGCGTACAATCTACATCGCCCGCGATCGATCGAACAAAAGCCTGCGAGCTAATTTTCAGGCTGCCAGCGTTCCGAAGTCAAGTTCAGCTCTAACTGGCGAACCCTCCTCAGTATTGAGGTTGTAACAAAAAAAAGTCGAGCATATGTAACAAGCAAACTGAAGTGGCGTGCGCCAAAGCATGAACTCACTATTCCTGAAAGCGACAAGTGAGTGCTGACTTTTCAAGCAAACAACTTAAACAGTTTGCACCGCCCCAGCATCTAGCACCGCGATCGACCTGCCGGTCAATCTACCCCTCTGAGCAAGCAGTTAATCATGACATTCTCCAATGCTGGTAGCGTTCTGGCTACACTGACTCAAGTTAATTTTATGGGGGCATTGACCTCCCGTGTTAAGAGCCTGCCAGTTACTGAATTAGTGTGCCTGCTGGACTTTGTAACGGCTGAATTTCAGCAATTCATCCGGGCGATGGACCTGATTAACAATGAAGCACTCGAAACTCTCTTAGAGCAACTGTTAGATGCCTTCACTGTCAAAATTGGTCAAATTCTGCAAGCAGACCGGACAACAATTTTTTTGGTTGACTCCAACAAAAATCAACTGTGGCACAAAACAGTCGAGACCCTCACGGGCGAAGATGTAGAAATTCGCTTGCCGATGGATGCAGGCATTTTAGGCTACGTTGCAACTACCGGAAAATCGCTCAATGTCGCGCAGGGTAGAGAACACGAGTATTTTAATTCCGAAGTAGACGAACCACCAGGCTACCAGATTGAGACCATCCTCTGTATGCCGATTTTTAGCAGCAAGAGCCAACACGAACCCGTAGCCGTCGTCAGACTGTTAAATAAAGCTGGCAATGTCCCCTTTACTGAGGAAGATGAACAGCAGTTTCAGGCTTTTGCAGATTCGATCGGGATTATTCTCGAAAGCTGTCAGTCTTTCTACGTCGTGGCCCGCAACCAGCGAGGGGTTGCCGCACTCCTGAGAGCTACCACGACTTTAGGTCAAAGTCTTGACTTGGAAACAACTTTGCGCTCTGTCATGGATCAAGCTCGGGACTTGATGCAAGCCGATCGCAGCACGCTATTTTTGTTAAATCGAGAAGCCAACGAACTCTGGACAAAAGTCGCCAAAGCCGACGGCAAAACGATGGTTGACCTCCGCATTCCTGCTAACAAAGGAATTGCTGGCTACGTCGCTTCGACCGGTAAACCTCTGAATATTACAGATGCTTACGACGATCCCCGCTTTGATCCCACTACAGACAAGCAAACGGGATACCGCACTCGCACAGTCTTGTGTATGCCGGTGCACAACGCTAAAGGTGAGCTGATCGGGGTGACTCAGCTAATTAATAAAAATCAAGGCACTTTCACTACTTCCGACGAAGAGTTTTTGCGAGCGTTTAATTCCCAAGCCGGAATGGCGCTGCAAAATTCTCAACTTTTTCAGAACGTGATGGTGGAAAAGCAGTATCAAAAAGATATGCTGCAAAGTCTTTCAGATGCAGTGATTTCCACCGATTTGCAGGGGCGGATTGTCACGATTAACGAAGCGGCGCTGGAATTGTTGGGCTGTCCGGTAAATCAAGATAAAAGCAAGCACCATCTCCTGATTTGGGAAGATAAACTGATCGATCGCTATGTTTGGGAAGTTGTGCCGATCGAAAATTTGAAATTTCGAGTCGAAGACAGTCTCCACAATGCTGCCAGATCTTACGTTCCCGAACAAAGTTTAACTGTGGGACTGTTGGTGGAAACAACGCTTGGTAGTTCCGCAGCAGCAGAAACAGAAGCAGAAAGTTACATTTTGGCCGTGCCCGATCGCAATGACCCGAATTCATATTATGCTTGGGGCGAAAACAACGCATGGACTGAAGAAGTAGCACAAGCAGAATTAGCTAATTCCCAATCTCTATTTTCACTGCGGAATTCAGCTCTGTATCATCCTTATTGTCCGTTACCCATCCCCGGTTCTCGAATTAAAGTAGTTGAACGCAGTTTGAATTTAACAGTCAACCCGCTGATCAATCCAGAAGGCGGCGTGCGCGGCGGTTTAGTGGTACTCGAAGACATCAGCCGCGAAAAACGCATGAAAACCACAATGTCTCGCTACATGACTCCCGGAGTCGTAGATAAAATCATGGCCTTGGGCGAAGGCTCCCTGATGGTGGGCGAACGCAAAGAAGTTACTATTTTATTTTCCGACATTCGCGGCTACACCACCCTGACCGAAAATCTGGGAGCGTCGGAAGTTGTGGCGCTACTAAACCAGTATTTTGAAACGATGGTGGAGGCCGTTTTCCATTACGAAGGCACTTTAGACAAGTTTATCGGCGATGCTTTAATGGCCGTGTTCGGTGCGCCCCTACCGCTCAATCCCCCGGAAAGTCACGGTTGGATGGCCGTTCAGTCGGCTTTAGATATGCGCCGGCGTTTGAAAGAGTTTAATGATTCTCGCCCCGGGGCCGATCCGTTTCGCTTTGGAATTGGGATTAGTTCTGGAGACGTGGTTTCGGGAAATATTGGTTCGGAAAAGCGGATGGATTACACCGTAATCGGGGATGCGGTGAATTTGAGTTCCCGCTTGGAACAGCTTACAAAGGAGTACGGCTGCGATATAATTTTGAGCGAATTTACCTACAATTTGTGCCGCGAACGGATTTGGGTGCGAGAGTTGGACAAGGTTCGCGTTAAGGGCAAAAATCAGCCTGTCGGGATTTACGAGTTGTTGCAAATTAGTTCCGATCCGCTCGACGGGGAAACCGAAAGGTTTTTGGAACTTTACAACAACGGCCGCCATGCTTATATGAAGAGAAATTTTCAGCAAGCTATTAATTATTTTGAGGCGGCCTTAGCTATGCGACCGAGCGATCGACCTGTGGAAGTTCAGATCGAGCGCTCCCTCAGTTATTTGGAAGTGCCCCCGCCCGACGATTGGGACGGCGTGCATACTATGACAACAAAGTAGTTGACCAGATCATATCCGAGGGCAAAAAAGTAAAAAGATTGGATCGAGTTTTGAGATCTTCCTTATGACAGATTTAACAAGTGGAAAAATGTGAAAACATAAGTCGGATAGCAGATTAAAGTTAGTATTTATTTCCATGCAAACAATTAAATGACATATTTATCTGTTCCGAATGCCACAAAAGCCGATCGCATTCTGGTGGTAGATGACGCACCAGATAATGTTTTGTTAGTACAGACAATTCTGGAAGAAGAAGGTTACGAAATTAGCACTGCCGATAACGGCTTTTCGGCTCTTACCCAGATTGACAAGTCAGCCCCCGATTTGGTACTGCTAGACGTAATGATGCCGGGAATGGACGGTTACGAAGTCACCCAGCGAATGCGACAAAATAAGGAATTGCCGTTTATCCCGATTTTGCTGATCACCGCTCACGACAGCGCCAGCGTAGTCCAGGGACTAGATATGGGCGCAGACGATTTTATCCGCAAACCCGTGGAAATGGACGAACTGCTGGCGAGGGTGCGATCGCTCCTGCGGCTAAAACACAGCGTAGACGAACGAAATTCGATCGCCCTCCAGCGCGAAGATTTTGTCTCCAGACTCGCTCACGACTTGCGCACGCCCCTAGTAGCAGCCGATCGAATGCTAACCTTAATGCAGCAGGGAGCTTTAGGAGAAATCTCGCTCCCCATGCGCGACGCTTTCGGGACAATGGTTCGCAGCAACAAAAATTTGATCGCGATGGTAAATATGCTGCTGGAAGTCTACCGCTACGAAGCAGGTCGCAAATCTCTCAGTTTTGCTCCCGTGGACTTGCGCCAGCTCATCCACGAGGTAGCCGAAGAACTCGCTCCCCTAGCCGATGCTAAAAATTTGTCGGTGAATTTAGACTTGAGTGAAAGTGCAGAAAGTGCTCCGATTGCGAAGTATCCGGGCGATCGTCTGGAACTGCACCGCTTGCTGACAAATTTAATCGGAAATGCGATAAAATTTACCGACAGCGGCTCAATAGATGTCCGCTTAAAAGCTGCCAATTCACCTGTTTATACTAGCTTCAAAAATCAACCGCTGGCATGGGTAATTATTGAAATTCAAGACACCGGCGCCGGGATTTCTCCCGCCGAACAAGCGAAGTTATTTGAAAGGTTTGGCTCGGGAACTCACAAGAAATCCAGCACAGGTTTGGGACTGCACCTCTGCCGCCAAATAGTCGAAGCTCACCGCGGCACGATCGTGGTCAAATCAGAGTTGGGTAAAGGCAGTTTGTTTACTATTCGCTTGCCTTGTTAGATTGATAGGAAAACCGCAGATTAACCTACGTTAGTAAGCAAAATAGGTTCGTAGTGAGGAATGCGAGTCCTTCTTGGAGTCGGACTCGCATTCCGCACTACAAACCAGGTTCGTAGTGAGGAATGCGAGTCCTTCTTGGAGTCGGACTCGCATTCCGCACTACAAACCAGTTTGACACTGCATGATATCGTGCGATGTCTGGGCCAGCAATACAAGCGGAAAATTATTAGGCAGATGTCATATAATTGCTTGGCAACTGAATTTACTTCAATATGTCTGACTGTCCAGTGTGCGGTGCCCAATACGTAGAAAAAAAAGCAGATTTTTGCTCGATTTGCGGCTGGGATTTGACGCCCTACCCGCAGCGTGCCAAGCCTTCCAAAACTTATTTAAAACAAGAACAAGTTAGATTGCAGTGGGCAAAACAAATGTGGGAATCGGCCCGCAACCAACAAAATTGGTCGGCCAGATTCGACGAGTTGCAACAGGAATTGCAGCAAGGCGCGATCGCCCGCGCGTACCTGCAATCTCAGTTAGAATGGGTTCTGTACCGCCTCGAACAACTAAACCCCGAATTCATTGCCACCACTCTACTGCGCCTGGAAGAGAAAATCGGCGCCTTACCTGACCAAACTCCGGCTATCTCTGAAGTGGGGATGGATTACCGACAACTGACAAAGCTGTTAGAAACGGGAAAATGGCGCAAAGCAGACGAACACACTTGGGAAATTTTCCTGCAAATCGCTGTGAGGGAAGATGAAGGCTGGCTGAGTGCAGCCGATATTGACAGTTGTCCTCCTACAGACCTTCGCACGATCGACAAACTTTGGCAACAACACAGCAGCGGGCGGTTTGGATTGACCGTACAACAACAGATTTGGGAAAGTACCGCCGGAAATTATACCCAATTGTGCGATCGAGTCGGCTGGCGAGTCAAGGAAAATTGGAAATATTACAGCGAGCTCTCCTTCAACGAAAATGCTCCCCCCGGACACCTCCCCGTTACCGCCTGGAGACATCGCGCTTGTTACGGTAGCGGTAAACTCACCGCAGCAGAAAACTTTGCCCGCATTGTCGGGAGACTTGCTACGGGCGATCGCTAATCATCGAAAATAAAAAATTCAAAATCGCCATTAGCTGCTATAATCAAAACGGTTCAGCAACTGGGGCTGTGGCTCAGATGGATAGAGCAAGCGCCTCCTGAAGAATCGGGCACCCTGCGAGGAAACTCTGGGAGTGAATGTGGTCAAACTCAAGGAAGCCTAAGTCTGACAGCAGATACGGTAATCTTGAGCCAAGCTTTATCTAAATTTTGTTTAGGTAAGGAAGGTGCAGAGACTGGCTTTAGGAAGTAACAACCATAAAACATCCTAAACATACGGCCACCACCTAAAGGCCGCAAGCCTACGGTGAAGGAATAGTCCGGAGAGTGGGGAAACTCACACAAATCTGAAGCGCTAGGTCGCCGGTTCGAACCCGGCCAGTCCCGTTAAAAATCAAGAACAATTAAAAGCAGAAGGGTAAACCTTAAGTTTTGTCCTTCTGCTTTGCATATTCGCTAACCTGTTCACCCGCACGCGCATACTTGATTGAATACAAGAGTCGTGAAGCCTCAAAAATTTATAGCTGAGTTCGATCCCAAATAAGCTGTATATTCAATCTAAAATCTAAAATCGCCAAAATAAGATGTATATTCAATCTAAAATCTAAAATCTAAAATCTAAAATGCCTAGCCCCTTGTTTGAATTTTAATTTTTAATTCCTGTTAGTGGGCTATAGGTGCGGTATTTTTTGTTATGGTTCCTATGTCAGCTACATAAAGTTTTTATAGGTTTAGATGTGGTTAAGAATCAATTTAAACAAGCGGCGTTACCAGCGTTGGAGACCTTCACGCAGTTTTTGGTTCCTAGTAGGACTTTTGATGGCGTGTTGGTTTGGCTATCAGCAGCTTAAGAGCGAATTTCAGAGACCCCAAGCTTTGTTAGTTCTAGGTGGGGCTACGGAGCGAGAGGTGTTTGCCGCCAAATTTGCTCAGGAGCATCCTGCATTGCCGATTTGGGTGTCTTCTGGGAGCAATCCGGAGTTCGCGGAATGGGTGTTTTCAGAAGCGGGAATTAAGTCCGATCGCCTGCATTTAGACTACAGAGCAGTGGATACGGTAACAAATTTTACCACGCTGGTAGATGAATTGAAAGATCGAGGCATTGAAAGCGTGTATCTGATCACTTCTGACGATCATATGCGGCGAGCCCAAATTATCGGCGAAATCGTGCTCGGCAGTCGAGGGATTAGTTTTAAGCCTGTAGCAGTTCCGTCTGGGCGCACCCCCGAACCGGTGCAAAAAGCTGTTCGCGACGGCGCTAGAGCAATTCTTTGGCTGACAACTGGTTATACGGGTGCTAACTTCAGCCAAGCTAGGATTGAGTGACATTACTCCGACAGCCAAGGTGCGTCGCGGACTAAGAATCACTCCTTAGATTTCCTAGTTACTCCCTTACGGGATTTCGACATTGACCTAGATTGAGACATCTCAATCCCCGGCAAACCGTCTGCATAGGCATTTTGAATTCCCGACTGCCCATCGGTACTAATCAATTCTATTCCCCTATTTCTGATCGCCTGACCACTAGCAACATCCCTATCCGTTGTATAGCCACAGCTAGAACAAGAATGAACTCTTACACTCAAATCCTTTCTAACTTCTGCACCACACTCAGGGCACTCCTGCGAAGTCCCCCGAGCATCGACCTCTCCAAAGAATTTACCCCGCTTCCAACACACATACTTGGTGATAGTTCGGAACTGTCCAAATCCCTCCGCAAGCATTTGTTTCCCAAGCATTCCTTTGGCTAGGATTCGGTAATCCAAGTCTTCCATGAAGACCATATCGGCAGCATCACAAAGAACATGAGCTTGTTTGAAGTGGAAATCTTTACGGGTGTTGTCAATTGTGTGATAAATTCTAGCAACTTTGATACGCTGCTTCTCGTAATTTTTAGACCGTTTCTGTTTTCTATAAAGTCTGCGTTGCAGCAATTTCAGCTTGCGTTGCATGACTTTTAAGAACTTAGGCGATTTTACGAGCATCCCATCACTGGTTGCTAAAAACTTGGAAAGCCCAACATCTACTCCTATGGGATGACCCTGTGGCATTGGGTTGGGGATGTTAACATCACATTGGATGTTAATAGATGCGTACCATCTATCAGCCTTATTGATGATTCGTACTTGCTTCACTACAAAACCACTGGGAATTGGGCGATGCAAATTAATTGGAATCAACCCAAGTTTGGGCAGGGCAATATGTATCCCACTCACAGGATTCTTGACAAATTGGGGAAACAACAAAGATTTGAATTGCCCAAACTTTTTAAATCGAGGAAATCCATGCCCAATTTTTTGAAATCTCTCCCATGCTCGGTGTAATTGCTTGAGGGCTTGCTGCAACACTTGGCTTGGTACTTCACCCAATCGGGGAAACACCTTTTTAGCACTTGGCAGAGCATTAAGCTGTTTTACCTCGCTAGGGAAAGGGCTATCAGCAGGCATGATGTATTCATGACTGATGGAACATCTGTCAACCATACATGAACGACTATTGCACCAGTCCTTGATTTCTCGCAGTCCGTAGTTATATGCGACGCGACAAGTGTCCATCCACTCTTTGAGTAACTGTTTTTGAGCGGTGTTTGGGTAGACTCGGTAGCGGTAGTTCATGGTTAACATTCGACTATCATAGCATATTTACTGGCAAGTGTGTCTCCAGTAAATATAAAGCCGGCCACTGAAGAAGAGGTTTTAAACCCTATTTCCTGATAAACAGGGAAGAAGTCAGTAGTCAGTAGTCATCAGTCAGTAGTCATCAGTCATCAGTTGGTAAACAGTCAACTGTCACCTGTCGGTAAACACTCAACTCTCAACCCTTCTCTTGCGCTCGGGGGGCAAGCTGTGAACTATCAACTGTCAACAGTCAACTGTCAACTGTTATCAGGAAGAAAGAAGAAGGCTTTAATTATCGTCGCGAGAGAAGGAAGAAGGGCTTCGCTCAGGCTCAAAAGAAGCCAGAAGCAACCAGGAAGAAAATCTCATATTTGTGCAATTAAGAACGCCCTAAATGGGTGCGGTTGCTATATTTTTTTATTTTTTAAGATTGTAAAACCTTGTATTTGATAGCGATTTCACGAACCGCGAAGACACTGATGACAAATCCGTCAGAGAAGAAGATTAGTAGTTTAAAATCTGTAGGTGAACTTCATTCAAGACCGAAAGTTAATGAGCCACCAAATTTGGAGCCAATTCTGCCACAAGTTTTTGAGTGACAGCAAGACTGCGGATGCTGTTTTTTAGGCTTTGGTGCCGGCTTTGGGTGACGTGTTAAATTGCGATCGCGTCTTTCTCTACCTCCGCAATCCTGAAACCCAAATAGGCAAAGTACCTTACTGCTGGCGTCGCAACTCGAACTATCCCGAAGTTAGGGACGCGGAGTGGAAAAAAGAACCGGAATCTTTAGGGGAAGAAGACCCTTTGTTTGCGGCAGCGTTGCGAGCTGAACCATCAATTTTTGTTGAGGATGTTGAAACAGCAAACCCTCAAGTTGTTAACAAAGATTTTGAGGCAAAAGAGTTCGGACATCGAGCTTTGATTCACGCTCATCTTTGTGTTGACGGCTTGTTGTGGGGGGTTTTGCAGCCTTGTATTTTCGATCGCCCCAGAGTTTGGACTGACTTTTACCGCCAAGTTATCGCAGCAGTTACAGAAAAAATTTCGCCCTTGGCTGTTGATTTTGTGACAGGCGCACAACCGTCATAAAATAGGTTTGATCGTTCGGAATGCAAGTCCTTATCAAAGAGAGGACTGAAGTCCTGACTGCGAAACTGCCCTAAAATAGGTTTGATCGTTCGGAATGCAAGTCCTTATCAAAGAGAGGACTGAAGTCCTGACTGCGAAACTGCCCTAAAATAGGTTTGATCGTTCGGAATGCAAGTCCTTATCAAAGAGAGGACTGAAGTCCTGACTGCGAAACTGCCCTAA
>NZ_JAUBUN010000008.1:0-8357 GCF_036702665.1 Microcoleus sp. Aus8_D2
CTGGGGCCTGGGGGCCGGGGGCTGGGGGCTGGGGGCAGGGGGCTTGGGGCATGGGGCATTCCCACTACCCCCCTCTCCCCCTCTCCCCTTCCCCCACTCCCCCCACTCTCCCCTAACCGACATCCGGAATCACTGCCAAGCTTTAGAAGAACTTACTCAGATACCTTCTAGCAAGAAAACATAAACATCATGGCACTGAAACCCGAGGCTTATTTTGGGGTGACAGATCACGCAACTATTGAAGTTTCTCAAGAAAGTTTTCGTTCTGTCCTCGGTCAAATAGAAGCTGAACTCCTCTGTAGCGAAACCTACAGCCAAGCTCTAGCTAGCTTGCAAACGATGTTGGGCTCCGCAGCATCTGCTGCCGAAATTTTAATTAGAGCAGTTAGCAGAGAAGCCGTCAAGCTCGCATTCGATCGATTTCCCAAACCAAACAAAACGGAAATGCAAGTCGCCCAAGAGACTTTCGCTGCTCCAAGTGACGCCGCACCCTATGTTAGAGAAGTAGAGCCGCCAGTAGCTGCTCCTGTTTTCTATTGGCGCAGCGCTACTTTGGAAGCGCCTCCCAAAACCGAGTCTGAGACTGAAAATTGCGATCGTCGAGATACTAACACTTTAGAAGAAAGCTTCCCAGCGCCCCAAGACCAAATTCAATTAGAGTCCGCTGCACCTGCAACTGTCATCGCCCCCGCAAAATCCTTCGCAGGATTCGGGTTTCTCCAAAAGGATAAAAAACTCACCAAGCAAGAAGCAGCAGCCCTGACTGTTCAACAGCGAGAAGAGTGTCTGCGGGAGTTGGGCACAGAATTGCGCAAGGGACGGCAAATTCGATCGCTATCCCTCCAGCAACTCCACAGTCAAACTCTTGTGCCGCTGCACCACATCGAAGCGATCGAAAATGGGGAAATCGAGAAACTGCCCCAAGATATTTACGTTAGAGGTTTTATCCGCAGGCTGGGCGACGCCTTGGGACTAGACGGCACCGCGATGGCGAATGCTTTGCCCAAACCCGATCCGAGCCCAATTCCCGGCACGTATTTGTCTGTTTCCGACTCCGAGTCAGCCGAAGGCTTTCAAATGAATCCGGTGCATTTGTACATCGGCTACACCGCTTTGATGGCTGGGGCTATAGGGGGTGTGGGTTGGCTGTCGCAGCAACCCGTAGTACCAGGCGCAAATGCAGTACCTCAGCCGCAGGTGAAACCGCCCGCCTCTGTTGCACCGTCTCCGAAAAGCCAAGAAAAAGCGCCTCAGCCGGGTTTGAAGAAGTCTCACAACGGGGCCATGATTATGGGGGCTGATATGGCACCGCCGGAGGTGATTTTTGGTTAGAGTGCTACACGCGATTGTGAGCGGTTGTCATTGGGAGGAACGAAGCAATCGCAGTATCTTTTGTTCGCAGGGTTTTGCCGATCGCACTGTCTTATCTAAACTGTATGGGGTGAGAGTGTGTCGGGCGATCGATCGTCCGACAACACTCTTGGCACAGATGAACTCAAAAACTGAGTTTCCGAGTTCACCTTGGGATACATCGCTTGAAGATATAAGTCGTCGAGAGCAATCGCAGTTGAAATTTTAGTTCAATCCCTCAGCTTCAAGTATGTGTGGAGTCAAATCTCAAAACTCTAAACTCAAAACTCACATCGTATCCCCAAAGTGAATTTTAAACTACATCAGGAAACCCAATATGTGCGATAAACTATCTATTTGACCAGTCATTTCGAGGTTTCCGATAAGATGAGTTCCCCAGCCACCGCTGCTTCCTCCGATATCGAGCCGCTATCGACTCAGCCACAAACAGTCACGAGTTTGACTGTATCCCACAGTGCTTTGGTAGCCGGTTCTCAACTGCCACAAAAATCTTGGACAATAGAAGATAGCGAGAAACTGTACCGAATTCAAGGTTGGGGCGAACCCTATTTTTCGATTAATGCTGCCGGTCACGTTACAGTCTCTCCCAAAGGCGATCGCGGCGGTTCCCTCGACTTGTGCGAACTGGTAGAATCGCTCAAGCAGCGAAATTTGGCTTTGCCGCTGCTGATTCGATTTTCTGATATTTTGGAAGACCGGATCGATCGCCTCAATTCCTGTTTTGCCAGAGCGATCGCCCGCTACAATTACAAAAATGTCTATCGCGGTGTCTTTCCAGTCAAATGCAACCAGCACCGGCAATTAATTCAAGATTTGGTGCGCTTCGGTCAACCCCATCACTTCGGACTGGAAGCCGGATCGAAACCAGAATTAATGATAGCTTTGGCGACCTTAAAAACCCCAGGCGCGTTGTTAATTTGCAACGGTTACAAAGACCGCGAGTACATAGAAACCGCAATTTTGGCGCAGCGGTTAGGGCAAACTTCTGTAATTGTGCTGGAGCAAATTGAGGAAGTAGAACTCGCAATCACAGCTAGCAAAGCATTAGGAATTAAACCAATTTTGGGAGTGCGAGCCAAACTAACTACCAAAGGCGTTGGCCGCTGGGGAGGTTCCACGGGCGATCGGGCAAAATTTGGCTTGACAATTCCTGAAATTATCCGCGCAGTCGGCGAACTAGAAAAAGCTGGAATGCTCGACTGTTTGCAGTTGCTGCACTTCCACATCGGCTCTCAAATTTCCTCAATTAGCGTCATCAAAGATGCCATTCGAGAAGCCAGCCACATCTATGTAGAATTAGCTAAATTGGGAGCTAACATGAACTACTTGGACGTAGGCGGCGGGCTGGGCGTTGACTACGACGGCTCTAAAACCAACTTCCACGCTTCCAAAAACTACAATATGCAAAACTACGCAAACGACGTAGTAGCGGGAGTCAAAGATGCCTGTGACGAGCGGAAAATTCCTGTCCCAATTATCATTAGCGAAAGCGGGCGGGCGATCGCATCTCACCAATCAGTGTTAGTTTTTGACGTACTCGGGACTAGCGATGTCCCCAGAGAAGTACCAGAACCAGTAGACGAAAACGCGCACCAAATTCCGCGCAATCTCTACGAAATTTACCAATCAATTACTCCCGAAAATTACCAAGAAGTCTATCACGATGCTATTCAATTCAAGGAAGAAGCAGTCAGTTTATTTAACTTAGGCTATCTGGGAATTGCGGAACGGGCGAAAACCGAACAGTTGTACTGGGCTTGCTGCGATAAAATACAGACAATCGCGCGGCAAAAAGACTATGTATCGGAAGATTTGGAAGACTTAGAAAAGGTGATGGCATCGATTTATTACATCAACTTATCTGTTTTCCAGTCAGTACCAGACAGTTGGGCTATCAACCAATTGTTTCCTATTATGCCAATTAATCGGCTTGATGAAGAACCGACTCAGCGGGGTATTTTAGCCGATCTCACCTGTGACAGCGACGGCAAAATCGACCAATTTATCGATTTGCGAGATGTGAAGTCTGTTCTGGAACTGCATACAATCAAACCCGGAGAACCTTACTATTTAGCGCTGTTTTTGGGAGGTGCTTATCAAGAAATTATGGGCAACCTTCACAACTTATTCGGCGATGCAAATACGGTTCACATTCAGCTAACGCCTTCTGGTTATCATATTGAACACGTTGTGAAAGGGGACACTATGAAAGAAGTCCTCAGCTACGTACAATACGATGCAGAAAGTTTGGTTGAAAGCATCCGCCGTCAGACAGAATCAGCTTTGCAGCAAAATAAAATTACTCTTTCCGAAGCCCAACTTTTACTGCAAAATTACGAGCGGAGTCTTAGCCAATATACTTACTTACAATCTTAGTTAAGTTGACAGTTGACAGTTGGCAGTGGGCAGTTGGCAGTGGGCAGTTGGCAGTGGGCAGTTGGCAGTTGACAGTTGACAGTTGACAGTTGACAGACCTGTTTGGCCAATGACCTGTTTGGCCAATGACCTGTTTGGCCAATGACCTGTTTGGCCAATGAGGCCCATGCCCATGCCCATGCCCATGCCCAATGCCCCATGCCCAATTCCCAATTAGTCAGCAGTGCCGAGAATGTCTGCGATCGCCAGTCGCTCTTCTCTCTGTTGAGTTGGTAAAACTTGGCGAGCGTCAGTAATCAGCCAATCGAGAGCCGCCGCTTGCAAATCGATCGCCGCCCCGGTTTTGTCAACGCAGTAGCGCCCGAACACCAGTTTGTCAACCAACCGCACCTCGGGGCCCAAACGGGAATATTCAAAAATCACGCTGTTTTCCACAGTCGCCCCGCTACACACCCAACAATTTGGGCCGATCATTGTCGGGCCGACAATTTTTGCTCCGTCTTCAACGATCGTCATCCCGCCAATGTAAACAGGCCCAGTAATATCAACCTTATCCCAGTTCACAGCTACATTCAAACCAGCGTAAATGCCGGGGCGCACTTCAATTCCCGGAATCGAAACATTTTTAATTTCGCCCAATAGCACGCTCTGAATTGCCCGCCAATAGTCAGGAACTTTGCCGATATCTACCCACTCAAAGTCCATGCTAATCCCGTAAAAAGGCGCACCTGCTGCTACTAGCGCGGGGAATAATTGCGAACCGATATCGTATTCCTCCCCGGAAGGGATGTAATTGAATATTTCCGGTTCAAAAATATAAATACCAGTGTTGATGTCGGTACTCAGAGCTTCTTCTACAGAAGGTTTTTCTTGGAAAGCTTTAATTCGGCCAGAATCGTCTGTTACCACCACTCCGTAACTGGGAACCTCATCGCGGGGAACAGATTTCATCACAATAGTAGCGATCGCACCTTTTTCCCGATGCCACTTCACAGCAGCAGTCAAGTCCAAGTCAATCAAAGCGTCGCCGCACAGCACGACAAAAGTATCGTCAAAAAACGGCGAGAAGTCCTGAATTCGCCTCATACCGCCAGCCGAACCGACGGCTTCTCCAATCAGTTCTCCGTCCTCAATTCGCCCTTCAAAAGAATAGCCAATTTGTACCCCAAACTTTTGACCGTCGCGGAAGTAGTTTTCAATTACATCAGCCAGGTGGGAAACATTGACCATAATCTGGTCAAATCCGTGCTGGCGGAGCAATTCAACCAAAAACTCCATCACTGGCTTTTGCAGGATGGGAATCATCGGTTTGGGTATTGTCTGAGTAATGGGACGGACGCGAGTGCCTTTACCGGCCGCCAGAATCATCGCTTTCATGATTAACTTCCTCAACCCTCTGTTAATTGATATCAACTCAACAATTAGATGCTAGCGGTTGCGATCGAATCGATTCGATCGCGGCACCATCCTGACCCCGCCCAAAAACGGGTATAAGCCACCGACGCGAGCATCAGGGTCGATTTCAAGATTCTAGACTCTAGTTCCTGCTCCCAGATTCACGGAGCTGCAAGTAAATCTAAAATCTAAAATCTAAAATCTAAAATCGACTGACCTGTTTATAGGCGATATCCTACCAGGCTATCAATCATTTATGCCCAATTTACCTGGATTTAACCAACCAGGAATCAGAAATCAGAAATAATCTCAAGTCCGGGTGAATGCACCTTGAACTACGATGGGGCGGGTTCGCCCGGATACCTGTCAAGAGTTCCAGAGACTGGTCAACCCGGCCCGGAACCGGATCGGATGCCCCTCCAGGCTCAAAGGGCCCGGATTTTGAGGTCTTGGTAAAACTCCTCTTGAAGCAACTCTACTTTAGACTGAGCCGACAGCAGCAGCAACGCCCAAAAAACTCCCACGCGGTCATGCTTTGGTAAATGAACTTCCTCTGTCGATAGCGGGAGTTCTGGGTGGATAGAGGGGTGCAAATCGTTGTGATGCCAGAGTTCCAGCAATTTGTCCAAGTCGAGCCACCCCTCATCAATTTCCTGCCCCCGTGCTGCCAGAAACCGATCGAGTTCATTAGCCGTTTCCACGAGATTTTCTTGGTGAGCCAGCTCAAATATAGCCTGGGCTGCTTGCGATCGCATTTTTGAAGTAGGGCGACGGCGGGGAGCAACTGTCTGCTCCATTGCTGCTTTCATAAGCTGCAACTGCTCGATCAGCTCTGGGAGAGTCACCGGGCGTTTTTGCGGTAGTTGAGCGACACCGCGACGGCGCAGTTGTCGCTCCAGATGCTGCGGCAAATGTCGCCCTCCTGAGTGCTCTGTGTCTTCGAGGGGTGCTTCGTCCAATTCGGGATTCGGCGGGGGTTCTGAGAGGACGATACTTTCAGCTTTGAGCAAAACCAGCATTGAAGCGTACAAAAACGCTTGGCCCGAGTGGGACAAATCGGAGAAATCCGAACTCTGATCGGCATCAGAGGCGTTGGTCAGCTTGCTCAAACATCGATCGAACACTTCAATGACTTTAACGTCCCAAGGATCGATTTCTCCCCGTTCTGCTAAATCAATTAAAATTGCGATCCCCTCAGAAATCGTTTCTAAACCATCTTGGTCTCTGGAAACAACCATTCGATTTTAGATTTTAGATTTTAGATTTTAGATTTACGGCTGATACACTCGCCTACAAATAAATAGGCTTGCTTCAACAGTTGACAGTTGACAGTTGGCAGTTGACAGTTTGAGAGTGACCTCTACCCTTAAGCCCGAGGATTAGAGTAATTAATAATCTGATGTTAATTTCTCCCGCTCCGGCGGGCGGGCTTTCAACCAATTATTTCTGGTTAGGTGCTGTCCGAAAAACCGTATTGGTTTCTAACCACCCGTGGGTCCAGGACTGAGATTTGAGATTTTTGCTTTTTGAGAACGAGAGAGGAACTCAATTTAATTGGCAGTCATTTCAGCAGCTTTGACCTCGGCTGCTGTTGTTCCTAAACTTGTCAGTTCTGCACTTTCTAACAAAGGTTGTTTTGCTTCTACTTCTGCTTTATAGCGTTCGAGATCTTGTTGTAATTCCTGAATTTGCTGTTCTTTTTCGCGAACTTGGCGGATTTCTTGGCGAGAGGCGAGGGTTCGCTGCATTCTCGACCACAAACTGAACAGCCACGCTAAAACAGCTCCCAATCCTGTCGCTACAATTAGTTCTACGCACAGCGGGGCTTTAACTTGGACGCCTTTAATAATTTGAACGGTGGTCGGCTGTGTATTTTCGATGCTGAACAATACTAGAGCCAAGCAAATCAGAAAGATGAAGAAGAAATTTAGCGATCGCATTTTCTCTGTTCCTAATTGTCAATTCCGGTCAAGCAAATTGTTTCCTATTTGTCAACTATCTTTTAGCAGATGCTACCTGATTGTTTGATAATATCAAATCTGGTCAATTAATCATAATATCCGGGGAGGGGCGGGTTTATGGGAACTCTGAGAGTTTATTGAAAATATTAATGAACCCGCCCTTACACAACATCTCCTTTTTAGGTTGGGCTGATGTTTTGCTGTTTTTTACCAATTCCCAGGGCTGGCAATATTTGATATTTCACAGCAATGCCCGCCGCCACAAATAAGGCAATAATCAGCGCTCCAATTCCTACGGGACTCGGAATCCAGAATGTCGCCTCCAAATAGTTAACTTCTCCGGGTTTCAGCTTCCAAACTAACTGCTTTCCCTGCTGGTAGCTTTGGGGAACCAGCGCACCGGCGACAGTAGTTGAAATATTTTCGGCACCCCAAGGCGTGTTCAAGCTAAAGTCTAGCTCCAAAAGTCCCCCCGGATTCAGCAGAGGACTGCCGTTTGAGGAAACCAGAGCCAGAGAGCGCAAATCCAATTCCAAACTTAACCGATTTCGCAGCACCAATAACAAATTATTCTGCTTGACACTCAGGTGAGATTCAAACTTGGGCAAATCGGTTTCTAGGGGACTTGCGACGCGAGATTTGGCGGTTTGTGCGATCGGATTGTAAAATTGGTTGAACTTGTCTTCTAATTCGGCTCCATTATTGAAAGGAATCGTCACTAAAACTTCTCTATCAGAAAGCCGTTTAGTTTTTCCGTCCAGCAATCTCGCCCGCTTTTCTACGCTTTTCAACCAATCTCCAACTGTTTCGCTGCTGAAGCTCGTCAACCTTTCCCCCAGTTTAATGTGCTGCACGATTGCCCCGTGAGTTTGACTGTCAAAGTTGACTCCAACATCGTACTGAACGCATCCTGTCACTAAATTTAAAATGCAAAAAACCAAAGGTAAAAGAAAGAAAAAGTGCTTTTTCTTCTTTCCAGTTCCATCCTTGACATTTTGCTCTTTCATCTTTCTTCCCCTGTGTTTTCCTATTTGCATAAATTAGCAAAGCCAGGTTTGTAGTGAGGACTTCAGTCCTTCTTGACTCAACTAGGATAAGAGGACTAAATTCCTCACTACAAACCTATTTTATAGCGGTCGATTCGTGACAGAAACAGTTTTTTTGCAAGGCCTGGTTTGTAGTGAGGACTTCAGTCCTTCTTGACTCAACTAGGATAAGAGGACTAAAGTCCTCACTACAAACCTATTTTATAGC
>NZ_JAUBUN010000008.1:8457-52579 GCF_036702665.1 Microcoleus sp. Aus8_D2
CTAGGATAAGAGGACTAAAGTCCTCACTACAAACCTATTTTATAGCTGTCTATTTGTGACAGAAACAGTTTTTTTTGCAAAGCCTGGTTTGTAGTGAGGACTTCAGTCCTTCTTAACTCAACTAGGATAAGAGGACTAAAGTCCTCACTACAAACCTATTTTATAGCTGTCTATTTGTGACAGAAACAGTTTTTTTTGTGGCTGTGTCGGAGTCACCTGAAATTAACCGCACTGAAATTATTGTCTCGAAGCTACACCCAACTGTTGAAACAGCATACTCGGCAAATATGCCCCACCACCTACCCATTCGGCTTCGGTACTTAAATCTGCCAAATTTTTAAAGGCTTCAAAAATGCTGCCTGCCACCATTGTATTCTTGACGCGACCGACAATTTTGCCTTTTTCTACTTTATAGCCTAAGTCTAAGTTGACAGAAAATTCGCCAGCTAACTGATTTGACTGACCGGCCCCTAAAACCTGTTCTATTATAAGACCTTCGTCCATGCTAGCAATCAAGTCTTGGGTGCTGGTGTTTCCTGGGGAAATACAGAAGTTGGTCAAGTCTGGGCCCGGGCGAGACAATCCGCCACGGAAACCGTTACCGGTCGATCGTACACCGGCGCGGGCGGCCCACCTGCGATCCCAATAAAATCCGGTGACAGTTCCTTTGTCAATCAAGACTTTGCGGGTGGTGGGGGTTCCTTCGTCGTCGAAGGGACAAGTGGAAGGGCCTAGGGTGGGGTCTTCAAAAAAGGTGAAGCGTTCGTCAAATAAGGTTTCGCCGATTTTGTCGGCTAGGGGAGAGGCTTTTTGAACTACTGCTTGACCTGAAAGGATGGTATCAAATAAACCTCCGAGGGTGCTGGCGGCGGCTCTGGGGGTAAACAATACTGGGTAGGAACCGCTGGGGATGGTGGCTGAATGTTCGGCGAGGCGGTATTTTTCGAGGAGCGATTGCAGGATGCTGTCGGTATCTAGGGGTCGATCGCGCGCGACATCGTAACTGTATGCTTGCATAAAGTCTTCTCCTTGTACCAAATTTCCGGCGATCGTCCCGCTGACGATTTGGCTGCTTCTTTCGGCATACACGTCTTGCGTCGTGGCAATTTTGACGCGGCCGCTGCGGACGTGGAAGCCCACATCTACCATAATATCGGCATTGTAGGCGTGAACTTGCTCGATGAGGTTTTTGCCGTTTTCGACTAATTCAGCGGTTGTGGGCGGAGTGTAGGTGGTTTCCGGGCCTTTGAGGTGGAAGTCGGAGGCGAGTTCAAATTCTGCGGGGTCGCCGATTTCGGCTGTTTGAATTGCTGCATCTACTAAGTCGTCTATCCGGGTTAAGTCTGTGGAACTAGCAAAGCCGATTTTGCCTTGGTAAATTAGCCGGAGTGCTACGCCTTGCAGTGCTTTGGTTTGCAGGGACTTGAGGCGATTGTTTTCAAATTCGATCGGCGTGTCTTGACTCGACAGGTAATATACTTCAGCGGCATCCGCTCGCTGACTTGCCAATTTCAAAATCTGCTCTATGGTTGAATCGCTCACAATAATAATAGCCTTTCAGGTTGGTCTTTTTTTATTTTAGCGAGTGTTTCGCATGAAAATAGTCTCTCTTACCTTGACCGGCAATAACGCCGACTTAATAGAAGCTGCTGCAAGTCAGTGTCGCCGATTGGGTAGCAATACGAAGGACAGTTTTAGATCTAGTCGAGTATCCAAAACCCTTACTGGCTATATGGTGGACTATTTTTTCTTTCGTTTAAGTCCAGCCCTAAGTTTCGTAAAATGCGTTAAAAATGACAGGGCTTGCCCTCTAAGGCTTACAGGGCCGTTAAAAAACTGTCCGAACTATTGGGTAGATGCTTGTATTGTAATTGATACTGGCGTCTCTGACGAGAGTTTAGCCATTGCTTCGGCCATTGCTGGAGCAAAATATGTAGAGCGCAAATTTGAGTGGGTATCTGACTTTGCTGCTGCTCGGAATTTGGGCTGGGAAGCCGTCAAAAAAAATCGGTGCAGATTGGGCAATTATTTTCGATACAGGCGATCGCATTCACCGACAAGTAAATAGTATTCGAGATGGGAGCGATCGTCTAGGAGGTGACATTTTTCTAGTTGGCGAAAGTCATAGAAGTTACTGCAAATAAAAAAATATATAATTGCGACCACCTTAAAATATATCGGTGCGACTAGCGATTGGCAAAATTATAGTTCAGATTAGGGATGTTAGATCTCTTCCAAAAGTCTTTTTGAGCAATTTTTGGAACGGGCTCTCCGGCCCATTCCACAAAAATTTTTTTTTCTGTGGAACGGGCCGGAGAGCCCGTTCCTAACTATTTTTGCAAGAGGTCTGTTATTAAGATATTGCTCGAAAGTCGATTTCGCGCGATCGTGGCGATTGCTCTAATTCATTTTTTCATCAAAAAAATTACTCTTACAATATCCTAGGCCACGCCACTGCAAAAAGTACGATTAAATTACTAGACCAAAAAAGCAGTAACAACCACAATAAGCTGCTGACAACTATTGGATTGTGATTGTTAAGTTGAGCCATTGCTGTCACAAGCTGTTGACCTTGCCATAATTGCCAAATTCTAAAAGCTGTGTACATTGTTCCGCTAAACACTACCAAGCTGGGAAACAAAACACGACTCAAAATCTGCTCTGCTGCAATTTGGACTATTAAAACCACTAAATAGAATCCCATAATTTTTCTGGGTTCGGGAGAGCGCCACCAGATAAACAAGGCAATTCCAGGAAGTAATAGTCCTATAAAAACTGCTAACTTTATCCATATTTGAATAAAGTTAGTTTCTGAGGTGCTGTAATTAATCGTCTTTGCGATGGGCAAAGTATCCCTAAACATTAACCAGTTGATGGGCAACAATATTAGAGTAGCAAAAGCGATAAACAAAAGCGTTGTTTTCCAACAAAATGCCACAATTTATTACCTCAATGTTTGAATTTTAGTAGCGAGACGATTGTGCGCCGATTCGGTGACTGTTTTGCAGAAACTATTGTGAGGTTTGGATCTTATTGTTTGTTTGCACTTAGCTACTGAGTTTGCCTTGGGATGCCAACTTTCCGTTTTCTCCAACGATGACTTAATGCCGCAATACCAAACATCAGCAATCCTGGCAGAGAAGATGGTTCTGGAACTGCAACGCTGGTGACGCTGACATTTGGATCTAGGGCATCTCCTTGAGAGTAAATATAATCACGCGCAACTGGGTCTTCAAGCATATTTGCTCGCAAAAATAGGGCGCTCCAACGCGCGATCGTTTCAATCCCAACGGCTCGCTCTAGTGTAGCAGTGTTGCTGTCGGGGATCGCACCAACAGGGCGATCGACATTGGTGATGCTAAAGTGATTGGCATTATTAACACTAATCAAAGTTTTGGGCGGTGTTTGAATGTTATCAAAGGTGCGTTGGGCTCGCTCGCTCAGGGCTACACCATCGCTCTGCCCTTGAATCAATGCCACTGCAATGCCATCATTAGCAATGGGGACATATTCATTAGTAATTGGATTTCGCAAGTTGGCTCCAAAAAATACACCTGCTAATAGTTCTTTCGGCCTGGTAAATGGCTCTCGACAGAGAAACAATTCTGTGAGACATTGGTTGGCGATCGCCGATAAGCCCACCGCACCACCAAAAGAATGACCCAATAAACCGAGGCGCTGCGTATCGACAACAGACGCAATAGGAGATGTGGGCTTTGTATTCTCGATCGCCATTTGAGACAAAACCGCCGCAATTTGCGAAGTTTCTGACGCCAAGTTGGGTGGTAAACTGGGATTGAAGGGCGAAGGGCGTAAATGGTTGGGCACGACTACCACAAAGCCGTACCGTGCGACGAGGCTAGCATAATCTGAGTAAAACGATTTATCTACAAGCGCACCTTGCAATAAAAGTGCGATCGGAAAAGAGTAATTTCCCGAAGTAAGATCCGATGGTTGGGGATAGTAAATGTCTGCTAAATCGTTATTAGCAGATATCGTGGTGCTGTAACGATCCGAGCCGTCAAATTGCGGCGAGTAATCGAGGGTTGCTGCGTAGGTTTTGCCGCCAACGGCAACAGCAATTGCAACAATTGCACAGATGATAGATATCTGTTGTGCCGATATAAAATTAGCGCTAATATTCATAATTAACATGGCTCTATCGGGGTACGAAAGCTATATATAAAATAGTAAATCTGGGATTAGTTTAAGTAACAATGGGAAAAATCTATAGATAGATTGTATGAGCAATCCCCTTGCTTGTGCGTTGCCATTATTTTGATAACTTTTGATAAATATAGCAGTTTGCAATATTTGCGGTTTATAGCCATTACAGTTCTCATTTGTGCAGGCATTTACCCTGAATGAATCGGAGCTGCACCTGGACTTCTGATGCAGGTGGTATCCAAATACTGCCTTAAATTTATACTCTAAACCAATTTATAAAATCTACCTAAAGGTAGAGAATTGGTTGCCTATTTATAGCAAACAAAGTAAATAGTTTGCTTCCCTAAAATTGAATTATGAATCACAATTTAAATGGCGGAATTTCAGTGGCTGTACCATTTATAAAAAATCTGACTACCAAACAAGTGTTTGGCTTGTTTTCTCAATCCAAAGCGTCAGGTGCGGATCTATCAACTTGTTGCTCTTTTTTTAGGGATTGTCTGTGGATACGCACCGTAAAAAGACTGAGGTCAGCTTATAGATTATCTGCTTCTAGCAGCGGTAAATCTGGTGATGGTGCTCTTGGTTGCGATCGCTCGTAATGTTGGCGCCATACTTTATAGTAAAGAATCGGCACAGCCGATCGCGATAATAACAGTTAGGCGATTTCCCCAGCCATCTGAGAGATGGCTAAGCCTTGGAAAATCGGATGGATCGGTAAGGATAATTGCCGTATTAGCTTAAGTTGTTATCAATGGCAGTCCTGGCCGCAGGGACGACTCCTCGAAACCGGGTTTTTTACCCTTACTGCGGGTAACAAGAAGGATTTTCGTAAAAAACCCGGTTTCTGACTCCTAGTGCGTAAGTTTTAAAGGGTCTTTTTCTTGTTTAAGCATTATATTTTTGATAAAATCTAACTCAGCCAAGCTAAGCCTGCTAAAGTAAGAAATATCGCCATTAATGCCACCCATACAAATAGATTGCCTTTGGTATTAACCTGAGTCAAATCTACAGGTTCTGGTAAGGCTGGCTTTGGTTTTGCGTACTTGATATCAGCGTTCGGATTGGCTTGAAAATTAATTGATTTATTGTCATCCAAAGCTGCTAAATCGGGGATTTTTACCGTCCATTCGTCAGGGATACTGAGTTTGGGGGCTTCGAGAATGAACAGCAAGCGCTTTGCTTGTTGGCGGGTTTCTTGGCGGGGATGGCGGGTGAGTTTGCGGCAAAGCTCGATCGCCCTTGCTGTATCGCCAGAGGCTTCGTAGGCTGTCACCAGCCACATCTGCACCTCGCCACCCAACCGGGATGTGCGATCGACCAAACCTGTCGCTGTTTCTAAACTTTGGATAGCTTGACCGTAGCGGCCGCTCTCAAAAGCTACTCGACCAGCTTGGTACTCAGTTTCAACTATTTCTAACTTTTCGGAAGTCACCAGCCCTCACCCAATTGACAAATATTATTTTCCCCAATTCCCCAAACCCTAGAATTCGCTGTTGTGTGACGACATACCGGACTCGTTGTCGCGCTTGGAACCCAGCAAGTCTAACTGGTCTACCCTAATTACTGGCTTTGAGCGATTTGAACCCGTATTGCGGTCTTGCCAGCGATCGAACTTCAAAGAGCCAGTTACTCCAATTAGAGAGCCTTTGCGAACGTAGTCAGCAGCAATCTGCGCTGTTTTGCCCCAGATTTCCAGATTAAACCAGTCTGGCTGATCGCTGTTCTTCGTTTTGCGGTTGACTGCCAGCGTCAAATTACACTTAACTGTACCCGACTCAAAATACTTCACGTCCGGGTCGCCGCCGACGCGGCCTACTAAAGTCACAACGTTAAGACTCATAAATTTTTTCGGGAATGTGCTCGATTGGTGATGTAGTTAAAGTCTCCCAGACGCGCGCTCGCCTCCAAACTGAACTTGGAACAGCGCGAATCAGGGCTTCATCCTGATTTTACACCCACTGACGAGAACATATTTATTGTGGATGATTGGCGAGTCTGCGATCAACTTATGCTCGACAATGTACATTTCTGACTAGACTCAGGATGAAAAACGTAATAGAATCCACCTCGGTTACACTTTTGTAACAACATTATTGCACACATTAGTATTTTAGTTTGGGGGGGTACAAATCAGTGGGTCTTCTCAATCGATTTTCCTTATCTAGAGATATGGGTATCGACCTCGGTACTGCTAACACGCTCGTTTATGTATCCGGCAAAGGTATTGTTCTGCAAGAACCGTCCGTAGTGGCGATCGACCAAGACTTGAAAATACCGCTGGCTGTCGGAGAAGACGCTAAAAAAATGCTCGGGCGCACGCCTGGGAATGTCATAGCACTTCGCCCGCTGCGCGACGGGGTAATCGCCGACTTCGATACGGCCGAACTCATGCTCAAGACTTTTATCCGCAGGGTTCACGAAGGCAAAAGTTTGGTTTCGCCACGGATCATTATTGGCATCCCTAGTGGTGTCACCGGAGTCGAGAGGCGGGCTGTCATTGAGGCGGCTACTCAGGCCGGTGCTAGAGAAGTACGGTTAATTGATGAACCTATCGCGGCGGCGATCGGGGCTGGACTGCCTGTGGCTGAGGCAACTGGCAATATGATTATAGATATCGGTGGGGGTACGACGGAAGTTGCGGTTTTGAGTTTGCAAGGTACCGTGATCAGCGAGTCTGTGCGGGTGGCGGGCGACGAACTCAATGAGGCGATCGTCCAATACATGAAAAAAGTTCACAATTTGGTCATCGGCGAACGCACTGCTGAAGAAATTAAGATTCAGGTGGGTTCTGCATATCCAACGACCGAGGATGACGACGTGATGATGGAAGTGCGGGGCTTGCACTTGCTCTCAGGTCTACCGCGAACTGTTACAATCAAAGGCCCAGAAATTCGCGAAAGTATGTCGGAACCGCTTTCAGTAATCGTGGAAGCTGTCAAGCGTACTTTGGAACGCACTCCCCCGGAATTAGCAGCAGATATTATTGACAGAGGAATTATGCTGGCCGGTGGTGGCGCACTCATGAAAGGTTTAGATACTCTGATCAGTCACGAAACTGGAATTGTGACTCACGTGGCAGCAGATCCTCTGTGCTGCGTGGTTTTGGGAACTGGTAGGGTTTTGGAAAACAAACAGTTGGAACGGGTTTTCAGCGGGCAGTCGTCGCGCAATATGTAGTTAACAAATTTGGGATTTTGGATTTAGAACTAGGGCTGCCATCTAAAATCTAAAATCCTGACATAACAATTTTACATTACTGAAATTATGCTAAAAAACACAATCCGCAGGTGGTGGGATCTGCGCCTACAAATCGCTCTTTTAGGTTTAGCTGTAACTGCGGCTTGGGGAGTTCGACAAACACAAGGTGCTGCACTGTTTGAAGTTTACAATTGGGTGTCTCGTCCGTTTCACGCCAATGGCTCTGGGCAAGAGCAGATCATCTCGGCTAGAACTCAAGAATTGCAAGCGCAGCTATTAGAATCTGAGGCTCAAAATCAGAAGCTAAAAGAGCTTTTAGGTTACGTTTCTGCTAAGAAACCTAAAGGGATTGTTGCTCCGATTGTGGGTCGCAGCGCTGACCATTGGTGGCAACAAGTAACGTTGGGGCGAGGCAGTAAGGATGGGATTAAAACAGATTTTACTGTCATGGGTCCCGGCGGTTTGGTAGGTCGGGTTGTCAGCGTGACTCCTAATACTAGCTTGGTGTTGTTAATTAGCGACCCTACGAGTCAATTGGGTGTGGGAATTACCCGCAGTCGCAACATGGGTTTTATGCGCGGGAAAGGCCCCAATCAGGCTGTGATGGAGTTTTTTGATAATGTTCCTAATGTCAAGCCTGGGGATCTAGTTTCAACTTCTTCTTTCAGTCAGTTGTTCCCTGCTGGTTTGCCTGTGGGAAAAGTGGTTTCGGTGGATATGAATAAAACTCCTGCTCCCGAAGCTGTTGTTGAGTTCTCTGCACCGATGAATGCTCTGGAGTGGGCGGTTGTTTATCCCCACGATAAGCAAGCCGAACTCAAGGCTTCGCAGGGTGAATCTTCTGCACCTTCGGGGGGAGCAAACCAGTAATGAAGCGTTTATTTCGGATGTCTTCGCGATCGCGCCAATTTCTCAACTTCAGCGTTACATTTGTTTCTGTGATGCTGTGCATACTGATATTGCCCACTCGGTTCCCGGGAATGGAATTGTTGGGAATTGGTCCGAACTGGCTGTTAATTTGGTTGGTAGCTTGGAGTATTAAGCGGAAACGTACAGTTTGGGGAGCTGCTAGCATGGGCTTGGCTTTGGGGTTTCTTCAAGATGCGATGACGGCTCCTTATCCCACCCATGCTGTAAGTCTAGTTGTTGTAGGTGTCTTAACAGTTGTTTTGCAGAAAACTTGGTCGATTCCGGCTGATATTGTTGAGAGAGATCCGATTCCGATCGCCTTAATTGTGTTTGGGATGGCGGTGCTGGCGGAAACGGTGATGGGGCTGCAATTTTTGGCTATGGGCGATCGGGCTTTACTGGAAATTTGGAGCTATCACCAGCGAGTGGCTTTGTGTTCTGCTATTCTCAGCAGTCTTTGGGCTCCGGTAATTTATTTTCCCCTCAATCGCTTGTGGGAAATGACCAGGAATTTTGAAAAATCTTAGTCATAGGGCATAGGGCATAGGGCATAGGGCATGGGCCAAACAGGGCATAGGGCATAGGGCATAGGGCATAGGGCATAGGGCATAGGGCATAGGGCATAGGGCATAGGGCATAGGGCATAGGGGATTAGTCATTAGTGCTGTCCCCACTCGCGAATATTAGTCATCAGTCATCAGTCATCAGCCATCAGTTAATAGTTAATAGTTAACTAATTGGGAGTTGCACACGAGTGGCGAGAAACCGGATTTTTTACGAAAAGACGTGTTGTCGCCCACTGATTCAGTAAAAAACCCGGTTTCTAAGGTTCGGAGTGCGTCCAAGACTGTAGTCAGTCTACTATCACTTGTTGCGCCGATCCTAATAAGTGATGAACGGCAATAATCAAGTCGCTGAGAATGTAATTAGGCTGGTGCTTTTGCAGTTGATAGCGGCTGCGAATGCCGCAGGTAACGGCAATTGTGGGTATTCCCAATGCTTGTCCTGCGAGGATATCTGCTTCGGTATCTCCGATCATCCAAGCCGAACTCAGGGATGACTCAAATTCTTCTGCAACTTCCGCCAACAATTCGGTTTTTAAGGCTGTATAGTTGTGATAAGCGGCATCCGGCATCTGAGTTCCGCGAATGCTGGTAAACAGTCTGGCTAAACCGTAATTTTGCAACAGTTGAACGGCTTGATTTCTCGGCCGCAGGGTGACTAAAATAAGCCGCACGCCACGAGAGTGCAAAAGTGCGATCGCCCATTGCACTCCTGGCTGGATGCGATCTAAGTGCAACAAGTCTGGCTGATTGACGATCCGACTCACGCATCCGAGAAAAACATGAATTTCTTCTCCCGACAAGCCGGAACTTTTAGCTATTTCAGCATCGGGCACTCGGTTTTGTTTCATTTGCCAAAACTGCTGTTTGCTGAGGATTTGGAGGTTGAGGTTGATTCCCTGGGCCCCGTAGGCTGCTTGAGTGTCGGCTAATCCCTGTTGATATGTGGTGTAGTAGCGATCGGACACATCGACTATGGGCCCGTCTAAATCGCAAAATACCGTCATCCGGGGGGACGAGTCAGCGTCTGATGGTAGGTTGTACTGAGGGTTTTGAGAGTCCGGGGCAACAGCAGTTAACATATAAGGTTAAGTAAATCAAGGGAGTTATACATTTCTTGACTTTAGCAAGATTCTATAAGTTATAATACAAAATTTTTAGTCAGATTATTAAAAAAACCTATTAAGATTTTGAGGATTGGTGTGAATAAGGGCGATCGATCCGGCTGGCGCGTCCATAAAATCAAGGAAAAAAGTGATTTTTGTGGCTGTTGATATGTGCTTTAACCATTAAAGTTTAGAATTAAGTTTTTAGTCTTTTGTAATTTACCCATGCTCAAACAAAGCGATTTTGTTAGGAATTCGGACACTAATCGAGTAGAGGTGCTTTCCGAAGCACTGCCTTACATCCAACACTTTGCCGGTCGCACAATTGTGGTCAAATATGGCGGTGCGGCGATGAAAGATAGCACTCTCAAAGACAAAGTAGTTCGAGATATTGTACTGCTAGCTTGCGTGGGGATGCGTCCGGTTGTGGTTCACGGCGGCGGCCCAGAAATTAATATTTGGCTGGAAAAACTGGGAATTGAACCACAATTTAAGGATGGTTTGCGGGTGACTGATGCCGCCACAATGGAAGTCGTAGAAATGGTTTTGGTGGGCAAGGTAAATAAGGAAATTGTTTCGTTAATCAACCAAGCTGGCGGCAAAGCAGTGGGATTGTGCGGCAAGGATGCGAATCTAATTCAAGCTCGTCCCGATGGCCGAGAAGGAATTGGGTTTGTGGGTGAAGTTAGCGGCGTGAAAATCCAGATTTTGGAGTCTTTGGTAAACAGCGGTTATATTCCGGTAGTGTCGAGCGTGGCGGCGGATGAACACGGTCAATCTTACAACATTAATGCTGACACAGTTGCCGGAGAAATTGCGGCTGGTTTGGGAGCAGAAAAGTTAATTTTGATGACTGACACTGCGGGAATTTTGGAAGATTATCACAAGCCGGATACTCTGATTGCTAAGTTGGATATTCAGGAAGCGAGAGAGTTAGTTGAGTCGGGCGTTGTGTCGGGCGGGATGATTCCGAAGGTTAATTGTTGCGTGCGGAGTTTGGCTCAGGGTGTGAAGGGCGCTCACATTATTGATGGGCGAATTCCTCACGCTTTGCTGCAAGAAATATTCACGGATGCGGGGATTGGCTCGATGATTGTTGCTTCTGAGTTTAGCGGGGCGAAGTTAAGGCACAAGTAAGGCATAAATTTTAGCGTGGGGCGGGTAAGTGAAGCGGTAAATCCTTGCTTTACCCGTCCTGAGAATCGCTTTTTAGTTTCCTGGTAGGACTTGTGGGAACTATTGTTGAAGTGTACGATCTGGTAAAGGAACGTGAGTATTTAATGGAGTTTGCTGATAGTCAAGGGATTCAAGATGCTATGGCTATTGTGAAAGCAGATGAAATTTTAGTTCTGCAATATGAACTTGCAGTTGCTTAGTAATGTGAGGGGAGTAGAAGTGAGATAACGGCGATTCACGCTCGGGATAGCTACGCTCGCGCGTACTTTGGACTGAAAGGGATCTCGCCCGCGTGAGATTTGGGATGGGAGACGGGCGATCGCGACTAAACCGCTTTTTAAGCAAGTTTTGAGCCTAAGTTATAATAAAGATCGCTTTATAAGGAGCAATTAGATGAATATTGTCCTAAAACCAGAATACGAAGAGTTTATTCAAGCGCAAATGCAAAGCGGGAAATATGGCAGTGTTGAAGAAATAATTGGAGAAGCGATCGCGCTTTTGAGAGAACGAAAACGACACATCGAAGAACTGCGCGATCAAATAGCGGTGGGAAGCGCACAAATTGCTAAGGGACAAGTCACAGATGGGGAACTTGTTTTTGCCAGACTGCAAGAAAAGATCGATCGCATAGAACAGTCAGGGGTATGAACAGTTACACATTTTCCGATGAAGCTGTCCGAGACTTGAATGAGATTTGCGAGTACATTGCTAGAAATAGTTCCAAAGCAGCCAGCGAGCTTTTTGATGCCATCCGTCAAAAATGTAAACTTGTGGCCGAATTTCCAAATATGGGCAAACGTTATGAGATGTTGGCCCCCAATTTGCGCGGATTTATTGTGAGGGATTTCTTGATTTTTTACTACCCCAGATCGGACGGGATTGATATTGCTCGCGTGGTGCGTGGCGATCGAGATTTGGCATTATTGTTTTCAGAGTTAGGGGAAGATTAATCGGCGTTGGATGTATCTGAATGGCGATCGCACTTTTGGAAAAAAGGGATCTCGCCCGCGTGAGATTTGGGATGGGAGATGGGCGAGATCGCACTTTTGGAAGGAAAAGGCGCACTTTGGGATTGGGGATGACCACCGCCCTGACTTTTTATGAATTTTTTACCTAGTTCTAGCCTAAGCTATAATTAAAGATGGATCTGTCCTGTTAATCTCCGATGACTACACAATCTGTTTCGCGTTATGTCGCACGTCACCCTGAAATATTGCAAGGCGAACCAATTATCGCAGAAACGAGAACTTCTGTTCGTGCGATCGTAGAATTGTGGCGTTTGGGTATTACTCCTGAAGAAATTCCGATGCACTTACCTCATCTGAAATTAGCTCAAGTTTTTGATGCACTGAGCTTTTATTTGGATAATCAGGAAGAAATAAATACTTATATTGAACGCAATCGAATTCCTGAAGAATTGATTCATCCTGCTGTTAAATCAGCAATGGAAAAACTGTGAAATTGTTTGCAACTATCTATACAGATGAAGATGTTTCTAAGCTTGTAGCCACTTTATTGCGGGCTAGGGGTTTTGATGTGACGACAACGAGCGAACAGGGAATGCTGAGTCAATCGGATAGTCAACAATTGGCTTATGCTGCATCTATTGAACGATGTTTGCTTACTCACAATCGCGTAGATTTTGAGCGATTACACCTAGAATATATGACAGCAGGACACTCACATTCTGGGATTATTGTGATTCCTCAAAAGAACGCCTATGAGATTGCCCAACGGGTTGCTATTCTGTTAAATACGCTCACGGCTGATGAAATCGCTAATCAGCTTTTGTATGTGTAAAGCGATCGCTTATTAGAAAAATGGATTTCGCTCGCGTGAGATTTGGGATAAGGGGCGAGATCGCTTTATTCCCAAAGGGATCTCGCCAAAGTTACTGCTGTTTGATTTACACCCTAAACAAGAGTAGTTTTCACGTATTCGGTTACA
The DNA here is from genome assembly GCF_036702665.1 of Microcoleus sp. Aus8_D2. Taxonomy (NCBI): domain Bacteria; kingdom Bacillati; phylum Cyanobacteriota; class Cyanophyceae; order Oscillatoriales; family Microcoleaceae; genus Microcoleus; species Microcoleus sp. Aus8_D2. The sequence goes on from NZ_JAUBUN010000008.1 coordinate 21,527, forward strand.
GGTTTCAAATCGATATCATCATTGGAAGCCAACGTTTTAAATAGATGGCGCGGGATGCCGGCCGCCATCAAAGCTTCTAGATCGCGATCGAGCTTTGACCAATCCCCATAAATACCGACAAACTGAGTTACACAAGCTAAAGATGAATCCTTGGGGTCATTGACGCCCGTGTATCTGTACTCAATATCAAAACCTGCTTTTTCTCCGATTTCTTCAATATCCCAGTCCACAAGATCCATATCCGTTGGTTCAACAGCTAGGGCAATATGACCGGGCGGTATGGGGTCAAGTGGTTCGCAGCACCAACCAAAAGAAGAGTTCCACAGGCTCTTACCAACCGATTCTCGAATTTTCATGAGTTTTCCTCACTCAAAGTAGCAGCGAAACCAGGCTTTTCCTTCATAGCGAAGGCATTTTTTACGTTTCAATGAAGAGTTGTTACATCAGAATATGCTAGGATTTTAGCATCCGCAGTTAGTAACGGACACGCGCAAATCCTCGCCGTTGCGACGATGATTTGATCTGCGGGATCGCGGTGAAAACCTATAAGTTTAGTTGACTCGACAATAATCGGAATGGTGAGATCGAGTAGCTGCACTCCGGGATAAGCCAAAGCTTGTGTTAACCACTCATCAACTGTAACGGACAAAGTAAGTCTTCCCATTTCTACTAATTTAGAAACTTCCCAACAAGAAATGATGCTGATTCCTAAACCTTGAGATTGATATTGTTGTATCCAGTCCCGATGTTTCTGAGTCAGTCGCGGGTTATCGTCAACCCACCAAACCCATATATGAGTATCTAGTACAATCATTGTAACACTTCCCAATCTTCCAACGAAACCGCAGGTTCCAACGGTTCATCGTAGCGAATAACTGTGCCGCGTAAAGGATATAGAAAAGCATTGTTCATGGTTTCATTAACTAAATTTAGATAGCTAATGAATTCTCGATATCCATCCAATTCTGTTTGTTCTTCGGAAGTTAGACTTGATGCTTGTTGTTGAGCAGTTAAAGTTTTGATTCTCTCCTGGGTTTTGATAGAAGCGCTAAATATTAAAAGTCCGTTGACTAACTCAATGCGGACAGAACCTTCGCTTGGTAAGCTGTTGGGTAAGTGAGGCAGCTTGAGGGGCAAGTTAGCAATCATGGCATTAATTGACTGTATTTAATATGCTTTGATGTTGATTATTCAATTATACTAATTGCTGGGTGGCGTGTGACAAATATTCTACAGCATAAATTCTTTGGATGGTGCGATCGCACTTTTCGACTGAAAGGGATATCGCCCGCGTGAGATTTGGGATGGGAGACGGGCGATTCACGATCGGGATAGCTTCGCTCGCGCGTACTGAATTCAGTATAATATGAAATGGCTTAAAGATTATCTCTTATGACCGATGAGTTGCGACAACAAATTGCTGAAATAGCTAGTAAATTTAAGCTATTTGAATGTAAGGCTTGTGCTTTAAGTATCCAAGATTTTTTAATTCAAAGAGGTATTTCTGGAAAAAAGATAAAAATTTACACTGGCAGCGCCAAGGGAAAATATGGTAATATTTACCATGATGACCTGGGACAGAATATTTCTACGAATGGACGGCATGAAGGGATTGCAGTTCAAATAGATGGGGAGGTATTAATTTTTGATAATATCCATAATGAAGGAATTCCTAAACAAGAGTGGCTGGGAAAGTTTTATTGTTTAGCGCTCGATCTGGGCGGTGAATTTGAGATTGCGGAAGTTGAAATTTAGCTAATAAGGAAATAAAACGATGTTAGATTTGTATGATTTGCTAGGAAAGATTCAAAAAAGATCGTCTTTGTACTTGGGGAAACAATCGCTTAGCCATCTCCATGTTTTCTTAGATGGCTATACTTTTGCTCGCCGTCAACTTGGGATTCCTGTCACAGAAGAAGAAAAAAAGTTTGAGGATTTTCAAGAATGGATAGAGAATCGATTTAACCAAGCAGATACTCAATCTTGGAGTAGGATTATTCTTTTCTATTCTGAGGATGAAGCAGATGCACTGAAACGTTTTTTTGATTTATTTGAGGAATTTTTGAAGTGTGAAAAGTTACTAAAAGATGATGCAACAAATAATTACGAAATGTCGGATGAGTTGAGTGTTGTAGCTGGAAATATTTGAGTTTGATATTGATAGGGATGTCCGAGGGGCGAGATCACTTTGGAATGAAAGGGATCTCGCCCGCGTGAGATTTGGGATGGGATAGGGGCGCACTTTTGGAATGAAAGGGATCTCGCTCGTGTGAGATTTGGGATGGGAGACGGGCGCACTTTTGGAAGGAAAGGGATCTCGCCAATAACATTACTGCCAGATAGCTATCAATAATCTAGGTCATAATTCATGGTAAAATTAATTGTGCTTTCTCCGGTTCCTAAAGGAGTACGTACAGAACGGGGAAATAGGAACTCGAAACTAGACACTCCATTGCCAAAATCAATGTAATTACCGCCACTTCGACCCATAACAAGCACAGTTTCTTGCCAATTTCCACCGTTTACTCTATACAGAAACGGCATAGGGCCCGTGTAGCCAGCCGTCTGCTCTGCATTTACATAGAAACCACCAATCTGTTTAGCACCTGATACTGTATTATAGGGGCCAAACTTGCACTCAAAGCTAAATTCTGCTCTGGGAATGAAACAAGACCCTCTTCTTTCTGGGCCAGCCCAGTTGTTTGCTAAAGCCACAAGGGGAACTGACATTAGAATTGCTAGGATGGAAAATGTAGCTCCTAAAATAGTAATTTTTGCAGTTTTTTGGGACATTATTTGACTCTAATTAGATGTAGGTTTACGTAGATTTGCATCGATTCGTAAGGGAGAGGAATAAGAGCGATCGCCCTTTTGGAATCAAAGGGCGATTGCCTCTTATAAAAAAGATAGGTCATACCTAGAAAGACTTAAATGACAATCGAAACTAAAATGTTTACCTCACAGAAAAACATACTTTTATTCGCTGACAAGTAGGTAGCCGGGGTTAAAAAAACTATGTAGCGGTATGTAAATAGGGCTAATGATTGCTGCTAGAGGCATTCGGATACTTTACAATCGATTACATAGTTTTCTTTTATAGCGGCGACTACTTATATTTGAGCTAAGGATTTACTTTTAGTCCGAAAATAATCATCAAACAAATTATTTCCATTGGAATGGAATGGTTTGTCTCTGCCACATATTTGTCTTGTTTCCAGTAAGTTTGTTGATTTCAACGTGTGAGTGAACTCCCTGAGATACGCCATTGTAACCAACTTTTCCAATTTGCTCATTTACTTCTACACGAGCACCTGCTCGTTTAAATTTTGATGGTATTGAGCCTTGTTGTAAGTGCAAATACATAGCTCGATAACCATCATCTATACCGTCATTGTCATCCAATTTTACAACCAAATAATTAGCAGTTGTTCCTTGCCTTCCATCATCAATACTTAACAGATTTGAATTTCTGTCAGGGGTACTATCCTTCCAATCAACTACTGTTCCGGCACGCATTGCGTATAGTTGTGTGCCAATTCTAGCGGGAAAATCAACTGCATACTGTTGACCAAACATCGAATTATGATTCCAACTAATCGGACTTGCTACACTTTGACCCAAAGGATGAACGAATCCTCGTAACGGATTAGAAGGTGATGGATTAGAAAATAGATTTTGTGTTGTAAGGGTGACTCTAGGCGTACCATTACTCAGCCATTCGAGAGTTCCTTTCTCAAAACTTTGCCGCCAATTGCCACTACCAGGAGGCAATTGTGATTCTTCACTGGTAGGCAAGCCAAGCTGACTATTTTGACCTCCTAAACTATTGAGGTAATAATTGCCCAGACTACCGCGAACAGAGAAAGTACCCTGGGCTGAGTGAAATATTGCACCGTTTTGGAAGTTTTGTCGCCATTTACTAGATACAAATTGGTATTCAGCACCCGTAGGTTTACCCAACTGGTTAGCTATACTTGGATTCCTGTCGTAAAAAGCACGAATGCTACCTTGGATAGGAAATGAACTCAACTGTTTCTCTATTAAATATTGCTGTCCGTCGATCGCGACAACCTCCCGATCGTCCTCACCCTTCAACGCCTGAAGCTCACCCTGACTCAACTCCTTACCCTGAACAACCCTCGAAAAAATCGCTCCCTCATCACCCGGTGAATCCGTAACATTCAACCGCGCATCAACAGAGTGCCCGATCTCTTCCAACAGCACATCCGCCACCGCCGCTGGATTCGCGCCATTCTGATCTAAAAATTCCTTCGATAAATAAATCGTATCCGTCGCCGCCGCAAAAGCCCCATTCGCCCCACCAATCTCAGCAGACGAGACAACTTTCACGGGGGGAATTGCACTAAAATCGCGATTAAACCATCCTTCAGCTAAGGCTTTCCCACCCGCAGCATCCCAGTTTTCGCCAAAAGCCACATTCATCTTAGTCACGAAATCTGGCTCAGCAGCAAACTTACTCAGATCCTCATATACCTCTGACATTGCCTGACCGGTGAGCAAATCGACAGAGCTATCCTGTAAACTGGTGTTGGAATCCGTTGTCAGCGCCTTAGCCATCAGAGTCGGCGAAGCGTCTGGCAAAATGATATTGTCGTAGCTGTTTGGCGTTAAAGTCGGGATATTAACTTCTTGACCGACACCCCCTGTTAGCGTGCGGTTAGCATCTAACTTTGGGATAATTCCTGGAGTCGGTTCTAGGCTGGTATTCCAAGGCGCGATCGCACTTTCGTTATTGAATTCAGGCGTGAAAAAATTAGACACGTTATTACCCATTTCCCCGTGTTGAATCGGAACAAGTACAGAGACTTGCCGCGTGTTTGCTTGTATTAAATAAACGATTTCATGTCAAAGCCGATCGCCCGTTCAGTCCAAACTCCGAGTATGTATACTCAAGAGCAAGACAGTCGATCGACCTGATGCACCATTAACTCCGATGAACCGCAACCGTAGCGGTACTTCTGAGCTTCTATTTATCTATCGGGCTGAGTCCGAAGTTTTTATGCAAAAGACTCGTAATTTATTACAAAACTTTACTTTTGCCTGCCAGACCCTTGCAAATACTAGCTTTGACGTTGGTTGAGGCGATCGCGCCCATTGCTGACTCTGAGTATTCCTACTCGGCGTCTCACCGCTTCAACAAACTGAACTATGCCTGATGTATATAACAATACAGTAAGTAAAGCTAGCATACAACTAACAACCGTTAGCAATTTCGGTTATGCTAACGTTAGCCACATCTCACCACCCCCGACAATGGCCTCAAAAGAAGACTTATTTGCCGAAGCTGCCAAACACTGGGACTTAGAAAGGCTTTACGAAGCTTTCGCAGAAGCTAAACGGCAAATCTCTCCCCGATCGCGCAGGGGACTCACAGAAACCGAAAAGCTTTATCTCCGAGGGCTGCTTTCCGGTTGCAGTCCCGCCGAAATAGCTAAAAAAATGTTTCAGACTCCCAAAAGTGCAGAGGTTTATTTGTGTAAAACTTTATACCAATATGTTAAAAAACTCGCAGATTTACCGAACGAACCAGTGGGAAATTGGAGAAATGTGTGCGATCGGCTACAGGAAGCAGGATTTAAAACTCTGTCTTCTTCTGAATTTAAAATGAATAATTCTTTGCCAACAGAAGCATTGGTAAAAATAGTTAATATAGGTTTTAAAGAAAGTACAGTATCAATTGATATAAACATTCGACTAGAATTCCCCTCAACTTCAGAAACTCCGAAAAAAGAAGACTTAGATAAAAACGATTAGATGGGCGATTTATGATAAAATATCAGAAATGCACCCACGCTAGCCTCAGAAACCCGGTTTCTTCCTAGATTTCTCGTCACTGTTCGCAAAAAATCGTAGAAACCGGGTTTCTTGTCAACGATGCGTTGTTATAAAAGATCAAAATTAAAACAGTCTCACCCGCTCAGATTTTACCTACAACAATCAAAATAGTCAAATCTATGTCTCGATTTAATGTACGGTCAAAAAATCAAGCTCTTGCCTTTGTCCTGGGTTTATTAATCTTTGTCATTTTCATTCCCGGATGCTGGGCTTTAACAACTAAGATTTCTCCAACACCTCAGCAAACAGATAACAAAGTAGCTGTCCGTGCCGATGTAAAAAACGCCTCAAATTCTCACTCTTCATTAGGGATTGGGCTGAGTGGTATTGCTGACTACTCAACAGAATTACCCTTTTTAGATGCTTTCAAATCTTCTAGACAATGGATAACTCAATGCGTCAGCGGACAACCCAACTGTAATGGTGAATGGGATACAGAAGAATACAAGCTTTTAAATCTTGATGAAAATGGGTGGGTGAAATCTCTCCCATCTCCCGAAGAGGCTCCTAAATATACGAGGGTAAGTACCCTATTACTTCGGGAAATCCCCAATCGCTATCCTTCCGGGCAATATATTGTTACTTATGACGGTGAGGGTGCGATCGAATATAACTTTGATGCCCAAAAAGATGATGCTGCATCTAAACCTGGGAGAGATATCATTAATGTCGATGCCACACAAGGCGGAGGCATAATGATTACAATTACTGCTACAGATCCTAAAAAAACAGGTAACTATATCCGCAATATTAAAGTTGTTCGCTCCCAAGACGAACAGCTTGCTCAAAGCGGTGAAATATTTAACCCGCTGTTTATAGAAAAAATTAAAAGGTTTAGAGTTTTGCGTTTTATGGACTGGATGGGGACAAACGGTTCTCAACAAAAAGAATGGTCAAACCGACCTAAACCAGAGAGTGTATCCTATGCTTACAGAGGAAATGTTCCCATAGAAATTATGGTGAAATTATCTAATAAACTCCAAGCCGAACCCTGGTTTAATATGCCGCATCAGGCTACGGATGAATATATGACTAACTTTGCTAAAATGGTCAAAGATAGTTTAGATACCAAACTGAAAGTTCATGTAGAATATTCTAATGAGGTTTGGAATTGGTCATTTCCCCAGTCGGATTATGCGTTGAAACAAGGTAAAGCTAAGTGGGGAGATAAAGGCGATGCTTTTATGCAATGGCACGGAATGCGTAATGCTCAAATGTGCGATATCTGGAAAGGCGTTTTTGCCGATCAAAAGCATCGAGTTGTCTGCGTGTTGGGCACTCAAAGAGCTTGGAGAGATTTAGCACATTATGCTTTGGAGTGTTCCTATTGGGTTGCTGAGGGCAATAAACCTTGTTATCAACATGGCATAGATGCCCTAGCCGTCGCTGGATATGTTAGCGGTAATTTGGGCGCGAAGGAAAATGTTAGCAAGGTAGAGTCTTGGTTGAAGGATGCCGATGGGGGGTTTGGGAAAGCTTTTAAGCAATTGAGAGAGGGCGGGTTGTTGGGTGGATTTAAGGATAGTTTGCCTGATGTTGAGAATGATTTTAAGTATTACTTGGATGAGGCTATAAAAAAGGGTTTAAAGTTATTTGTTTACGAGGGCGGTCAACATATTGTAGGTAGTGAAGGAGTAGAGAATAACGAAAAACTGACCAAGTTTTTTATGGAGTTAAATAGGCGTCCAGAAATGTATGATATCTACACTCAACTATTGAATAGTTGGAAACAATCTGGAGGCAGTCTTTTTATGCACTTTGTGGATGTGGGTGAATTTAGTAAGTGGGGAAGTTGGGGGGCTTTGGAGTATGTGGAGCAAAAGGAGTCGCCTAAGTATAATGCTTTGATGGATTTTATGGATAAGAATGTTTGCTGGTGGGATGGCTGTGCTCTTGAGGGAAGTTGAGGAATTGGGTAGGGTGCGTCACGAAAGGAAAACACGCTTTATATCATCTCCGGTCGATTACTATAACAAAAATGGAACGCACGTGCGGACTTAAGTCCGCAGCTATAGAGCGGACTTAAGTCCGCACGTGCGTTCCTTACTTATTGCGGTCAATCGACCGGACATGATATTATTTGTACGAAGGGAAATTTGCAAAAGTATTGCTGTTAGGTTTTTTTATTCTAATACGATCGATTGGTGCGTCGCTATGAGATTTGCTATGTTTTTTTGAGGATGGTTGATGGCGACACACCCTACAAATACTATTGAGGGACGATCGCGCTTTTGGTGCAATCAAGTATCGTTCGATCGCACTTGTTCAAAATCTTCAGCATCCGCCGGCAAACCAGAACCCTCGCCATTTCTCAAGCGCGGCGATTCGCCATTACCCGCAGCCGCACCGTAACCCCCAGAATACTTGTCATCCAAACCCGAATCCCTCAGCGAAATTGCACTTCTTTGACTCTGCGACAATCGATCGCCCGATCGGCGATTTGTCCCAGAAATCGGCGGCTTGCGAGTTAAAGTTTTCCAAGCAGCCATCACCCCACTCACCACGCTGCGAGTTGTTACCTGCACGTTGTGCGCCTGTTTTTTTGCAGTACCAATACTACGATCGACCTGTTTGACAACCTCGCCCGCACTTTGCACCCCATCACTGACATCATCCGTCAACTCGCTAATTTCCAGCCCCGTCAACCGAATCGCCTCCAAAGTCGGTGGAAACTCGCGAGAAAGCGTGTCAGCGAGCTTTTCCACGCTGCGGGCTGCCCTTGCTAGCGCTTGCACCGCAGGTATTAAAGTCACTAAAACAGCAGTTAAGCTAACTGCTACTAGCAAAATCGAAAGTCCTAGCCAGAATATGGGATCGCTCACTTGAATCTCGGATTTGGGGCTGACCTAAGTGTTGCAGTAAATCAAGAATTGCGATCGACTCGCAATGACTAAAATACCTTATTTTTGCTCGCTCCTCACCTGATTAGCGGACGGGAGGGCGCGATGGGGGACTCACTTCTACTTCTGTTTCCGTCAGCGTTTGGCGTTCCCGCTGAGTCGCTTCTAAACCCGCTGCGATCGCCTCCTTCAATCTAACCAAAGTTTCGTCCCAATTTCGCAGTGCAGTTTCCGAAAGTCGATCGGCCTGCAATTGCACGCTAGTCGATAAATCCTCCGCCAACTCCGGCAAAGCATCGGCCGATTTTTTCAAGATCTGCCGCGTCTCCTTGCCCGTTCGCGGTGCCATCAACAAGCCAGTCACGGCCCCGATCGCCGAACCCACCAACAGACCGCCAATAAAGAATCCTGAGCGTTTAGTTGACATTTTTATAACTTCTCTCCATACAATTTTAGGATAGCTTACCTCAAAGGTCGATCGCGCTTGGGCCAAAGCATCCGCCCCAAACCCAGCAATCCCAAAAGTTGCTGAACCTGTTGCAGTTGCAATTCCAGTTGTTGATAATGCACCCGCAATTCGCGAGCACGTTGCTGCCTTTTTGCAAAAAAGTTGGGCGATTTGCCGAGGACATTCCTGCTACAGCGCTCTATTGCTGCGATCCGAACTTCAAAACGTGCGATCGTCCGCCTAATTTTCCACACCTTCGCAGCTATATAAAAACAGGTCACAGATATCATTAAATTGATAATTACAACACCCGTCAGCATTTTTCACCTGTTTGCAACTACTAATATATTCCGCTATTGGTGGCAGAATTCTAGCCCTATATTGTAGGGATTACACTCGTTACCAGGCTCCAGCCTGGTAACGCCGATCCGGAGGCTCTGCCTCCATTTTTAAGAGCGAGGCAGAGCCTCTCAATATGGATTCCCAGGCTGGAGCCTGGGAACCAGTTATATTTCGCTTTTATCTGAGGCCAGATCCCCCTAAATCCCCCTTAAGAAGGGGGACTTCCACGCTTCCTGTCCCCCCCTTATTAAGGGGAGTAGGGGTCGAGTAGGGGGCAAGCTAAGGGGGGATCTGGCCTCAATCGCAGACAGCAGATATAGACTGCATAAGACCTGAAATTGACAGGAACGAACCTTGTTGCGCCCCATCAAGGTGAATAAAGTTTCAAGCTTGAGACATAGCAGGCAAACAAACCTTAGTACCGCCCAAACCGCAATAACCGTTCGGGTTTTTAGCAAGATACTGCTGGTGATAGCTTTCTGCGTAATAAAACTCAGGAGCATCAATAATTTCAGTAGTAATCTTGCCGTAACCAGCAGGCGTCAGAGCTTGCTGGTAAGCATCCCGCGACGATTCAGCTAGCTGCTTTTGGCTGGCTGAATACGTGTAAATTCCCGATCGATATTGAGTACCCGAATCATTACCCTGACGCATTCCTTGAGTCGGATTGTGGCTTTCCCAAAAAACTTTTAGCAGCGTTTCGTAACTCACTACTTTCGGATCGAACACAACCAAAACAACTTCATTATGTCCCGTCATCCCGCTGCAAACTTCATTGTAAGTAGGATTCGGAGTAATCCCCGCCGCGTAGCCCACAGCAGTCGAAAAAACACCTTTTTCCTGCCAAAATTTGCGTTCCGCGCCCCAAAAACAGCCCAGCCCAAACATGGCCGTCTCCATGCCGTTTGGAAACGGAGCTTTGAGCGGATTGCCGTTAACAAAGTGAGTTGCCGGTACCGGCATCAACTCTGCCCGTCCCGGCAATGCGTCTTGGGGAGACGGCAGGCTCGACTTTTTGCCAAATCCAAATAGCGCCATAAGTTCGTGAGGAGATCTCTGATAAACGTCTTTACCTTACTTAATAATATCAGATATCCACTGAAAATAGTCGGCCTTTTGAAGGTAGAAGGTAAAAGGCACAAGGCAGAATTGTTTTTCGGAGTTTTTTTTGTGATACTGCTCACTCTCAAGGCAGTTTTTCATCACATTAAAAAGTGCTATCTGTCACTAAAAAATACCTAAAATATCACTTATTTTTGAGCCATCAATCACCCGGATTTTCGGTCAGACAGGCGATTATTAAAGGTATAGTGTTGTAGCAGTTATTCAAGATGATTTATTTGGAGCGTGTAGAAATGGCAGCTAAACCTTGCACTAAGCCTTTAAAATCTAATCCGTTTATTAGTTACCGCGACCCGATTACAGGGAAGTGGGTTGTCGTACCTCAGAATTTGCCGAAAATAGTGGAACAACCACAGCTACTCTGAGCTTGAGTTGTACTATTAACTTTATATTGAAAATTAACAGTTTTCTCCTATTTCTAGGGCTATATTCATTCAGTTGACGGTTGACAGTTGACAGTTGACAGTTGACAGTTGACAGTTGACAGTTGACAGTTGACAGTTGACAGCACTTTCCCTGGAAAGAAGAGGGTTGGAGTAATGAATAGTTTTCTTTTAATTTCTCCCGATCGGGGTTCCGGCTTTAAACCAATTCTTTTTGGTAAGTTTTTGTAGTGAGTAATTTATTTTTTGGGTTTCTGCGGACTAAAGTCCTCACTACAAACCTAGTTTTTTTATTTGAGCGAAACTTTGAGATTGGGGAATTAGTGAGAACTTTATTATTTAGGATTTTTTGCGGACTGAAGTCCTCACTACAAACCTATTTGATTTTTTTTTGAGTGCATCAGCACCCTAATTTTCGGCAGTGTTCATCTCTTTTTTGAGTTCCAAATACCGATAGAGATATTCAGAAATTATTCCGTGCAAAAACAAGTCGCGCGCTGCATTAAATGGACTGTTGGGTGCTAGCGGATGGCGGTTGACAATTACATGATTCCAGTCGTAATTTCCGGTAATTTCGCTGACATATACTCCGAAGTTTTCATCTAACTGAAGCGACATCACTGCTCGCGCAAATTCGTCGCTAGTCAAACACAGAGAATAAAATACTTTAAACAATTCGATCGCAGATTCTAAATCCAAAATCCTCAGCCACCTGCGTTTGTCAAAATCTATTGCAACTTCCACCGGTTGAATGCTATCATAATTGATTCCGCGTTTTTTGACAAGCTGCAACCAGTTGGGATTTGTCAGTATTGCTTGGTTGTAATCCCAGACAAAGTTATACAGAATTAAGTCGTGTTCTAGAAAGGCATTGTCAGCTAAATCGCTAACTGTGCGCGGATAAAGTTTTGACTTTTCAATCTGGGTGTCTGGGCCGTTATCAATCAAGAAGTTGATAATGTTGGAGCCGATGCAGATGTGGCGCACAATTAAATAACAAGCTTCTGGCGAGACAAAGTTATTTAGGAAAAATGCTGCGGATTTGTGCATTAATGTGTAAGCGCGAAATTGAAACGGCAACAGGCGCTTTGTTGTCATAATTACCGCCAGCAACAAGTTAGCAATTACTTTGATCGGAATCAGCAAATAACTGCGAGTCCAGTTTTGCAAATCCCGGATCATGTAGGCTTTTGCAACTAAATCGACGGGAATTGACCGATCGCAAAACAGGACATCCCAAACATTCGGATCTCGGCGGTTGTACGGTTTCGGATCATAGGGGATTTGCCGCTCGTCGGGGAGAGTTTCGATATCTTGTTTTTGCAGCTTTTGCATTAGCGGATTTCCTCCAATTGCAGCAAGTATAAACGAGCCGTGACGCGAGCAGTTTTGACAATGCGGCGGGCTATATCCTCCGTCATCCACTCGGCATTAATCAAATTTTCTAATTTGGCTAAATGCGACTCGTCATTGGCTCCGTGATAAGCTAAAAATGATACTTGTTCGTCTTGCAAACCGAGAGTTTCTTTGATTTCTTTTGCCCACTTTCCCGCCAACCGATCGCCCAATCCTTCGATAATAAACATACTGCCAATTAAATCAACCGGATTTTCCCGCGATGCTTGGTGGAAGATAAAAGCTGATAGCGCTTCGCTGCCAATATTCTTATCATATTCGACAATTTTTGACAACTCGCCGCCGACAGAAACATAATTCCGTTCTAGCATTTGATAGTCGCGGTGTTCGTCTTGGGCGTGACCGATAAAAGTCGATCGCAAACGAAAGTCAGTCATGTTAGAAGCAGCGCGCGCAATCCAGCGTGCTCCCTCGACAACTTGCGGGCGGAGATTGCACAGCAAAGCTTGATAGTCTTCTATTGTAAACTCTCCCCGGTACAATTTGCGGACAATGGGAACGGAACGGATTTCGCGATCGAACCTCAGCCAAATCCAGGCTAACTCCCGCAACAAATAAGCTTGCGGAGAGTAAATCATTTCCGGTTTAACACTTTCCAGAGGCGAATCTTCAGAAACATCAGAGGATTGAGACATAGGAGAAGTCATAGATTTTTTGGTGCTTTCCACAGCAGTTAACATCATGTATGCCGTTGTAAAGCGACCGCTTTCCGGAACAAAACAAAAGATTTTTTGTCCCGGCTGCAATTTGCCAGATTTGAACAATTCCTCTAACATTAAATAAATCGAGGCGCAGCCTGTATTTCCCCGCGCGTACAAGTTGGTAAACCATTTTTCTTGGGGAATCATGCAGCCTGCTTGTTCCAAAAGTTCCACAATTTGTCCCCGGAAAAAGTGAGAGGAATAGTGGCACAGCAACCAGTCAATTTCCTGCGGACAAACTCTGCCGTTTTTAATCAAGCTCAGCCAACCTTCGACACCTAATTTCATTACATTGTCTAGCAAACGAATATTTTGCCGCAAGTCAAAAGCTCCGGCTGTGGCTGCATCGAGGTAGGATGAATAATCTAGCCAGCTTTTAGTTGCTGTTTCGCTTGTCATTCCTGAATACATACAAATTGGATAGGCATTGGCGTGGGAAATCAATTCAATCCATTCTATTTTTAAGCTAATTCCTGTGGCATTCGGATGGTTTTGCAGCAAAAATGCTCCGGCGCCGTCGGATAGCATCCAACGCAGAAATTCTGTATCGAAAGGTAGGGGTTTTCCGGCTTGCACTGATGTTTCTGCTTCAAATTTACTATTTTTGAACAGGCGCGAGGGAAATTCGGAGGCTACGGCGATTGCTGTTTGTTTTTTGCCGAGTTCGAGTTGAGATGCGGCGTAGTTTAAGGCACTAACTCCAGCGCAGCAAACTCCTTGAGTTGAAACTATTTCTAGGGGAGATAATTCGGAAAGTTCCCCATGTACTGTGCTGGCAAATCCCGGTACCAATAAGTCTGGTAAAGTGGTAGCGCAGGCTAATAAGTCGATCGCCCCTGGTTCCAAATTTGCTTGGGCGATCGCATCCCGGACGGCAAACGCTGCCATTTGGCTGTTAGAATACAGTGTTTGCTGCTGTTTGTCGATCGCGTAATAGCGCTGTTTAATCCCGTTACTGTTGAGAATGCGCTGTCTGACTCTCGAAGGGCGATCGGCAATTTTGCCTAGATACTCCTCCATCTCATCATTATTAATCGCTTCCCCTGGCAAAAATTTTCCAATCCGATTGATATAAGCGCTGTGCATACCGTCAACCTCTCAAAATGCTAATTTAGTCGAGTTCGTTACTTTGTTAAATCAAGCCAGAAAACATCTAAAATTGATTTTGCTTTGTGAAGCAGCGAACTTGCAAGGAGCAACCAGTTGTATTGTAGAGTCAGGGGAAATTAGACAAGTTCAGCAACAGCGGCAACAAGTAACCTGAAGCAGGGTGAAGTTTTTGGGAAAATTAAGCCAAAATATATAACTAGAGTTCCTTCGCTGCTTCCCGACTGAAATGGATATTGCAAAACTAGATGATTGGTATTCTCAATCTCAACGCCGCGCCGCTGTTTCGCTGTTGATGAAACGAGTAGGCGTCACTCGCACTAGGGCTGAATGCTTTGTCAGGCTTTGGATTTACTTATCAGTGAAACAGCTTCAGGAAAACCAGCCCCGCGTCAAACCGCCGCTGGCGAAACTGGACTTGCTAGCAACAGAAGTGCAGTGCACCCACCGGGAAGCAGCAGAACTATTTTACTCGGATTCCGATCGCGGGAGCGATCGCGCCGCCGGCATGATGTTAGATAAACTAGAAGCACTCGGATTGATCGCAAAACACTTTGACGGTAACGCTACAGCAATTGAAATTCAACCCATCCCAGAAATTTTAGATACCCCGAAGCCCGAAAATCCGGTTCAACTCAAATTAGATCATTTTAATCCTCGGTGCGATGCAATTCCCGTAGCAAATTTATTAGCAACCTATTACAACTGGATGAACCGGAGCACGAACGCAGTTCCCTACCAAATTGCTAAATTTCTCCGGGTTTTGGCCGGCAAATATTCAAAAGGAATGGGAGTTTTGCGCCGCTGCGACAACCATAATCCTGTCGGCTTTTACTTACTTTATCCCACCGCAGCCGAATCGGAAGTTAATTTTTTTAACGCACCTAGTAAAAGCCTGCACTTAACTTCTGTTTCTGCTGAGATCGATCCTTTTACGATGGCACTTCCGGGAGATGAAAATTGCCAGTCAGTATTTGTCCGCAGTTGGACAATCGACCCGCAATATTTAGAAGAATACCGCGTTTTTTTCGTGGAACACATACAGCAAGTTTTAGTTGAAATGAAAAAAGATTTTCCCAATCTTTGCGACGTGCATATGCTAATGATTCACCCGATATACGAAAAAATGAGCTTGGCTTTGGGGTTTCAAAAGACTAACAGTGACGCTCAGTTATCTCTTTATTGGATGTATTTAGCGTTGGATAGATTTTTGGCGCTGGATATTAAGGAAGCGCTAAAAAATTTGTAAGTAATATTCAATCCCTGTTCGTAGTAAGGACTTTAGTCCTAATTTTCCCAGGTTCGCAGTCAGGACTTTAGTCCTAATTCTTTCTAAGAGGCGGACTGAAGTCCTCACTACGAACCTGGTTTGTAGTAAGGACTTTAGTCCTAATTCTTTCTAAGAGTAGGACTGAAGTCCTCACTACGAACAAGGTTTACAAAACCTCGCGACCGAGATAAGATTGGAGAACTTCCGGCACTTTTACCGTCCCATCCGGCTGCTGGTAATTCTCCAAAATAGCGGCCATTGTCCGCCCCACAGCCAAACCGGAACCGTTGAGGGCGTGCACGAATTGAGTACCTTTTTTACCCGCTTCTTTAAACCGAATATTCGCCCGCCGCGCTTGAAAATCTGCGACATTGGAACAACTCGAAATCTCGCGGTATTTGCCCGCAGAAGGCAGCCACACCTCTAAATCGTAGGTTTTTGCCGCGGCGAAACCTAAGTCGCCGGTACAAAGCTCGATCGCCCGATAAGGCAATTTCAGCGCCTGCAAAACACCCTCAGCATCCTGCACGAGCTTTTCGTGTTCGGCTTCCGACGTACTCGGATGCACCAGTTTCACCAATTCCACCTTATTAAATTGGTGCAACCGAATCAATCCTCGCGTATCTTTGCCGTAACTTCCCGCTTCCCGGCGAAAACAAGGAGTGAAAGAACAGTGATAAATTGGTAACTGTTCTGCTGTCAATATTTCACCTCGGTACAAATTGACAACCGGAACTTCCGAAGTAGGAATCAACCATAAATCATCTTGATCGCACTTAAAACTTTCTTCCGCAAATTTGGGAAGTTGACCTGTTGCAGTGAGGGATTCGGTGTTAACTAAAAGTGGGGGAATTACTTCTATATAACCAGCTTTTGTATGGCGGTCGAGCATAAATTGAATAATCGCTCTTTCCAGGGCTGCACCCGCTCCAACTAACGTGACAAAGCGGGGACTAGCAATTTTTACTGCCCGTTCAAAGTTGAGAATTCCTAACTTTTCGCCGATTTCCCAGTGTGGCAAAATCTTGGGATTTTGGGGGATGTATTCGTCACCCCAGCGGCGAATTTCGATATTTTCATCTTCATTTTTACCCAACGGAGTTGACTTACCGGGTAAGTTCGGCAATGGTAACAATAGAGCTTCTATTTGAGATTTTAAGTCTTTTTCCTGTGCTTGCAATTCGTTCGACTGGGTGCCGACTTCGTTACCTTCTGCTTGCAAAGTTTGAATTTCGGGAGATTCGAGGGGTAAACCCGATTTTCTTTTTTGCCCGATGAGTTTGGCTATTTCGTTGCTGCGGGCTTGCAGTTGCGATCGCTTACCTTCGAGTTCCCGCTGCTGTTTGTCTAATTGTACGATCGGCTCGATTTCGTAGTTGCCTCCGCGAGTGTTGAGGCACTCTTGTACGGCTTGCGGATTTTCTCGGATTAATTTGAGGTCTAGCACGGATTTATTTTAAATAATATAGGACTTGCCGATCGCCAACCCGATTTCTGGAAAAATATCGGCTTTGGCGAGCATAAATCTACCAATCTACAGGCTTTCTGAGGATTTTTGCGTCTGTCCTATCTTAGGTTAACAGCGACAATGCGATCGGACATACAAGCTTTGGCAATCATTTAGCACCTCAAAGATAATTTATTCTCATCGAACAAACTGCGTTGGTGTCACCCATGATGGGTGACACCCCACAAAAGGATGCTATACTAAGCACATTAGTAGATGCACCCTGATAATTTTCTCCCCTAACCAGCGATGGTGAGGGGCTTTTTGTTTTAGGGCGACATGAAAGCCGAGACGGGGTTTTTTGCACTGGCCTTGTTTGCAAGGTGCGTCGCTGTAAGATTGTCGATATTTAGCTAGGGATTTTTCATGGCGACGCACCCTACGACTTCTGGTATTCAACCCGCGTCGGCGGGTTGTGTTTGTATAGACCTGGTTTCAACCGCCCAGTCTTCTTGCTTATTCTGTTTCCTCGAAATATTTTCCAGCGAAGGCGGCATCCAATCCTACGCCCAAGACATCCTGAAAGCTTACCTGTCACTAACCGCAGCAAACAACTTTCCGCCACAAGCAGAAGTTTTGCTGTTGCGAGATTCTCCAGATTGTCACAATCCCTTCGAGTCCAAAAATCTCAAATTCTCTTACCTAAAAACTGATCCCGCTTGGCTTGGCCGTCTGAAGTTTGCCGCCAAATTGCTAACCAGCTTGCTACAAAAACGACCGCAACGGGTTTTCTGCGGTCACATCAAACTCGCACCGCTCATTAAAACATTATGCCAGGCGTTGGGAATTCCCTACACGATTTTAACTTACGGCAAGGAAGTTTGGGAAACACTTCCGCTAAAAGATCAAATAGCAATGAGACAAGCCGATCGCATTTGGACGATTAGCAGGTACACGCGCGAGCGTACTTGCGAACTCAACAACTTAAATCCCGACAAATTCCAAATAGTACCTTGTACTGTCAATGAAAAAATATTTACTATCGGCCCCAAACCGCTGCATTTATTAGAAAAGTACGATCTGGTTGGTGCTAAAATATTGATGACTGTAGCCAGATTGCGATCGACCGATAGTTACAAAGGCGTCGATGTCACAATTCAAGCTTTGCCGGAAATTGCCAAAAGTTTTCCCAATGTGAAATACTTAGTAATTGGACGCGGGGACGATCGCCCTAGATTAGCAAAACTCGCCCTTAATTTGGGAGTTTCCGAAAGAGTAATCTTTGCGGGTTTTGTACCGACAGAAGACTTAGCAGCACATTATCAGTTAGCCGATGCTTATGTAATGCCCTCCCAGGAAGGCTTCGGTATAGTGTATTTGGAAGCTTTAGCTTGCGGAATACCAGTGCTCGCCGGGGACGCGGACGGGTCAGCAGATCCGCTGCAAGATGGTAAACTGGGATGGAGAGTTCCTCACCGAGATCCGGCAGCAGTAGCGGTTGCTTGTGTGGAAATGCTTCAAGGAAAAGATAAAAAGTGCGATCGGCCGTGGTTGAGGGAACAAACCCTCGCAAAATTTAGTTTTCAACCGCTTTGTCAATCCTTACAAGGGATTTTTCAACCATCAGACACTGATTAACTCATAACCTAGAGAGCGGTTTCAGGGTGTACAATGGGAAGATTAACTCGATCGACCGCCTGAATTTCTGAGTAGGATAGAGTTATGCCTACCAGCAAAGACACCAAAGGAGACCACCGTGAACCAAGGCACCCCCAAAATCTCTTTAAACCTACCCCGTATTAGCAATTGGCTGATATTGCTGGGCATCGCCTGCGTGTTGGTGTCAATTGGTTTGGGTTGGGTAGTTAAATCATTGTTGATTGTAGTAGGTTTGTTGCTGCTGACACCTGTGGTAGGATTTTTCGTGCTTCAGTGGTGGTTGAAACGCAATTTAATTGAGGACAAGTGTCCTGTTTGTCAATACGAATTCACAGCTTTAAATCAAACTCAGTTTCAGTGTGCCAACTGCGGCGAACCTCTGAAAATAGAGGAAGGTCATTTTAGCCGCTTGACGCCGCCCGGTACGATCGATGTTACCGCAGTTGAAGTATCATCGGTTCAACAATTAGAAGATTAATTCTTGGGCATGGGGAATTGGGCATGGGGAATTGGGCATGGGGCATGGGGCATAGGGCGTGGGGCATAGGGCATGGGGCATCGGGCATCGGGCATGGGGCATGGGGCATAGGGCATCGGGCATGGGGCATTGAGAATTGAGAATTGGGGATAGGGCATGGGGCATGGGGCATAGGGCATCGGGCATGGGGCATTGAGAATTGAGAATTGGGGATAGGGCATGGGGCCTAAGTTATTTGTTACTTGTTATTTGTTACTTGTTACTTATTACTTATTACTTGTCACTTATTACTTATTACTTATTACTTGTTATTTGTTTTAATAACCAATTCTCAATTCTCAATGCCCCATGCCCGATGCCCTATGCCCTATGCCCCATGCCCAATTCCCAATTCCCCATGCCCCATGCCCCATGCCCCATTCCCAATTCCCAATTCCCAAAATTATTTTTCTAAACGCACTGCGTACCACTGCAAAAATTTTCCCGGCCCGACATCTAATTCACAATAAGTATCAATTAAATACCTAGCTTGTTCTTCCACAGAAGAGAATTTGAGCACATCCTGCGGCAAATCTTCGTGTTCTCCGGCTAAAACCGCTGTCAGCTTTTCTAATAGTTCCACCGCCGTCAAAAACTGCTCCGGCTGGTTTGTTTCTAATACCACAAAGGTGTCTTCGTCATACAGTGACATAGTTTTAAAGGTTGAGGTTAATTATTTCTAAAGTTTCCAGCAGTTAAGCTAGCCAAAGTATAAACTCTTAATTACAATTTTTGGGGCTCCGGCTCGATCGTGTTAAGATAGAACAACATCAGAATTCCTACCGGATTACCGTTATTAACTTAGTTTTTAACCGGGTTGTCAACTGATCCGCCACAGCATTTCTGAGGAGATTTGTCAAGTGCAAATTTGTCAACTGTCCAATTGTCAAGAAATATTCGATCGACCTTTATCTAATTATAACTGGCACTACACATTCCCATGATTACATCTACCACTTCAACCCCTGCGGCGCGCAAGCCCTCTAAATCAGAAGGTCTCAAAGAACGCAGCAACTATTTACGAGAACCCGTTGCGACTGAACTGTTACAAGAAACAACCCACTTCACCGAAGACGGGATTCAGATTCTCAAATTTCACGGCTCGTACCAGCAAGACAACCGCGACAATCGAGTTAAAGGACAAGAAAAAGACTATCAGTTCATGCTCCGCACCCGCAATCCCGGCGGGTTAGTTCCACCCGAGCTATTCTTGGCGTTAGATAAGCTATCAGAAGAATACGGCAACCACACGCTGCGCGTCACAACCCGCCAAGGTTTCCAAATTCACGGCGTGCTGAAAAAAAATCTTAAAGCAGTGTTTTCCTCAATTATTAAAAATATGGGGTCAACCTTGGGAGCTTGCGGCGACTTGAACCGCAACGTCATGGCACCGCCAGCACCATACAAAAATCGCCCAGAATATCAGTATGCTCTGAAATACGCCAACAATGTCGCCGATTTGCTGACACCGCAAACCGGTGCTTATTACGAAATCTGGTTGGATGGGGAAAAGGCTGTTAGTGCTGAGGAAGATCCCGCAGTCAAGGCCGCCAGACAGTCAAACGGTAACGGCACAATCTTTAGCGACGACAAGGAAGAGCCGATTTACGGCGAGCATTATATGCCGCGCAAGTTCAAGTGTTCCGTTACTGTACCGGGAGACAATTCAATAGACTTGTACTCTCAGGATTTGAGCTTGGTGGTAATTACCAATGAAGCTGGCGAGTTGCAAGGTTTTGACGTGTTTGCCGGCGGCGGTTTGGGCCGCACTCACAATAAAGAAGAAACTTTTGCTCGGGTTGCGGACGAGATTTGCTATGTTGCCAAAGATGATGTTTACAATTTGGTCAAGGCAATTGTAGCAACGCAAAGAGATTTTGGCGATCGCACAGACAGACGACACGCCCGACTCAAGTACCTGATTAACGACAAAGGCGTCAAGTGGTTCCAAGAAAAAGTAGCCGAATATTTTGGCAAACCGCTAGAAGCGTTTAAACCGCTGCCTGAGTGGAAGTATTTTGATTTCTTGGGCTGGCACGAACAAGGCGACGGCAAGCTGTTTGTCGGCATTTCCGTAGAAAACGGTCGGATTAAGGATGAAGGCTCGTTTCAGCTAAAAACGGCTTTGCGGGAAATCGTGCAGAAGTACAATTTGCCCCTGCTGGTGACACCGCACCAAAACGTCACGATTTACGATATTTCGCCGGATATCAAATCAGAAATTCAGGGAATACTCGATCGCAGCGGCATTCAAGCGGAAACTGCGATCGATCCTTTGGTACGCTATGCAATGGCGTGTCCGGCAATGCCGACGTGCGGACTGGCAATTACCGAATCCGAGCGCGTGATTCCCAGCATTTTAGAGCGGATTCGGGCGCTTTTGACCAAAGTTGGTTTAGAAGACGAGCATTTTGTGGTGCGGATGACTGGTTGCCCCAATGGATGCGCTCGCCCTTATATGGCAGAATTGGGATTTGTCGGGAGTTCCCCGGAATCCTACCAGATTTGGCTGGGCGGTTCTCCCTCGCAGACGCGGCTGGCTAAACCAATTGAGGAAAAGCTGCACGTCAATAATTTTGAAGCTTTTCTGGAGCCAATTTTTGTTTATTTCAAGCAAAAACGGCAAACGAGCGAGAGTTTTGGCGATTTTTGCGATCGCGTTGGGTTAGAATCTATCCGTCAATTTGTAACCAATCACCAATCTGCTGACTCGATGACAACTGAGATTAATGATTTAGATGTTACGTCTAGTAACGGCGATGAGAACGAGACTGCCACTGCTGGCGGTGGTAAAGTCCGCCGTCGAATTAGCGTCCGCGATGAAATCTACAACGAGCTCAAGGAAGAAGCAGCCCGTCAGGGCAAGCCAATCACGCAGCTAGCTACAGAGGCAATTTCCACTTATTTGAAGAAGATTAAGGAGGAAGCATAAGCCGATTTTCGATTGTCAATTTTCGATCGCATTAGATAGAGTTCACACAAAATTAATATAAGGGCAAAGCATTTGCAGAAAAAAGCTTGGATTTGTCAAATAATTCCGCTTGTAAATGCTTTGCCTTTATGATTTCTGAGCGGTTCAAACCATACCTGCCCATCTCCTCTGAGTCTCTCTTCCTCTGCGTTCTCTGCGTTCTCTGCGGTTAAATAAAAGAAATCTAATAGAAAACGAGCAATCTAAAATTCAATGCCTCAATTACAAAGATTAGCAGTAAATCCGGCTCAAATTTACGATCGCACCATCAACTTAACTGCCGAACAACAGCATTATTTAAATCGGGTGTTGCGCTTGCAAGCGGGCGATCGATTTATAGCAATGGACGGCCGAGGACATTGGTGGTCAGCAATTCTAGAAGCCCAGGAAACCGGGTTATTTGCGTCGATAACAGAGGAGATTGCGGTTAACAGGGAGCTCCCGGCCACAGTGACTTTGATCGCCGCTTTGCCCAAGGGAAACGGCTTTGATGAGGTTGTCCGGCAGGCGACGGAGTTGGGAGTGGCTAGTATTGTGCCAGTGACGAGCGATCGCACTTTGCTCAAACCGAGTCCTCAAAAAGTCGATCGCTGGAGAAGAATTGCTGCGGAAGCTGCGGAACAGTCGGAACGTCAAATTGTGCCGACGGTTTATGAGCCAGTTTCCTTTGATTTTGCTGTCAAAGATTGCCGTCAGAAATATCGATTTATTTGTGCTGCTCGCGGGAATAATCAGCATTTGTGGGATTGTTTGGCTGGTTTAGAACCCCCCCAGCCCCCCGGGCTTCGGGGGGAGCAAGAACCGGATGAATTATCGACTGTAATAGCTGGTTTAGAACCCCCCCAGCCCCCCGGGCTTCGGGGGGAGAAAGAACCGGATGAATTATCGACTGTAATAGCTGGTTTAGAACCCCCCCAACCCCCCGGGCTTCGGGGGGAGCAAGAATTAGAACCCCATTTTGTAGGGGCGGTGGATGGTGCGTGCGTGCCCCCGGCTGGGGCAGAATTATCGATCGCGATCGCGGTTGGCCCGGAGGGCGGCTGGACTGATGGAGAAGTGGAAAGGGCGATCGAGTTTGGTTTTGAACCTGTTTCTTTGGGTAGGAGAATCTTGAGGGCGGTAACAGCACCGATGGTGGCTTTATCCTTGGTAGGAGCCGCTTTTGAAAAGTACCCATCCCAAAAAATATTTCCCTGAAGTGCTAGATATTGTAAAGGAAGCTAAAATGTCAATGAGTCATTAGGAATAAAACTAAAATGTTAAAATCAGTAAAGGGTATATATCGAGACGGTCAAGTTGTGTTATTGGAAACTCCTGGTGACTTAACAGAAGGGAAAGTTATCGTTACTTTTCTGGCAGAATCAGGATTAGTAGAGCTGCAATCTCGCGGTATCGATCGGCAACAAGCAGGAGATTTACGGGTAAGGTTGAGCAGGTTTGCAGAGGATTGGGAACGACCCGAAATGGATGCTTACGATGCTTTATAGGCGAGGTGATGTAGTGCTGGCTCTGTTTCCCAATGCTGATTTGCGCACTGCGAAACGCCGTCCAGTTTTGATAGTTCAAGCTGACAATCTGGGGACTGGCTTAGGACAAACTATTACGGCGATGATTACTAGCAATTTAGCCCGCGCAGGACACCCAAGCCGGGTTTTTGTTTCCCTAGCAACACCGGAAGGCCAGCAAACACGATTGTTAGCTGATTCCGTAATCATGACAGACAATCTGGTGACGCTTCTAGAAGTTGAAATCGATCGCAAAATTGGTATTTGGTCAAATATGGCGAGAGTAGATGCAGCTATCAAACATACTTTAGCAATCCCATCGACAGGGCGAACAGCCAAATATAAAAAAAAGTTTTAAATTTATTAAATCAAATCAGTCTTGTGTTAAGAGAATTCGTAAAATAGGTGTTTAAGGGCAATGAAAAGAAATTTAAGGAAAAGCCGATCGCTCTTTTTGTCGATCGCGCTTTTGACAATGTTAGCTACAACATTAGTTTTCGCACAATCTGAGCGCTCTGCGATCGCTCAACAGATTAATTGCGATCGCCCCCAAGGAGATGCACAAGTCAGATCTTGTATTAGGTTGAGGTATGAAGCCTCGGACAAACGGCTGAATGAGGTTTACAAGCAACTGGCTGCTAAATTGAGCGGCGAAGAGCGATCGCTCCTTGTGGAAGCACAATTAGGGTGGATTAAGTTGCGGGACAATAACTGTGAATTTGAAACCTATAGAAGTCGTGGCGGTACTGGCCATTCCGGTTTCCTCAATGAATGTTTGGATCGCATGACAAAAGCGCGCACTGCGGAATTGGAAAAGTATTGAAACTAACTTAATTTGCTTTAAGGGCGATCGAGTTCAACCCACCTCGGCTATTCGTATCCAGCCTGATTTGGCAACTTTATGTAAAGTTTTGTAAGAAACTCGATTTTTCCGATAAATAGAGCGGAAAGAGGCTGAAAGACAGAGATATATACATATATACAGGCTTTTGAATATTGTTGTTGCGGTTTACCAAGGCTGAGGATTTGCAACAACCAGAGAACTTATAACACAGAGGAAAACTTATGAAAGGGATCTCGATTTTTAATGCAGTCACAGGCTTAGTCATTGTTGGATTTACGTCTTCGCCAGTGTTTGCAGAGTACAAAGGGGCGATCGAAGTAACACCAACTCTGATAGCTCAACAACAGTATATTTGCGAAAAAGCCACAACTAACATAGAGATTAACAGGTGTCTGCGCTTAAGGTACGAGGCCTCGGACAAACGACTCAACCAGGTTTACAAACAACTGATGTCTAAATTGAGCCACCAAGAGCGATCGACACTGATCAAAATACAGCGACAATGGATTAAGTCACGAGATCGAGACTGCAATCTTGAAGTTTCAATCAATCGAGGCGGTACTGGTTATAGCGGTTTTCTAAATCAATGTTTAGAAAGAAAAACCACACAACGCACCGCTGAATTACAAAGTCGTTTAGAAAAGAGATAAAATAGAAACTACACCCTGTCCAGACTTGGTAATGCGTGCGATACTTAACTAATAGACTTCTCCCATAATTCTGGTGGGGCAGGCATCTTGCCTGCCCTTGACTTGCATTTTGGTATAATTATAATTAGGTTCCGCGTAAGTCCTGCCTTAAAAACAGGAAGAAATTAGGCATATAAATATATGCAAAAATCCAACATTCCCACCAAATTATTTACGTTATTAATCGGTACAATAGTGATTGTTTATCTGTGGGCAACATCAGTTAATGCCCAAGCGCAACTGACAGAGCGCTCGCAACTAGCACTTGATGGAATCGGGCAGATCGTAGTAGGAATGACAGTTGATGAAGCTGCGCAGGCTGCTGGAGTTAAATTAGTGAAAAGCAATGCTAGTCTTAATGAAGAATATTGTGCCTATTTTCAGCCACAAGGAGAGCCAAAAGGAATTAGTTTTATGGTAACAAAGCGTCGCCTTGCCAGAGTAGATATTAACACCGAGCGGGTTACTACAATCAGAGGTGCTAAAATTGGCGATAGTGAAGACAGAATTTTCTCACTATATCCAGGGCAAATTCAAGCAACTAAACATCATTACCTGGGCTACCCACCTCGCAATGGAAAATATCTAACTTTTGTACCGAAAGATGCGGCTGACAAAAACTACCGGATGATTTTTGAGACTAGCCTTAATCGGGTAATAAATTTTAGGGCTGGAAAACTTCCTGAAGTTGGGTACGTAGAAAACTGTTACTAATACCATTTTTCCTCTCATCATGCAACAGTAATCGAGCGGGTGCGGATCCACCAACAATCCCTAGCTACATATCGACAATTTAACAGATCCGCACCCGCTCGCAATGGTATTATAAACAAACACAACATTTATTGTGTAGCAATCTTTTGTCAAAATGGTATAATGATTGCCCATCCCACCTAGAATAAAGTATTGATGAACAGTCGCTCGCCCCTCATAATTACAATTAGCTTAGCCATTCAATATCCATCTGTCTAAATCTGCGCTCCGAAGCGTTCATCTGCGGTAAAAAAATACCCATAATTCTTGCAAAAACTCTCTAGCAAAAACAGGTTTATGAAAAATCGAGATCCCTTCACCCTCACCCTCACCCTCATCTCAGCAATCCTAACCACGATTACACCAACAGTCTTGGCCCAACCGCAGCCCCCAGCCAACGAAATCTACATCAATAAAAATTGCCGCCCCAACCAACAACTACCCCAACTTGAAAGATACACTATCTTCTTCAATAACGAATTTACAACTAACGGTCAAAAATACTTATTCTACAGCGCCCGCTATCAAGATGGAGGCGTGATTTTATGTATATCTAAACCAAATTTTAACCAGCCAAAAGCTTTAAATCAACCCAAAATACAAGCCAATTTTATTGATAAAATAGTCCGAGATACCAAAAACAAAACTGCTTTCATCATCACAGTTAGAGAAGGAAATGGTCTTGATACACCCATGACAAATTATGGCTTAGATTTCAGTAATGTCGATCGACCAAAACTCACATCCCTGTCCCTCCTACAGCAGCGGGGAACCCTCAAAGACGGCGACCCCAGCCTTCCCAACGGCAGCTTGTACCGCGAACACAGCTTCCAAGGACGTGCAGGTCAATCCGTGACCATCGACCTCACAAGCAGGTCATTCAACCATTTTATTACACTGATCTCTGCCAGCGGCGATAAGATTGCAGACATCCAACCTGTTCGTGCGAATGGCCGAGAATCCCAAATAATCGTAAAACTGCCCAGTAGCGGCACTTACAAAATAGTTGTTCAAGGACTCGATCGCACCAGCAAAGGTTCATACACCTTAAGCATTAATTCCAATCAACTTTAACAAACACCAGCCCAAATATTATATAGCACTTCTCAGCACACATCCGCGTTCCGAAGCGTACCCTTCGTCCAGGCGAAGCGCCTACATCTGCGGTTACAAAATCTAAACCTTATCCTTGCAAACAGCCAAAAATCACACACAAACATCAAAGCAAAACTTCTTAACCACTGGCGGAACCAACCAAACATCAGCCAAGATAGAAACAAACCCATTCCCGCAACCGCCATGACAGACATCCACCAAATAGCTACCGCCCTAGAAAGCCAAGACTACAAACAAGCAGCCCAACTCATCAAACAACTGCAAAAAGAATCACCCGAAAATCCCTGGGTACAATACTACATTGGTCGTTACTACGAACTCACCAACAACCCCGACAAAGCCCAAACAACCTACAAACAAATACTCCGCGACATCACTAACCCCAAAATCGTTTCCCAAGCCCGCCAAGGCATTCAACGCATTGAAACCGCACAACAAAACCTGCGCCAACAAGCCATCGAAACCGCCAAAAATGACCCCAGCAGCCTCGAACCCGGACTCCTCATCCTCGAACCCGTGAGTCCCGAAGACAAACCCGCAGCCGTACAAAATATCAGCAGAATCTTCAAAATCGACGCCTACACAACCCGGATGCAAATCCAAAGCCGCGGCTGGAGACTCTACAAAACAGGCCCCATCGCCGAACTCAGAATTTACGGCCAAGAACTCATTAAAGCCGGAATTCCCGTATTTTGGGCAACCCTAGCCGACATTCAAAACATCCAAATCTTCCGAGTGCAACACTTCCAGTCTCTCTCTTCCCCGGCTGTTGTTTGTAAAGATCACCTAAATCGACTAGGTTCTATAGAATTTAACTGGTCAGAAGTCAGCCAAAGAGTAGAAGGCTTGTTACCGATGTTCATCGAAATCATGGACTACTCGCCCAACCGCAGAACCGAGCAATTTCGCCACAAAGAAATCACCCAAGATTACGCTCAAATCTGCGACTTGCACATTCCCAGCAGAAACTGTATTCTGCGAATTTGCGACCAGAGTTACGAATTTAAACAAGGCGTTGACTTCACTCAAAGTTCAGCAACTAGCGTAGCTTCACCGCAGTCAAAAAACCAAACATCCAGAGTCAAAAAATCCCCACAAATGCCTCAAAGTACCACCAGAATAAACTGGAATCACTTGCTAGAAATATTTGACCAACAGCTTGACGTTACAGTGTGGTCGGAATTTACTCCCTTTGCGGAGACAGTCCTCGATTACACGCATATGTTAAGCAAGATAGACTCTCATGTAGAGGTCGAGCGCAAATCCGAAACTCCTTGGGACGCTGCTTTCCAACTATACAGCGGATTAGCCTTTCTCAGACACCAAGGAAATAGGGAAGAAGAAGAAGAATCAAGAAGGAATAAGTATTCGTAGGGTGCGTCGCTATCAAAAATCTTAAGAAAAGATAGACAATCTCATGGCGACGCACCTTATACCACAATACGGTTCACGATCGAAGATAATTGCTCAGCGCGCACCTGACTTCACTGAGAAATGTCATAGTCTCTGCGATTGCCGCGCTCGCTCGCTGCGGACAAAAAACGTTAAGTGAACCCTATTGCCTTATACCATTTATCAAAAGTCTTGTTACACAACAATTGTTGGGCGAGAGTGAAACGGAGGGTTGTCTTTTCAACGATTCTGTAAGGTGCGTCGCTCGCTCGATTGTCGCTTTTTGTGCGAGGAATTGTCGATGTATCCGCACCCTACGAATAATGTTGCTCAGACACCCAAGAAATAGGGAATAAAAAAAGAGTTAAAAATCAAAAATGAGAAATCCCATTTTTAATTTTTTAACCCCAGCATTGGGAATGATTCAATGCCCAATTCCCTATTACCAATGGCCTAATTTCTACTTGGTTTTCACCTGACGAGCCATTTCCCGGAAATTGTTCATGCTGGGCCCTGGGCTGCGACGATTTCCAGTTGGTGTCGGCATTAAATTATTAGGAGCAAAAGTCAGAACCGGTTGAGCTTGACTCGACACTTTCCCGTTAGTTGCAGCAGGTACCTTCGCCGGTTCCGAAGTCTTAGCAGCAACGCTAGCGACTGGTTCCTTTGCTTTCTTCGCCGGTTCAGACTTCTCAGACTTAACAGGCTCAGCTTTTGCTGGTGCGGCTGCAACAGGCTCAGCCTTGGCAGGCGCAACCTTTGCCGGTTCCTTCGCCGAAGATTCGCCCAAATCTAGGAAATATTCAGACTTTTTCAAGCCCAACAGTCCGGCGAAAAAGCTGAAAATACCGCCGAAGAAATTTTTGATAAAACCAAACATTAGACTTACTCCTTTTGTTCTTTTAGAGAAATTTGTACAAGTTTGTCAACAAAGTCAGACTACGAGGTAAGGCAACCTTTGTCTACATTTCTTAATCAAAATTTACATTTTTTGATGAAAAATGCAGAGCTTCTAGTAATTTTTACTCAGTAATGCCAGTCTTAACTTTGCACTTATTTACGATTATCTCAGAATTTATGACGGATTTCCAATTTGCCAGCGAGATCTCGCTCCGATTCACCATCTGTCCCACTAGGGGTCAAACTCCCTAGGGGAGTGATCTATGCTGTACTCAGCAAGCAATTTTCTTTTCAAATGAACAGTTCGCTCGATCGCAATCCCGTCATCCTGATACACGGAATTTGGGACACCAAAACCATATTCAGTCAAATGTCCGCCCGCCTCACCCAACTCGGATGGTGTGTCCACAGCCTCAATCTCACCCCCAACGACGGTAGCCTCGGCCTCGACTCTCTAGCCAAGCAACTCGCACACTACATTTCTGAGACTTTTGATCCAGAACAGGCGATCGACATAGTAGGCTACAGCATGGGCGGCATTGTCAGCCGCTACTACGTCCAGCGACTCGGAGGCCTTAACCGAGTCCAGCGTTTCATCACCATATCTTCCCCCCACAAAGGAACCCTCACCGCCTATTCCCTACCCCTACCAGGATACCTGGATATGCGCCCCGATAGCGGCTTGCTGCGCGATTTGAATCAAGATGTAACCGTGCTCAAACGCATAAACTTTACATCAATATGGACGCCATTTGACATCATGATTTTACCGTCAAATAGCTCCCAAATGCCAGTAGGCAAAGAAGTCAAACTCAACGTAATGTTGCACCGCCAAATGGTAACAGAAACCCAAAGTATTAACGCATTAATAGAAGAACTAAAAGCACCTATTAAAAATAAAGTTCCCACTTAAAAATGAATAGCAAATTCAGCAGCAACCCAGTCTTGCTAATTCACGGAATCTTCAGGAAATCAGGAATTTTTCACAAAATGTCTGCCTACCTCAGAGATTTAGGTTGGTCAGTTTACACTCTAGATCTCTCGCCCCAATGGGGGAACGCCAGCATAGACGAATTAGCCCAACAAATGGCAACCTATATAGACAAAAAGTTCGCTCCAGAACAGCGTTTAGATATAGTAGGGTTGAGTATGGGCGGTTTAGTAACTCGTTACTACCTGCAAAGGTTAGGCGGCATGAACCGAGTGCAGCGCTTTATTGCCATATCTTCGCCTCATAGCGGTACTTGGATGGCTTACACTCTCTGGGGAAAAGGCTGCGTTCAAATGCGTCCTGGCAGTGCTTTTCTGGAAGATTTAAATCGAGATGCTGCCTTGTTGGAAAAGCTGAATTTTACTTCGATTTGGACAGATTGGGATTTCATCATCGTCCCTGCTTCTAGTTCGCAAATATCGGCGGCAAAAGAAGTAAAATTGTCCGTGTTCGCCCATGCTATGATGGCGAGGCATTCCAGCAGTTTAAAAGCGGTTGCCGAAGCACTCTCAGAACCATTTAAAAATTATTAGTATCATGTCTCTCAGGTTTGTAGTGAGGACTTTAGTCCTTTTCTCAATCTGAGGACTAAAGTCCTCACTACGAACCTATTTTGATGGCGGGTTCGTAGTGAGGACTTTAGTCCTTTTCTCAATCTGAGGACTAAAGTCCTCACTACGAACCTAACCTATTTTGATGACAGGTTTGTAGTGAGGACTTTAGTCCTTTTCTCAATCTGAGGACTAAAGTCCTCACTACGAACCTAACCTATTTTGATGACAGG